>JAQUWM010000001.1 GCA_028692885.1 Acetobacterium sp. | reverse complement strand
AAAAATATTTTTGGTCGGTTTTATTTGATAACTCAAAGACGATAAAATTAGACGTCATTCAAATAAACCATTCTTGTGTTTAAAAAGGAGTAGTGATGTTGCGATTATTTTTAATTATATTTGTTCAATTACTGTTTGTTCCGATGTTAACGCTACGTACCATTTGTATGGTTAAAAACTTAAAAGTTTTAACCGGTTTGTTTGGTTTTATGGAAGCGCTGATTTATATTTTTGGGCTGGCCATTGTCCTATCCGGGGATCAAAACATTCTGGAGATGGTTGTTTATGCCATTGGTTTTGCAGCTGGTTTGATCTTGGGCATTTATATTGAGCAAAAACTGGCCATCGGCTTTACCAGTATTCAAGCCAATATTGAACAGGAAAACCCAACCTTAATTGATGTATTACGAAGAGAAGGATTTGGCGTAACTGTTTATACAGGGCAAGGAAAGTTTGGAAAACGAACCAATCTCGATATTCTTACCCGACGAAAATGTGAAAAAAATCTGTTGAAGATCATTGAAAAGTATGAGCCGAGGGCTTTTATCATGTCTTTTGAACCTAAAATGTTTCGTGGCGGTTATCTGACTGAAATAATGAATGGGCGTTTAAAAAGAAAGGCCCATAAACACGATCAGTCCGAAAATGAAATACAAAGTGTTATCGAGAAAACAGTCGCAGAAATAAAAAATGAAACAGAGACGCTGAAAAATGACTGGTTTGAGAAGTAATCCCAAAATTATGGTCAGATGATAAAAAATGATTTATAGAAGTTGAATAAACTATCGTGACGGGGTGATCCGTGATGACCAAGGGATCAGATCCTTGCCTGCACACGGTTCGATTGCCAGTTTAACTTGTAACAGTTTAATCTAACCGATATAAGAAATTGATTTAAAAAAATACGATGCATCAGAATCGATCCGACCGAAGACAAGGCAGGATGGGCAATCTGGTGCATCGTTTTGGTGTGAATGGACAAATGTATTAGTGCCGGTTTTTGTCAGCTAGACTTGACGTTAAGACAATTAGTGTCTAGTAAATCGAATAGTTTACAAAGCCAGATAATCCTTAATCTGAAAGGCTAGATGCAATCTGAATTTTTCTTCGGTGCTGGTTAGATCCATTTTCAAAAGCTGGCGGATTTTCTTCATCCGGTAGTTGATGGTATTGCGATGGGTAAAGGTGGCCACAGCCACGGCCTGAATGCTGCCATCATGCTCAAGATAAAGCCGCAGGGTATCGATCAGGTTGGACTGGCTATGGGTATCATATTCTTCCAGCAGGTTCAGGCTGTCACTTGCTATCGTCACTAAGATATCTTTATCGGGAACCGCAAAAAAGACCTTGAACAGCCCCAGATCATTAAAGTTGAGCTGATTGAGATGCTGCTTTTGGGCTGCTTTCAGGGCAAAAAGCGCCTGTTCATAGCTATGGTGAATTTTGCTCAAAGCGTCGGTCAGATCACCGATGCCAAAACAAATCTGGGACAATAGTTCGGGAGTTAAGTTTCTAAGAGCCTCATCAAGGGCTTGACTAAGGGCATTGTCTTGAGGATTCTGAAAAATAAAAACAAAAACCTCCCGAAGCCGGAAGTGATAGGATCGGGTGGCGTATTTTCGTAGCTGCTCGATGAGACCGGTCGGGATTTTCGAAGCCTGACAGACCATCACCAGGTAGGGCGTAGTGGTTTCGTAGCCCAAGCTGTTGAGGGTATCGAGACTGGATTCCGGCTCGTCGGGGTGTAGTAGCAGGCGCTGAAATGCCATGGTGGTTCGGTCTTCCTGATAAGACTGCATAAAGATCCGATTGCAATAATCCTGCATAATCGTGGCCAGATGAATTTTCCATGGCATCGCAAAAAGGGGGAACTGATGCTGGGTGCACAAAGCGATGACGTCCTCGGAAAAGGCATTCGCAAAAAGATAGCGCCCGGTATTAAGAATCAGGCCGCAGGTTTTCTGGTCGATCAGTCGGGTGATAAAATCATAAAGCCAGATGTCTGAATCGGCACTCATGCCGGTGGTGATAATCAGCTCGCCACCTTTTAAAAAATGGGTGGTAGCGATGTCCTCGGTAAACTGCACCCAATGGATGGGAGTGTTCAGGCCAGCTTCCCCGGCGATCAGCTGGAGCTGATAGTTTTTTTTGGTTGAGTCAAATAAATCGGCTAAAATAATGGACATAAAATACCTCATCTGAAAATATGAATGCAAAACGATAGAGCAAATGAATTGGATTTATAAACGAAATTTTAATTAGTATACTAAATCCGTCTTTGTCTGTCCAGCACAAGGCATAGAAGAATAATCGGTGCTGAACAAAAAAATAGAAATAAGAATTATCAATTGATAAGATCGGATCAATATTTGCTCTTAAAAGGGGTACAAAAAAAGCATTAATAGAAAAAATAAAATGTAGAGGTGAATTTATGAATCGACTAACAAAATCCTGGATCGGATTGATCCTATTAATGTGTACCTTGGTTATTAACGGTTTGGGGGCTTTTGGTTTTTTCAATGGGATGTCGCAAAAGGCCATTTCCGATATGAACAGGACTCTGATTACGCCGGCGGCTTCGACCTTTAGTATCTGGAGCGTTATTTATTTATTGTTAATCAGTGCTGCCGTGATGATGATTGTTAAAAACAAGGATGCGTATTACAGCCAGGCTATTGACAACATCAGTTATCTTTTCTGGCTGTCCAGCGGCTTAAATATGCTTTGGATTGTCTGCTTTTCCTATACCCTGATCGGCGTATCGGCGCTTGTGATCCTGGCTTTTGCGATCACCCTGAGTTTGTTGATTTTACAGCTGGCAAAGATCCAGATGGGGAATCAGTGGTTGTTACCGGCAGCCTTTGGGATGTATACCGGCTGGCTGTTGATTGCTACGGTGGTTAACATTTCCTCCTGGCTGGTAAGTATCGACTGGCAGGGCTTTGGGATTGCCGCAGACGTTTGGGGAATTATTATTTTGATTGTGGCGGTGGTCGTGACGGTGGCGATTACTCTGATCACAAAGAATGCTATTCTGCCGGTTCCAGTGGCCTGGGGATATTTTGGTATTTATCAATCCTTAGCCTCGCCGGACGGTTTTCAAGGCGCCTATCCATCGCTGGCCATGACCGCTCTGGTTGGTATTGGTTTGCTGGTCGTGATGACCGGGATCCAGTTTTATTTAAATCGCTTTCGGCTGATGCCAGTGGTTAAGACGGACGCTCTGTAAGACAGGTAGCAGAGCATAAACTTGTTTAAAAATGGTTAATAAAGACCGAGTCGGGTTTTCAGGGTGACAAAAATCGCCAGAGAATCCGGCTTTTTCAGATTAACCAGCTTGGTAGGCAATTGGTGTTTGTTCATTAAGCACAAAAAATATGAAATAATTTAGGCTGTCTGGACATTGTAGACCTGATTGATTATGCTATAATAAGAAACATATTAAACAAGACAAGGAAGTCGATTCCCAGTCTTGTTTTTTTTGTTTTTATTAATGGCAAAAGTGCCGTGAGATTTGCGCTCGGTTTGGCACAAAACAATTGTTAGACGGTACGACGAAAATACACAATTATATGTGGAAACCCAACGCCAAACAATGATTGCTTGACAGTTAAGCGTTTGGCAATAACCGAGTTTTAAAATATGAGGAGGAGTAGATATGCTAAAAGATGCGTTACCAAAAATAATTACCGAACAGGTACCGGGGCCTAAAGCAGCGGCCATCATCGCCAGAAGAGGAAAGGCCATTCCCGGCGCAATCAAATGTGTTTATCCGCTGGTCATCGACAAGGGCGAAGGGGCTATCGTCGAAGATGTTGACGGTAATCACTTTGTCGATTGGGTTGGCGGTGTGGGGGTGCTGAACATCGGCTATTCCCACCCTGAAGTGGTGGCAGCGGTAAAAGCCCAGTCAGACAAATATTTTCATGGGATGTTCAATATCGTTACCCATGAAGGTTATGTCGAGTTGGCAGAAACCATGAATGCCATTGTGCCAGTGCGGGGCGATAAAAAAATGACCTTTTTTGCTAACAGCGGCGCTGAAGCCAATGAAAATGCGATAAAAATTGCCAAGGCCTTTACCAAGCGCCCCAATATTATTGTTTTTTCCGGGGCTTTTCATGGGCGCACTATGCTGACCATGACGATGACGTCAAAAAAAGCCTATGCCCATGGCTTGGGACCATTTCCGGATGGGATTTATCGGGCTCAATTCCCCTATCTGTATCGGACTCCGGCGGGAATGAAGCCGGAGGATGCCATCGACTATTACACTGAAACGATTGATAAGGTTTTTGAGGAATCTTCCCCGGCCGAACATGTCGCGGCCATTGTGGTGGAACCCCTTCAGGGCGAGGGCGGATTTATTCCCGCACCGCTGGAGTGGATCAAAGCAGTCCGGAAAATCTGTGATGAAAAAGGAATCTTATTAATCGCTGATGAGGTGCAAACGGGATTTTGCCGAACCGGAAAGATGTTTGCTTCGGAATACTGGCAAGAAGTGGGGGCAGCGCCGGATATCATCACCACGGCCAAATCGATCGCCGCTGGATTGCCACTGAGTGCCATTACCGCCCGAAAAGAAATTATGGAATCGGTGCGGGGAGGGACTATTGGCGGAACCTATTGCGGAAATCCGGTGGCCTGCGCCGCTGCTCTGAAAGTCATCGAAATTATGAAGCGGGATCGCTTGGACGAACGGGCTGGCGAGATTAGTACGATTATTTTTGAGCGCTTCAATCGCTGGCAAGACAGCTATGCCGTGATCGGTGATGTCCGAGGCTTGGGAGCCATGGTTGGGATTGAATTTGTCAAAGACCGGACAAGCAAAGAGCCAGACCCGGAGCTGGTATCGGCGATTGTCAACGAAGCGGTTCAGAATGGTCTGATTATTGAAAGTGCCGGCGTCTATGGCAATGTGATCCGTTTTCTGGCGCCTCTGGTCATTACTGACGCTCAATTACAAGCTGGTTTGGATATTTTTGAAGAAGCCATCAAAACTTGTGTGCAAACCCCTATCAATTAACGATGTATAAAAAACGCGAGGGGAAGGGAGTTATAGAATGAAACAATTTGGAATTACACCGAAGATACTGGAATTTGAGCACTGCCATGAAGTGGGTGAACATTTTCAGATCGGTAAAGGGGATCTGGTTTTTATCAGTGACCGGACCTATGAACAGCATTTCAAGGAGACTATCAGTGATCAGGCTTGTCGGGTCAATTACCGGAAATACGTGACGGGTGAGCCCACCGATGAGATGGTTGAGGCGATCTTTGCGGATATCAAAGACGACCACTATAACCGGGTGTTTGGCATCGGTGGCGGAACGATTCTGGATGTCGCTAAGCTGTTTGCCCTGAAAAATAACGTACCAGTAGTGGATCTGTTTAATAAAGAACTGGAAATTGTCAAAGATAAGGAACTGATTTTAATTCCCACCACTTGCGGAACCGGCAGTGAGGTCACCAATATTTCGATTCTGGAACTCACTGCCATTCACTCAAAATTTGGTCTGGCGGTGGATGAGCTCTATGCTGACTACGCGGTGCTGATACCGGAATTGCTTAATGATCTGCCGATGAGCGTTTTTGCCACCAGTTCCATTGATGCTTTTATTCATGCCATCGAATCTTATACCTCGCCTAAGGCCAGCGCCTTTAGCCAGTTGTATTCGAAAAAGGCCATGGAAATGATCATCACTGGCTATCAGACCATTGCCGACCGGGGAGAGGAAGCTAGAAAACCGCTGCTTAATGATTTTATGATCGCCTCAACCTTTGCCGGAATCGCCTTTGGCAATGCTGGTTGTGCTGCCGTTCATGCGATGAGTTATCCGCTTGGGGCGGTTTACCATGTGCCCCATGGCGAGGCCAACTACAGCCTTTTTACCGAGGTTTACAAAACTTATCAGGCGATTGATCCCAACGGCAGCATTAAAGAACTGAATATTTTTCTAGCCGGAATTCTGGGTTGCGAGCCCGCAGTGGTTTATCAAGAAATCGAAAAGTTGCTCAATCACATTTTAACCAAAAAAGCTCTCCGGGACTACGGAGTCACCAAGGCCGATCTGGAAAGTTTTGCCGCAGCCGTGATGACCAAACAGACCCGACTGATGGCCAACAATTATGTCCCCCTTTCCCAGGATCAGGTGTTAGGAATTTATAAACAGCTTTATTAAGCATCTCAGACTGTAATCTCAAACATACACCAATACCGATAATTGAGCGCCACCCTAAAGTTTGCGCCAACAAAGATTTTTGGCACCGTTGATTTTGCTCTCGTCTTGGGTTAAACTTAGCCTTAAAGAAAGACGAGGCAAAGATGATGGATTACTTAAATAAAAATATTTCAATAAATTTAAAAACAATACGCCGCGAAAAAGGCATGAGCATGGATGAGGTGGCCGAACAGACCGGAGTTAGCAAAAGCATGTTGGGACAGATTGAACGGGGGGAAGCTAATCCCACCATTGGCACCCTGGGAAAGATTGTCAGTGGGCTCCGGGTCGATCTTGCCGATCTGACCCGGACCCCGGGGATCGGCGTCTATCAGGTCAACCGGAAAAAACTGATCCCTTCTAAAGAGGTGCCCGGACACTATGCGGTCTACACCTATTTTCCGTTTGAAAAAAATCGGTTGTTTGAAATCTATGAAATTGAAATAGAACCTGGAGCCTGCTATGTCAGCGGCGCCCATGGTCAGGGTACTAATGAGTACATCGTGGTACACGCTGGTTCCCTGACCCTGGAAATTAACAATTCCTCTTACCAGGTCAAAAAAGAAGACGCCATCAGTTTCGAAACGGCGATGGAACATACCTATTGGAATAATGGCAACGAGAAGCTGAAATTTATTATTGTGTTTGTGTTCAAACTGTAAAATAATCGGATGATCCCATTATTCCATCAACAAAAGGCCTGAAACGGCGTCGATAAAAAAACAGTATAGTGCACAATAAGTATTATTTTATTGCAAAAAATCCTTATTTATAGCTGCTTTTTAAAATTATAAAATAAATTTACTGGTTATATTGACAATATAATGCACACGTGTTATAGTGTAATTGTCAATTGACAGAACGAAGGCGTTCGAAACATGATGGGTTCATGTTCCGACGTTTTTTTTTGTTTATCCGACAAACGAAGATGTTTGTCACAACTGAAGCACTTACCGATAGTTACAGGAAAAGCGAAAGGATATTTGGAATGAAACTTAAAGACACTGGACTTACCAAAGAGGAATTAAAGCAAAAAGTTGATACCTATATGATTGAAACCTATGAACGGTTTGATTTTATCGCCGAGACAGCCAAAGATATGTATATTTATGATGAAAATGGCGAGGCTTATCTGGATTTTTACGCTGGTATCGCCGTCAACAGCACCGGCAACTGTAATGAAAAAGTTGTGGCAGCGGTGCAGGATCAGGTCGCTGATGTAATTCACACCTTCAACTATCCTTACACGATCCCCCAGGTGCTGCTGGCTGAAAAGATCTGTACCAGCATTGGTATGGATAAGATCTTTTTCCAGAACTCTGGGGCTGAATCCAATGAAGCGATGATTAAAATGGCCCGGAAATATGGGGTCGAAACCTACGGTCCAGAACGCTACAATATCGTGACTGCGAAGATGTCCTTTCATGGTCGTACCATGGGGGCGCTTAGCGCCACTGGTCAACCGGACAACGCTTGTCAGATCGGTTTTGGTGATATGACACCCGGTTTTAGCTATGCTGAATTTAATAATCTGCAGTCATTTAAAGATGCGGTCAATGATAATACCATTGCCATTCTCGTTGAACCGGTTCAGGGAGAAGGCGGAGTCCATCCGGCAACAATGGCGTTTATGGAAGGACTTCGGGCTCTCTGTGATGAAAAAGGTTTGCTTTTATTACTGGATGAGGTACAGACTGGCTGGTGTCGTACCGGGGCGATTATGTCCTATATGCATTACGGGATCAAACCGGATATCGTCTCGATGGCTAAGGCGATGGGCGGGGGTATGCCGATCGGCGCCATCTGTGCCACGGCCGAGGTTGCCAAAGCCTTTACAATGGGTTCCCATGGCACCACCTACGGCGGCCATCCGGTGTCCACCGCCGCCTCCCTGGCGCAGATCACCGAGCTGCTGGACCGCGATCTGGCTGGCAATGCCCGGGTAATGGGGGCCTACTTTATGGAACAGTTAAAGGGTCTGCCCCGGGTCAAGGAAGTTCGCGGTCAGGGTCTGTTAATCGGGGTTGAATTTGAAGATGATATCTCCGGAGTTGATGTGAAACACGGAGTGTTGGAGAAAAAACTGCTGATCACCGCCATCGGAAAAAACATCATTCGAATGATTCCGCCATTGATCGTGTCTCAAGCAGACTGCGACAAGGCTTATGGTATCATCGAAGCAACAGTCAAAGAACTGGTCAACTAATCCAGTTAAGCAAATTAAATAGAGTATATAAACAATGGGGTTTTTACAGCTTACCAGCTGTCGGTCTGAATTAACAGACCGATAGCAGTAGGCTTGTGAAGACCCCGTTTTTTTATTGAATCACGCAATTATTTTAACAAATCCAAAAATGAAAGGAGTGTATGATTCGGAAGGCGGATTGTACAACAAGAAAAATGAGTGAAAAAACAAACAAGTCAAAATTTGACAAGGTCTTAAGCACCAAAGATATTTTTGTGCTGGCCTTTGGTGCCATGATTGGTTGGGGCTGGGTGGTTAACACCGGTATCTGGATTGAAACAGCTGGCGCTCTGGGAGCGGCTCTGGCCTTTATTATCGGCGGGGTGATGGTGCTCTTTGTAGGGCTGACCTATGCCGAACTGACAGCAGCCATGCCCCAATGTGGTGGTGAGCATGTCTTCAGTTATAAGGCGATGGGGCCGACTGGTTCCTTTATCTGCACCTGGGCCATCATCCTCGGGTACGTCAGCGTTGTGGCTTTTGAAGCCTGCGCTTTTCCCACCGTCATCCAATATCTGAGCCCTAATTTCTTGCAGGGTTATATGTATACGGTGGCCGGATTTGATATTTACGCTTCCTGGGTGGCCGTAGGGGTGATCACCGCTATTATTATTACTGCCATCAATATTCTCGGAGCCAAAACAGCGGCCAAACTGCAGACGATCTTCACTGCTTTAATCGCCGGTGCCGGGATCCTGTTAATCGCCGGATCGGTAATCAACGGTGATCCCGCCAATATTGCTGGAAACATGTTTGGCGGCAATATTGAAATGGGCACCACCGCTTTGGGTAGTGTTCTGACTGTCGCCGTGATGACACCATTCCTGTTTGTCGGTTTTGATGTGATTCCTCAGGCGGCGGAAGAAATCAATGCCGGTTTCAAAAAAATCGGCGGAATTATGATTCTTTCAATTCTGATGGCGGTGGCCTTTTATGCCCTGATCATTCTGGCAGTGGCCTATGTCATGCCGGCCAGTGCGATGGCTGATTCCACCCTTGTTACTGCCGATGCGATGGGTCTGGCCTTTAACAGCGCCATCATGACCAAAGTTCTGATCGTCGGTGGGATGGCCGGGATTATCACCAGCTGGAATTCTTTCTTAATCGGGGGCAGCCGGGCGATGTTCTCAATGGCTGAATCCAACATGATTCCGAAAGTATTTGCTAAATTACACCCTAAATATAAAACCCCAGTATTCGCAATTGCCTTGATTGGGGTATTGTCAGTAATAGCTCCTTTCTTTGGCCGAAAAATGCTGGTCTGGATTGTTGATGCCGGAAGCTTCGGAGTCTGCTTGGCCTATGCGATGGTTTCACTGTCCTTTCTGATTTTAAGAAAAAAAGACCCGGATATGAAACGGCCATACAAGGTCCGCTTTGGCACCTTTGTCGGGATTGTGGCAGTTGCTTTATCGGGTATGATGACCCTGTTATATGTGATTCCGCTACCTTTTGCCTCTACCGCACTGGTCATGGAAGAATGAATCATGGCTGGCGGATGGGCCGTATTGGGCGTAATCTTCTATGGCTACTGTAAATTTAAATATGGTGATGAGTTTGGTGCTCATATGGACTTGGAATATGAAGACGTGGATGAGATCAAGGTCTTCGCTGGTCGGGTTGGCAGTGTAACTGAATAACCCCACCGCAAGGCTAAGTGCGATGTGGGCTGCGGGATCGGACAGGTTGATCAACCTGTCCGCCCCGATGCGGACAACATGATGTAACAATTGTCGGTACGGGGTTAGTGTTCTGATGATACAGTTTCAGAAAATACCTACAAATAACAGCTTGAAAGGATAGACATATGAATAGTTTTAGTTTTAAGATACCCCAGGAAATTATCTGCGGGGTGGATAGTATTGAAAAATTACCGGAGCTTCTGATTAAGCAGGGACTGAAAAAGGCGATGGTGATTTCCGGGCCTCATCTGAATAAGATGGGGGTGGTCAAGAAGATTACGGATATTTTAGGCCGGGCCGGGTTGGCCTTTGACAGCTTTACCGAAACGGAAGCGAACCCCTCGGTGGAAACCGTGGATAAGGCCACCAAAGCCTTCACTGACAGCGGAGCGGACTGTATTATTGCTTTGGGCGGCGGTTCCCCGATGGATGTAGCCAAAGCAGTCGGTGTGCTGGCAAAATTTGGCGGATCCATCGGCACATATGAGGGGGCGGATAAGGTGCCCGGCGCAATTGTACCGCTGATTGCCATTCCGACCACGGCCGGCACCGGCTCTGAGGTCACCGCTTTTGCGGTGATCACCGACCGCTCCCGAAATTACAAGCTAACGGTGTTCAGTTATGAACTGATCCCGGCCTATGCGGTGCTGGATCCGACGCTGGTGATGACAACCCCGGAAAAAACTGCCGCAGCCTGCGGGATTGATGCCCTGGTTCACGCCATCGAGGCCTATTTGTCTAAGGCCGCCTCACCTTTTTCCGATGCTATGGCCGAAAAGGCGCTAACATTGATCGGTCAGAACATCCGCCTGTTTGTGACCGATCGGACCAATCCGGAAGCGGCTGCCAATATGCTTTATGGTAGTATGTTTGCCGGGATCGCCTTTGCCTGGGCTCGGTTGGGCAATGTCCATGCCATGGCGCATCCCCTGGGTGGCTATTTTAATGTTTCCCATGGGGTGGCCAATGCAGTGCTGCTACCGACGGTGCTGGAATATAATGCTTTGTCTGATACCGGACGCTATCAGACCATTTACGAAGCGATCAAATGCGGTGACGGCTGGGAAGATTTCACCCCTCAAACTCTGGTCGATGAGATCCGCAGCCTGACAGTAGCTTTGGGAATTCCTTCAACCCTAACCGCGGTGGGCGTTACAGAAGATAAGATTCCCGATATGGCCGTGGATGCTATGAAAAGCGGCAACATTCTGGTCAATCCCCGCAGTACTACCCTGGAACAGATCGAAGCACTGTATCGACAGGCTTTATAGGGCGCTAAAATGGATGATATTGAACAAAAAATAAAACTGGTGGTCGAAGTATCAGGTTGTCCGTGTTATGCGCCGGGGGATGAAGTCATCTTTGACGGACCCCTGCTGGATAAAGACAACAGTGGAAATTTTTGCATGATGGCACTCAGTGCAATGTTTCCCTTTGTCTATGCGGCTCGTAAAGGGGTGATCACGGATGCCCCTCTCCAATGTCCAGATTGTGAGGAAAAGGTGGTGTTTCGGATTAAAAAAGCCTGACACCGTCCTCAGAAGAATAAAAGCAGCAGCGACGTCACCATTCGTCGGTGCTGTTTTTTATCGTTTATTAGGCTTAATTTGAAATAAATGGATCAACTTATTAAAACAAGTGATTGCGAATTAACTTAAATGGGCATATACTCTTTAATAATAAAATCATAAATTAATGCTCGGGAGGAGAAATGAAAAAGTTAATTATCCTCAACCTTGTTTTTGAATTAGAAAGGTGGTCAGCCTGGTGGCGTTAGAAAACTTATTTAATCGCATCAAACTCAAAGAATCGACAACCTTGCTGGAAAAGGATCAATGGTATCTGGAAAACCGTCGTCATGCTCAGGAAATGATGAAAACTGGAACCTGGACCTATGAAATGAGCAATGACACGGTTTATTTTACCGATGAATATTATCATATTTTCGAATCGGCTCCCGATCAGCTGGGAAAAAACGCCGAGTCTTATTTTCAATTTATCTGCCAACAGGATGTCAGTAAGGTAAAAACATCTCGAGAACTGGCTCTTCAGGGGCAGGATCAGGAGCTCGAATACCAGATCATCACGGGTCAGGGTAATCAGAAATTTGTTCGGGAAAAAACCCGGACCCTGTTAGATGAACTGGGTCAGCCATTAAAAATTATCGGTGTCCTTCAGGATATTACCAGCGAAAAAATTATTGAGAACAGATTGAAAGAGCTGGGGGAAAACCTGAATCTGGGTCAAAAGGTTGCCGGCTTGGGTAGCTGGAAATACAATGCCGCAAAAAATGAAATTTTCTGGTCCGACGAGATTTATCGGATCTATAATCTCAAACCCGAAGAATTTGGTGGCACTGTCGCTGAATTAAATGACTTTACCTATCCGGCGGATCGACATGTTTTAGCCGAACTTACCCAAAAACGGTTGATTCGTGAAAAATTTGATCTGCAATACCGCATTAAACTACGAGACGGAACCATCAAACATATACGTTTGGTAGGCGAACCGATTCAAACAAAGGATGGGTTAAACACTGATCTAGTCGGAACCATCCAGGATATTTCCGAAATTAAAAAACTGGAAAACGAAATTGTTTTTATCAAAAAAAATCTTGAGCAGGCTCAGCGATTGGCTAAAATTGGTAGCTGGGAGATGAATATCGAAAGAAATGAGAACTTCATGTCCAATGAAGCCCTTCGGATTTTTGGTATCATAGCTGACGAATTCAAGGGCACCTTTGAGGATTTTTTGAGCCGAGTGCATCCCGAGGATCGTAGCATCATCACTGATTCGATGGATGGCCAGTTGACAGAAGACCCCTTTGAGTTGGAATTTCGGGTGATCCGTAAAGATGGAACCATTCGTGATGTTTTCCAGATTGCGGAATTTACTCTCGACAAAAATGGACAGGTTTTACGTGCTTACGGAACAATCCAGGATATAACCGAAAAAAAAGAATATCAACGAGCCATTGAAATCAAGCAGAATGAGATTGAAAAAATTCAGCAGCGGACGAAAATGCTGATTCAGGAGTCGGGGGTTGTTTTTGAGATCATCAATGCCGAGGGCATTATCTGCTATATCAGCGACACCTCTCAAAAGGTTATCAATTATGATCCTGGCAGTATGATCGGCAAAAGTGTTTATGATTACTATGATCATGATGAAGCGGCCTATTTAAAGGGTCTGATATACAGCGCCATGGAAAATAAAGCGAGCACCGAAACCGGGGTGATCACTTTTGCCGGGAAGGGTGATAAGCCTATTTATCTGGAAGTGCACATCCAGAATTTCCTGGATCATCCCATTATTCAGGGGCTGGTGCTGGATTTTCGGGATGTGACAAATCGCATCATTATGCAGCGAAAAATTGAAAAGATGGCCTCCTATGACGAAACCACATCCCTGCCTAAACCGAATCAGTTTAAGAAAGAGCTCACCGAAAAATGTCTTAAGGCCGATCGAAATCAGCATAGTCTGATCGTAATGATGCTGGATTTTGAAGGCTTTAAGGAGATCAATGACTCATTGGGATTTGTGGTGGGTCAGCAGCTGATTGTTCAGATTGTGATGCGGCTCAGGGGGCTGTTAGGAAAAGATACCCTGATTTCGCGTTATTCTGAAGATCATTTTGCGATTGCTATTGAGGGACTGATCAATCTGGAATCTTACGAAGCCAGGGTGGCAGAAATGATCGAGTTCTTTCATCGTTCCTTTAAAATTGATATCTATGAATTTGATATCAATGTCAACGTCGGGGTCAGTGTTTATCCCCTGGAAATGGAAGCAAAAGAGGTGGATACCGAGGACGGCCAGGCCGAGGTAGAACAGGCTCTGGATGATATTGAAAAGCTGATCAAATATGCCAATATGGCCCTGGTCTGGTCGAAAAAAGAGGGTAAAAACCGCTACCGGTTTTATTCCTCCGAATTGAATATCCAAAACTATAAACAGCTTCAGCTGCGCCATGATTTGCGGATGGCAGTTAAACGCGATCAATTTATGGTTTTTTATCAGCCGATGGTGCGGCTAAAAAACAATCAAATTCTGGCGATTGAAGCCCTGATCCGCTGGAATCACCCTGATTGGGGGATCGTTTCACCAGAAGAATTTATTTACCTGGCTGAAGAAACGGGCGCGATTGTGGAAATGGGAAAATGGATGCTACGGAAAGTCTGTGAAGATCATCGGTATTGGATGTTGAAGGGTTACGAACCGATCCATATTTCGGTAAATTTTTCCAGCATTCAGTTTTACGAACTGGATTTTGTCAAGAATATTGCCGATATATTGGCAGAATATGAGGTCGATCCCCAATATCTGATCGTTGAACTGACCGAAAGCCTGATCATCGAAAATGCCAACAAGGCGATTGCCGATATTGAAAAATTACAGCGAGCCGGAATTAAAGTGGCCTTGGATGATTTTGGAACTGGTTATTCTTCGCTAAGTTATCTGGCGCACTTTAATATCGATATCATCAAAATGGATGGGTCCTTCTTAAAGAATATTATGGCGGATCGAACAACTGCCATCATTGCCCAGGCGATCATCAACCTGACCAAAGAGCTGCGCATTAAATTGGTCTGCGAAGGGATTGAGAACTGGGAACAGCTGTCATTTTTGAGGGAAAATAATTGTTTTGCCGGACAGGGTTACCTCTACTCACGACCGGTTCCTTTTTTGAAAATTGATGCCCTGCTGGAAAAAGGCCGGTGTCGACCGGTGTTCAGCAATACGACCGTTAGACCGCAGGCTGAGCGGCGAAAATATTTCAGGCAGGCATTTCGGGAGTTCTTAAAGACGGACCTGAGGATTCTGAAGATCAAAGATAAAAAGATGAATGTCGGAAATTCAAAAGCGCTGATTAAAGACCTTGGCCCCGGGGGACTCTGTTTTGTCTCCAATATTCAATTTCCGCTGGAACGCGACTTTACCCTGGAATTTAACACCACCCTGTTGGGTCACGAACTTTCGGCGATCGGTACCCCGGTGTGGAGTCGGGAAGTGGCGGACAGTCTTTTTGAATATGGGGTAAAATTTATGATGGCTGAAACTGAAGCTGAGGAACTAATGCGAATTCTTTATGAGGTACAGGTTAAAATGAAGAAAAATATTCTCTTTGCCGATGGCAGTTTTACCGATAAAACGGCCTATCAGTATTTTGAAGCGCTGGCCGGACAGCCGAGCCCGGCAAAAGTGGATTTCAGTCAATATAAGAAAAATAAGTTTTGACCAAACAAAAAAAGATGACCACTTGGGTTCATCTTTTTTCATGTTAGAGGTTGAGTGGGAGGGGTTGCTGTATCCACGGTTGTACGCTAGTCAAAATCGATCCTTGATGTTACACAACTCCGCCTCGGTGGAAGTTGATCGAAGGACATCAGCAAGGCTATTACTTTCATTGGTTTTTGAGTCGACGGAATCAATTAGCGACCAGATAGGCCGGGTTGGTGGTGTCAACGCTATAGTAGGTGCCCTTGGGGACGACCTCGATCTGGATCGCTTCGAGGCGGTAGCCGTAGCCGGAGGTGCCCGCCATCTCGCCATTTTTGCCCCAGCCCATCCAGCCGAAGTTCTGGCAATGGACCCGGTAATACACATCAAACAGATCGGCGTCGGCGCCGACTAACTGAATCTCAATCGCTTCAAGCCGCAGCCCCATCCCGGAGGTACCGCTGATCTCTTTGTCATAGTGCCAGGGGGCCCAACCGATATTCTGGATATGGGTGCGATAGGCAATGCCGAGGTCATAATCGGATTGGACCAGCTGCATCTGAATCGCTTCGAGGCGGTAGCCATAACCGGAAGTGCCGCTGACCTCGCCATTTTTGCAGTCATACTGCCAGCCGATATTCTGGATATGGGTGCGGTAATAGACGTCAACGTCGGAGCTGGTGGCACTCTTAACGGTAATGGTGTAGCTGGTGGTTTGGCCGTCGACGGTAATCGTCAGGGTTTTGGTGCCCGCCGTGGTGGTGTTAAAGCCGCTGACATTGGTGGCAGTGACGGTTTCGGTTCGGGTGCTGCCGTCACTGTAGGTGCCGGTGACGACCAGACCGCTGAGATCCAGGGCTTCGCCGATCTGATAGGTCAGCTTATTGGCCGGGCTGGTGATCGTAATGCCGGTCAGGGTGACGGCGCTGGCGTCGCCGGTAAAGGCCTTGATACAGACATTCTCATCATCGTAATAACCAGAGTCATACCAGGTGTCGCTACTGGTGGCCCGGGTAAAGCTTTCGCCAGCATTGGCATGGGCGGCGCTGCTATAATTGGCAATAGCCCGTTCGGTCGGAATCTGGTAGGTGTTTTCCGGCGTCGTATATTTGATCACCACCGCAAATTTCTGGTTGGCGATCACGTTGACGGCGCTGTTCAGGTCCACGGTGTAATAGCCGGTATGGGCAAAGTGGGCGGTTTGGGTTAACCGCAGTTGGCCACTGCTGGGGTTGTCGCCAGAAACGCCGGTATAGATGTAGATTTCGGCGGTGGTGTTGGGGCTCATGGCGTAGGTCGAAATGGCGGTCAGGTTTTCACTGGCCGCGGCGGTAAAGATATTGGCGCCCCAGGCCGACTGGTCGCTGGTGCTATAACCGCGGCTGCTGGTGTTGCCGAGGGGATCATACTGATAGCTGCGGTTGTAGTTGCTGGTGGCTTCTGCGTTATTGAAGACGGTCGCCTTATTGCCGGCATAGGTGTCATAATAGGACAGATAGAAATAACCGCCCTCACCCCAGTTGGTGCCCCAGCTGTTTTTAATGATCCAGGCGCCGTTACCCGGAGGGGTGATGTTAAAGTTGTTGCGGTCGTAGTTGTCATCCCAGCCGACAATCGCCACGGCGTGATCGGTGGGGGCGTTGCCATTATAGTAGAGGGCCGCGGCTGCGGCATTATAGTAAGTGCTGGAGTCAACCGCACTGGCATTGATGGCGGTATACACGGCTCCGCTGTCGAGCAAGGCCTGCTTGATGGCAGTCGGGGATTTGCCCAGGTATTCGCTCCGCTGAACGTGATAAATCGGGGCCAGACCGGTTTTTTGGCCGGTATTATAGGGATCGCTGCTTTCACTGACGGGACCACTCCAGCGGGCCAGGTAGGCCATTACCATTTCGGCATTGCCACCGCTATCGGGACCAGAATCAAAGCCATGATTCCAGCGAATATTGTTTTCGGACAGATCGGCGGTGACGGCCGGCTTCAGGGTCGATTCCAGGGAAGCGAGGCTGGCAAAGGTCCAGCAGACATTTAATGTGCCTTGATGGCGGACATCGGTGACCCGGCCCAGGTTGCGCAGATCGTAACTGGCCGGAAAGGTAGCCGTGCCGTCAAGATTCTCATCTACCGGGGTTGCCACCTGGGTCAGGGGGGCGGGAATATAGCCCAGACCATAGCCATCGGCGGTGCTGGTGGTGATCTTACCGGCTTCCAGGTCCGACCGGTACTGGGCAAATTCGGGATTCAAGGGGGCCGCGGTGGGTGGGGTGGCATCGGCCCAGACGCTCTGGGGCGATATCAGCAAACCGAGCAAACAAAAGAGGATCAGGGACAGTCGGTGTTTTAATGGCGTTTTCATCGGTGATACATCCTTTCAAAAACCGATCCAGTATGTTAGGCGAGCGGACATTAGTGGCTCAAGGCCTGACTGGAGCGGTGAATACACAGGACAATTTTGGAAAGGGTTACCAGCCGGGGAGCCAGAACCCGGGTGTTTTATATTTATATACCTATTAATGGTAGGATTATTCAAATGTTAGCAGTTTTTTATTTTTTATTCCAGGCTGATTGAACAGGCCAGTTAGAGAAATCATGACGCGACTCAAACCAATATCAACGGCATCGGGATCAAAATATTTGATGACGTCCTGAGGCATCAGATACGGCCTTAGATGTCGCAAAACAAGTAATTGCAATCAGGTCGAAAGCAGTCTGTAAGTCGCTCTGATTCGGTACGGCCAGAAATGCTAATCGAGGCATCTTCAATCGAAGCATTTTAGTTTGTCTGAAAGCGCCTGATAATCAGGCCCCAAAAAGGGTAAGTAGTAATAATATCCAATTGTCATTATTCAGTTCTGAGGAAAGAGAGGAAATACGATGAAACAACAAAAAATCAGGACCATCTACCTGGGAGCGGTTCTGCTGGTTGGTGGAATGCTGGTGCTCAGCGGCTGCACCGCCCCCGCAGCTACTACCAGTGAAGCTGAAAGCCGGATCAATAAGACTGTCACCGTTAATCCAGCGACTGCCGTGGCTCAGCAGGCTCTTAAATTTTACCATTCGGTCACTCTGGATCAGCCCCGGGCTCAGGTTGAGACCAACCTCGGGGTTTCCGGGGAAGACCAGCCCGACGGCCGGGTGGCTTATCGTGATCCAGACAGCGGCTATGGGGTGCTGATCAGCTACGGTGAAGATCAGACGGTCTTTGCCAAACGGTTGATTCCGACGGCGCTGGCAACTGAACTAGCCACTCTGAATCCACTCCCGGTGACTGACAAACAGGTCTACCGGATGGCCACCGGAATGCCTTTTTATGAAGTTCAGGAAGTAATGGGCAGCGACGGCTACGAAATCAGCCTGAGCAAAGTTGAATCGGACAATGCCAAACAGCTGATTGGTCGGGGGTGGTTCAACCCCGACGGCTCCTATGCCGTTGTCTATCTCAACCTGCCAAGCGGTCAGGTTGCTGGATCGGAATTTGTCGTGGCTTCAGGTGATGATGGAGAATGACAGGCCGACCGAGGTGTTGCAAAAAAAGATGGCGGCAATCCGAATTTACAGATTGCGGCCGTCTTTTTATATGCGAGTCTTTTATGACCATCTTCAAGATGCGGTTTAAAGCCACCTGCTCGCCGTCCTCGGTCCTGACCTGAGAATTAAATTCAAGGCACGTCAATGCCATTCCAAACTCATCAAGAGATCAATGCTCGATGCTTTTTTATAAAAAAAGTGATAAGGTTTTGATTTTTTGGCAAAAAGGATTATAATAAAAGAAAAAAGAAATCCTGACCAGGATAAAGACAGGTACTCTTGCTTAATGGTATTGATATTAATCACATCGGAACTAGAAAATGGTCTTAGTTGAGGAGCAACCAGACTTCAATTAAAAATCGTGTGGCATTAAGATGAAATGGAGGTGGCAGGCTGTGAATCTGCTCAATTGTGAAGCTGACCAGCACCCGACGGAGCTGAAAACCCGCGAGGCAGACGTTTGTGACAAACTGACAGCGGACATCGAGGGGGAGGAATTAGAACTTGCTGACATCATTGACGTTCCGGCGGTGCAGTCCCTGATGGCGAATTTCCAGCGCATCACCGGGATGTTGGGTGCTATTGTCGACCGCAACGGGAGAATCCTGGTGGGCGTCGGCTGGCAGGACATCTGCACAAAATTTCATCGACGCCATCCCGAAACCCAGCAGAATTGCGTTGAGAGTGATACCATTCTAGCCCGAGCCACTGCACCGGGGACGTTTCAATCATACCGCTGCAAAAATGGCATGTGGGATATGTCCTCACCGATTGTGGTATCCGGCCAGCATCTCGGTAATATTTATTTTGGACAGTTTATCTACACCGATGAAGAGTTAGATCTGGAACAATTCTGCAACCAGGCTCGGCGCTATGGTTTTGATGAGGCAGCATATCTCGCCGCCCTCAACCGGGTGCCCCGCTATGACCGTAAAACGGTTGAAGCGGTCATGGCCTTTTATTCAAAGTTAGGTGCGATGATTTCGGCATTGAGTTTCAGTAACCTCAATTTGTCACGAATCCTCAGCGAAAGCAAAGCCATTGAAGAGCAGCTTTATAATGAAAAAGAACTGTTCAAAACGACGCTGATCTCAATTGGCGACGGCGTTATCTCAACCGATACCCGGGGGCAGGTGTTAATCATGAATAGGGTTTCCGAACAGCTTACCGGGTGGAGCCAGGAAGAAGCGATTGGTCAGCCGATCGAAACAGTTTTTCAGATCATCAATGAAGACACCAGGGTTCGCTGCGATAACCCTGTCGCAAAGGTCTTGGCAAATGAACAAATCATTGAGCTGGACAATTACACTCTGCTGATCTCAAAAGATGGCAGCGAGCGTTTGATTGAGGATAGTGCCGCCCCGATTATTGATGAACGCGGAAATTTAACTGGGGTTGTCCTGGTCTTTCGGGATTGTACCGAAAAGAAAAAGAGCCAGGATGAAATTAAATATCTAAGCTTTCATGATCACTTGACCGGCCTGTATAATCGCCGCTTTTATGAAGAAGAATTAGTTCGCCTTGATACTCCCAGAAACTGGCCTTTGACGATTGTGATGGGCGATGTCAACGGACTAAAACTGATTAACGATTCATTTGGTCATGTGACTGGTGATCAATTGTTGATCAAGACTGCCGCAGCGCTGACCAACGGTTGCCGAGCCGATGATATCATTGCCCGAATCGGTGGTGATGAGTTTGTCATGTTGTTCCCGAAAACGGATGCCTTTGAAGCCGCCCAACTGATCAAACGAATCAACAAAATTTTAAAAAAAGAAACCATCGAGGGTCTAGAGATATCAGTTTCATTTGGCTATCAAACCAAAACCAGGGCGGCCGACGACCGTGAAGAAATCTTTAAAAAAGCCGAAGATGCGATGTACCACAATAAACTATATGAGGGACCAAGTCTAAAGGGACGGGTTATTGACAATATCATCGCCGTGCTTAATCGTAAAAGTAACCGCGAGGAAGTTCATTCAAGACAGGTATCAGAACTATGTCAACGAATGGGCGAGGTGCTCGGCTTGGGTGACTATCAGATCAAGGAGCTGAAAGCCTTTGGCTTACTGCACGATATCGGCAAAATTGCGATAGCCGACAGGATCCTGAATAAGCCGACCAAGCTGACTGATGTGGAATGGTTGGAGATCAAGAATCATGCTGAAATTGGCTATCGTATTCTCAGTACCAACAACGAGTTGACTGAAATTGCTGAATATGTTCTGGCTCATCATGAAAGATGGGATGGTAAAGGATATCCCAAGGGGCTTAAGGGTCAGGAAATCCCGCTACCGGCACGGATCTGTGCGATTGCCGATGCCTACGATGCGATGACCAGTGAACGGAGTTACCAGTCTGTACTGACAGAGACTGTCGCTCTGGCAGAACTGAGAAACAATGCCGGAACCCAGTTTGATCCGGAATTGGTCAGGCTATTTATGGAGGGCAAAGTATTTTGACTAATCGATATCTAAGTTGAATTAAATATTTTAACGTAGAGCAATCCGTGCTGACCAAGGGGTCAGACCCTCGCCCGCACACCGCAATTGCCAGTTCAATTTGCAACATGATTTAATTCAACTTATGTATTCATAGTTGAGGCATTAAAAATCAATTTATGCCATTAAGCAGACAATATATTGATTTTGCAACAGGCTCTCATTCAGTATGCGGTATAAAAGACGACCTAAATTACTTTTAACACTCTAAGTCATTCATTAGTTTATTAAGTTGTAAATGAAGATAAATCTTAAAATAAAATTAAAATATTTCAAGCGATTGACTAATGGATGGAAATATGATATAGTGACCGCATAAAAGTAAATAATTTAATATTCTAATGTTTAGGTACTTCGATTCAGAGCAAAGCTGTAAAAAAGCAGCGACGCAAACCGGAAACGTCAGTAAAAAGGCAACCAGTTAGCGAAAGGAAGGTACTATTCAAAAAAAGAAGAAATTACAAAAGAATCAATATCGTGGAATTGCTTTCCAACGATAAAGGCAAACCTGTCGAAAGGCAGGGACGCAAAACTAGAGGGCCTGTAAAATGGCAGCCAGTTACCGAAAGGGAAGTTTTTTATTTGCACTTTTTTTAAATATTCATCGTTATTCAACGAAAAAGGCAAACCAATTGAAAAGTTGGGACGCAAAGCTAAGGGCCTGTAAAATGGCAGCCGGCTACCGAAAGGAATACCACCATGAAAAAGTTATCTGTTTTTTTAGTCACCTTTTTATTATTATTTAGTGTTATGCCATTAAATACTGCTTTTGCAGCTAGAGTTAAACCACCTAAAACGAGACCAGTCGTTACTGAACCGGTTGTTACGGAACCGGTTGTTACGGAACCGGTTGTCACGGAACCGGTTGTCACGGAACCGGTTGTCACGGAACCGGTTGCCACTGAACCAGTTGCCACGGAACCAGTTGCTACTGAACCAGTCACAGCACCGGTTAGCACAACCCTCAGTGTTAAAGATTTTGGCGCAAAAGGCGATGGCATCAGCGATGATACCGCCGCCATTCAAAAAGCGATTAATGAAGCCAGCAGTAAAAATGTCAGTTTAAGTGTTCCGGCGGCAACCTATGTGGTTACCAGTCAATTGCAAGTAAAGAATAATACCCGGATCAGCGGTTATGGGGCAACCTTATACATGGCACCTCAAACGACAACAATCCAGAATATCTTATGGTCAGATCCGACAACTTATACTTCAAATGTTTCGATTGAAGGGCTGACTCTGAAATCCCAGAATACCATTGCCGGAACCGAGTATTATGCCAACAGCATGATTAGTAACGTTCAGGGAATGTTTTTCCAGGGCATTAGTAACCTGACTATTAAAGATGTTGCTATGGACAGCATGTATGTGGGCTTGAAAATGGGCCAATCGGGAGCGACCCGGAATCAGGGGATCACCGTCAGTAATCTCAAGATCGACAATACCGGTATGCCCGTTCAGGTATCAGGAACCAACGATTTTACTATGAGCGACAGTATTCTCAATGCCAATGCCGGCGGAACAAAATGGCTTCATGCTGCTTATATTCGCGGCGATAACAGCAATTTCCGGTTCACCAATGTCGAGTTCAATAATGCCCCTGGTGGCGGTATTGCCGTAGCTGGCAATGAAAAATTCCCAACAGCTCCCGATCACATTGTGTTTGAAAACTGTCGTGTTAAAAATAGTGTCGTCGGTATGCATATTAATACCGGTGCCAACAATGTCAGCATTTCCGGGTTAACCATTGAAGGTAGCAGTCTCGGATTTAAAATTGCCGATGCTAATAATTTAAATATCGATAACGTCAACATCAGTGGTGCGATTCCATCGACGACTGATATCGGCGCATTCATCATTGGAAATAGCTACCAGGCGAAGATCTCTAATGTTACCGTTGACTCCACCGGTATGGCTGGTGCCCTGTTCTGGTTGATTGGTGAAGTCAAAGATACCACTGTTTCCGGAATGAATGCTGCAAATATCAACAAGATTCCCGTAATCAGTGCCAATAGTGCCTCCAAAACAACGAATGTTGTCATTGAAAATTCAAATTTCAAATACAACAGCATTGATAAATACGGTATCGGATTCCGCGGCGTCGGTTCACAGGCGGTTCTTCGAAATAATACTTTTACCAACAGTGGCGCTACTTTTTCCTACCTGATTTATAATCCCGAAGGAACTTCAATTCAGGTATCTGACAATTCTTACAGCGGCTTCCAGCGCTTGAATGCCAGCTCAGATTTCTCCGTGGCCAGCAATAACTTTAACCTGTTGACCGCAAAAGTGGATTAATAATGATAGCCGATGAGATCATATCAATAGATTGATGATAATTCAATAAAGCAATTACTAAAGCCTTGCTCATTTGAACAAGGCTTTATTTTATCAACTGCCGGAGCAGTTTGTGAACAATCAGATCCACGATAACGGCAAACCAGCTGAAAAGTTGGGACGCAAAACTAAGGGCCTTAACTCAAGAGAAAGGCAGCCGGTTACCGAAAGGAGCAATATGAAGATTAAGAAGGATCATCGAGTCAAGAAAATTTGGGCAAGTACAGCGGTGCTGTTAATGCTATTGCTGTGCGGTTTTTCGGCCAACGTTTTAGCAACAAGTTTAGAAACAGAAGCTACCGATACGGCTGGCGTCAGCTATCGAACCCATATCCAGAATGACGGTTGGGCGCAGGGATGGATCAGCACGGGTAAGCTTTCCGGTTCAGAAGGAAAAGGCTATCGGCTAGAAGGGATTGAAATCAAGCTAACCGGAAGCGTACCGGCAGGCTTGGGAATTGAATACCGGACCCATGTTCAGAATAAGGGCTGGGAACAACAATGGGCGGCAAATGGAGGTTTTTCCGGATCGGAAGGCGCAGGCTTGCGGTTGGAAGGGGTTCAGATCAGATTAACCGGTACGCAGGCCGCTGAGTATTCGGTTAAATACCGAACCCATATCCAGAACGAAGGCTGGGCTCAGGGTTGGGTATCAGATGGAGCGCTGGCCGGCTCAGAAGGCAAAAGTCTGCGGTTGGAAGCGATTGAAATTGTCATTGAAAAGCATTCAGCTGAAGTTATCAGCGAGCCAGTTGGTGGTGTTGTTACCGAACCGGTCGTGTCGCAACCCGCACCAACGGTAAACCAGGGCGTCAGTGTTAAAGATTTTGGTGCAAAAGGCGATGGCGTCACCGATGACACCGTCGCCATTCAGAAAGCCATCAACGAAGCCAGCAGCAAAAAGGTCAGCTTGACAATCCCGGCATCAAGCAGTCCCTATCTGGTTACCAGTCAATTGGAAATTAAAACGAACACAAAGATTAGTGGCTATGGAGCAACCTTGTATATGCCTCCGCAGCCGACGACAGTGACAAATATCTTATGGTCGAATCCGGCCGCCGCCATTGCCAACGTAACCATTGAAGGATTGACCCTGAAATCGCAAAACAGCATCACCGGAACTGACTATTACGCCGACAGCATGATCAGTAATGTTCAGGGCATCTTTTTCCAGGGCATCAGCGCACTGACAATTAAGGACGTTAAGATGGACAATATGTATGTGGGCTTAAAAATGGGCCAATCGGGAGCGGTCCGGAATCAGGGAATCACGGTCAGTAATCTGAGGATTGATAACGCCGGAATGCCGCTGCAAGTCTCCGGAACCAATAACTTTACAATGGTCGACAGCATCTTGAATTCCAGCGCTGGCGGAACCAAATGGTTGCACTCGGCATACATCCGAGGCGATAATAGTCATTTTTATTTTGGCAACGTCGAGTTCAACAATGCCTCCGGTGGTGGCATTGCCGTGGCTGGTAATGAGAAATTCCCGACTGCCCCCGATCACATTGTTTTTGAAAATTGCCGCATTAAGAATAGCGTCGTCGGAATGCACATCAACACCGGTGCCAATAATGTTACAATTAAAGGATTAACGATTGAAGGCAGCAGCCTCGGATTCAAAATTGCCAATGCCAACAATTTGAGCATTAGTGAGGTAACAATCAGCAACGCAAGGCCATCAACCACTGATATTGGCGCGTTCAGTATCGGCAATAGTGCACAGTCAAATATCTCCAATATTACTGTTGACTCCACGGGGATGGCCGGAGCGTTGTTCTGGTTGATCGGCGAGGTCAAGGATACCCGTATTTCTGGAATGAACGTCACGAATATCGACAAAATTCCGGTAATCAGTGCCAACAGCGCCTCCCGGACAACCAATGTTGTTGTTGAAAATTCAAATTTCAAATACCATAGCATTGATAAATATGGCATCGGATTCCGTGGTGTCGGTTCACAGGCGGTTCTTCGAAACAACAGCTTTAGCAACAGTGGCGCCACCTATGACTATCTGATTTATAACCCTGAAGGAACCGCAATTCAGGTAGTGGATAATTCTTACAGCGGCTTCCAGCGCTTAAACGCCAGCTCAGACTTCTCGGTGGTCAGTAATAATTTCAACCTACTGACCGCAAAAGCGGATTGATCTCCGATCAGCCGTTGGATCATCGTTGAAACACCACTAAAACCGCAATCACGAATAAGCCGTGCTTTTTTTAGCACAGCTTATTTTTGATTGTGCCGCAAAAAATAGAATAACAATAAAAACTGGCGGGGTTGAATAAATAGTCATTAAAATAGTGGTAAGATGAAGCTGAAAAGGGTAAAATATTAATTAACAATCGAATTATCAATCGGAACTGTACAGTCGCTTGAACGGTCAAGTGCTGGTACAGACGAGAATAAAGGTGGACAAACAATGAAAATATTAATTACTGGGGCAGCAGGCTTTATCGGTTTTCATTTAGCTAAGTTACTGCTTGTTAAGAATCATGACATCGTTGGGATTGATAATCTCAATAATTATTATCAACCATCCTTAAAGGAGGACCGTTTAGCTATTTTAAAAGCGCACCATAATTTTGTTTTTGACAAGGTTGATTTAAAAGACAAACCCTCAGTCGATCGGATTTTTGCCACGCATCGACCAGATTATGTGATCAATCTGGCGGCCCAGGCAGGTGTTCGTTATTCGATAACCCATCCCGAGGCCTATGTTGATTCCAATCTGATCGGGTTTATGAATATTCTTGAAGGATGTCGCCATTATCCGGTAAAACATTTGCTATATGCTTCATCCAGTTCGGTTTATGGCGGAAATAAAGTGGTTCCTTTTTCGACTCAGCACAATGTCGATCATCCCGTTTCCCTCTATGCCGCAACCAAGAAAGCAAATGAGCTGATGGCTCATACATACAGTCACTTATTTAATATTCCTACAACTGGATTAAGATTTTTTACCGTTTATGGGCCTTATGGAAGACCGGATATGGCGTACTTTTCTTTTGTCAGGGATATTTTGGCCGGAACGCCGATCAAGGTCTTTAATCATGGCCAGATGAAACGGGACTTTACCTATGTCGATGACATTGTTGAAAGTATCGCTCAACTGATAACAAAAGTACCAGCTGCCAACCCGCACTGGGATGAACGGGTCGATGACTTAAGTAGCAGTTTTGCACCCTACAAGATCTATAATATCGGCAATAATAATCCGGTTGATTTAATGCGGTTTATTACAATTTTGGAAGATCAGCTGGGAATAACAGCTGAGAAAATTTATATGGATATGCAACCCGGTGATGTACTGGTCACCTATGCCGATGTCAGTGATCTTGAAAAAGATATTGGTTTTAAACCCAATACGAGTATCGAAGAGGGCTTGGCTAAGTTTGTGAAATGGTACAAAAAATATTATAAAATCGATCAATAAATCGGATAACGACAGGAGGATATTAGAATGAAGATAACAATTGCCGGAACCGGTTATGTTGGTTTATCAAATGCCATTTTATTGGCACAGCACAATGAGGTTATCGCCCTTGATATTTTGAAAGAAAAAGTTGCGATGATCAACAATAAGGAGTCGCCGATCATTGACCCTGAAATTGAAGAATATTTAAACACCAGAGAACTGAATTTGCGTGCAACCACCGATAATTATGAAGCCTTCGTTGATGCCGAGTATGTGATCATTTCAACGCCGACAAATTATGATCCGGAAAAAAACTATTTTAATACCCGAACGGTCGAAGCGGTGATTGCCAATGTTCTGGCTATTAACCCAGAGGCGGTGATGATCATCAAATCGACCATTCCGGTTGGCTATACCGAAGCGATCAAAGCAAAATTTGAAGCTGATAACATTATCTTTTCACCGGAATTTTTAAGAGAGGGCCATGCCCTCTATGACAACCTCTATCCATCCAGAATTGTCGTTGGAGAGTGCTCAGAACGGGCGCAAATTTTTGCCGAGTTGCTGGCGCAGGGTGCTTTGAAAAAAGACATTCCGATTCTCTATACCAATTCAACTGAGGCGGAAGCGATCAAATTGTTTGCCAATACCTATCTTGCTTTACGGGTCGCTTATTTTAATGAACTGGATTCATATGCCGAGATCAGAGGTCTCAATACCCAGGCTATCATTTCCGGGGTATCTTTGGATCCTCGTATTGGTAATTATTATAATAATCCCTCGTTTGGCTATGGCGGCTATTGTTTGCCCAAAGATACCAAGCAATTACTGGCGAACTATGCTGATATCCCGCAGAATATCATGTCTGCGATTGTCGACGCCAATCGAACCCGAAAAGACCATGTTGCCGATATGATTATCAAAAGAAAACCTGAAATTGTGGGGATTTACCGGCTGACGATGAAGACGAATTCCGATAATTTTCGGGAATCGGCCATTCAGGGGGTAATGAAACGTATTAAAGCGAAAGGAATTGAAGTGGTTATCTTTGAACCATCTCTGACAGAAAATGATTTCTTCAATTCCAGGGTGATTAAAGATCTCGATGAATTCAAAAAAATATCCGATGTCATTGTTGCTAATCGTCTCTCCGATGAGATAAAAGATGTTGTCGATAAGGTCTATACCAGAGATTTATTCAGTCGCGATTAAAGCGATCGGATTTTTGATCAAAGTGTTCTGGGGAAAGGATTAATCAAAGCGTGAAAAAATGATTGATACGCACATACATATGATCCCGGGCGTCGATGATGGCGCCAAAGATTTGGATACCGCCATACAGATGATGGCGCTGGCCATAAATGAGGGCGTCAACGAGATGATCCTGACCCCACATTTTAATTTACCAGTCTATGATAATCAAAACGTTGCGACTCAATACCAACTGTTGAACAACTATATTATCGGAGCCAACATTGATTTCAAAGTACATCTGGGTAATGAAATATATTTAAGTGAAGAAAATATTGTCGGAATCAAGCAGGGACAGGCGCATACCATGGCTGGCAGCCGGTTTTTATTAATTGAGTTACCCTACTATCACTACTATCCATTCCATGAGTCAATGCTGTTCGAACTTCAGGAAAGTGGCTATAAGGTCGTTTTAGCTCATGTTGAACGGTATCAGGTTTTTTCGAAAAAACCGGAAAAATTGGCCCTCTTAAACGAAAACGGGATTTATGCCCAACTGACATCCGGTTATCTTGTCGATAGCAAAACCCGGAAAAAGGGGCTTAAGTTGATCGAAAGCGGAATGATTCATATTGTTGCTTCGGATGGACATGACCTGAGCAAACGTCCGCCGTTGATGAAAATGGCCTATCAGACAGTCAAAACAGCATTTGGTGAAGCATGTGGACAGTTGCTGTTTACTGATAATCCGGGAATGATGATCCGTGACGGTGAGTTGATGGTGCCGATTATTCATAAAAAGAAACGCTTCAGGTTGCCGGGACAATCCTGATTCGCCACTCAATGGCGTTCAGAAGAGGTCACCAAAAATAGTCATAATTAATTGCTCAAACGTGAGGTGCTCGATGGAAACAAAACGAAGCCGACAATTATTTTTAATTGCCGCCGACATACTGGCAGTCAATGCCGCATTCTTTGTAACCTTATTTTTACATTATGAGGGCGCTATACCAGCAGATATCTTCAGCATTTATCTAAGCAGTGTTTTTGTGTTAACGGCTGGTAAACTGCTGATTTATCGTTACTTTGATTTATACAATAGTCTATGGTCCTATGCCTCGATCGAAGAGTTGCTGAAAATTTTAGTTGCCGTAATTGTTGCTAATGGATTTGGCGTTATCTATCTCATCTATATGGGCGAAAGATTATATTTTGGGATCTATCTGACCAGCATGGTTTTTGAAATTGCCATCGTCAGCAGCATTCGTTTCAGTTATCGTCTGATCCGTAGTTTGAAAAACCGAAAAATATTTATGAAACAAGATCTTGAAAAAAAGATCCTGATTATCGGCAGTGGTTCGACAGCAACCTTGATTGCAACAGAGATAAAGAACCATGCCCTGAATTACGGCCAGGTTATTGGCTTTATCGATGAAGATGCCCAAAAACTGAATAAAACAATTGCCGGTGTAAAAGTTCTCGGAAATAATTACGATATTGGCAGTATTGTCCACAAGTTCAATGTGAATGAAATCATCATTGCAACACCGACAACGGATCCCACGACGCTTCGAATGATTATCAGTGAGAGCAAACGGACAACGGCTAAGGTGCGGATTGTACCGGGGATTCGTGAAATGATCGATGGTCAGGTCTCACTCAGTAAGATCCGTGATGTTGAGATTGAGGATTTACTGGGACGAGATACGATCAATCTTAACATCAGAGAAGTGGTCACTTATCTTGAAGGGAAGATTATTTTGGTGACTGGGGGTGGCGGTTCGATTGGTTCTGAATTATGCCGACAAATCGCCAGATTCAGTCCCGGAAAGTTAATTATTTTAGATAATTATGAAAATAACGCCTATGAGATTCAAAATGAACTGATCAATGATTATGAGAATAAAATCAATCTGGATGTGATTATTGCATCAGTAAGGGATCGGGAGGAAGTTTTTTCAATTATCGAATTGTATCATCCCGATGTTATCTTCCACGCAGCGGCCCACAAACATGTCCCCCTGATGGAGCGTTCACCCTGGGAAGCGATTAAAAACAACGTTTTTGGCACCAAAAATGTGGCCGAAGCGGCCCATCAGTTTGGAATTGATCGCTTCGTGATGGTTTCAACCGATAAGGCCGTTAATCCCACCAATATCATGGGTGCCAGCAAGCGGATTTGCGAAATGATTATCCAGGGTCTAGCTCGCCAAAGCAAGACAAAGTTTACGGCGGTGCGCTTTGGCAATGTGCTGGGCAGCAATGGTTCGGTGGTGCCGCTCTTCAAGAAACAGATTAAGGAAGGCGGACCGGTTACTGTAACGCATAAAGAGATTATCCGGTACTTTATGACCATCCCGGAAGCGGCGCAATTAGTAATTCAATCAGGTGCCATTGCCAAAGGTGGGGAAATCTTTGTGCTCGATATGGGTCAGCCAGTCAAAATATATGATCTGGCAGTTGATTTAATCAAACTATCGGGTTTGAAGTTGAATGAAGATATTGAGATTGAAATTATCGGATTACGTCCCGGTGAAAAGCTTTATGAAGAACTGCTGATGGATGAAGAAGGATTAACCGAAACCCGCTTTGAAAAAATCAGAGTCGGTAAACCCGGTGATATTGACTATGCCCTACTCAAAAAATCCCTGGAAGAGCTGAAACCCTTGCTCAAATTGTCGAGCCAAAAAGAACTGATCAAGATGGTAAAAAATATTGTCCCAACTTATAAAGATAATAACGAAGTGAATAATAACAGTGAACATTTTCTGCAATAAACTGATCGTTGTGGTGCTATCTAGCTTGACAGATTGATGTAAGTTAAACCGAGAAAGGAGTCATATGCCATGAAAAACCGAAAATCAATGATCATTCTATTGAGTAGTTTAATGCTGGTAATTGTGGTCAGCCTGGTAATCGTTGTAAATACCAATATGAATGGCAGATCATTGTTTACCGGCACCAATCAGAACGCTGATCAGGAAACTGATTCGGGTTCGCTCAAAGATGTTTTAAATCAGAACAATGAAGCGTTGCTGGAATTGGTCGATACCAGAAAAACGGTTACATTTGCCCTTTATGGAACCGATGAACGATCCGATGAAACCGGCAGAAGTGATATTATCATGATCGTCAGATATGATCCAACACAGCAGAAAATGGTAATGGCTTCGCTGCCAAGGGATTTACGGGTTAATGTTCCCGGGTATGGTTTGGATAAAATAAATCATGCCTACGCTTACGGCGGTAGTGAATTAATCGATCAGACCATTGAAGAACTGTTGGGTATTAAACTGGATTTTTCAGTAAAACTGGATTTTGATACCTTTGCCAGCATCATTAATGATGTTGGCGGAGTCCGGATCGTTGCGCAAAAGGATTTTTATAAAAATGAAAATCAATTAGTGATTAGTCAGGGTGAACAGCTTTTAAATGGTAAAAATGCGCTCTTTTATGTAAGATTTCGCAGTGATAGTGATGGCGACTATGGACGCATCGCTCGACAGCAGGAAGTGGTGATTTCACTGATGAACCAATTGAAATCAATGAGTCTGAAAAAGAAATTAGAATTGATCGACCGCTATTATAATAACGGCATTGAGACCGATGTTAATGTGTCCAAGCTTAAAGAATATCTTAATATGAGCGGCGGCGATACCAATCTCAGCTTTGAAAATTATCGCTTAAAAACGTATTCCGAAATTATCGATGGTTTATGGTATGAACTCTACAGTCAGGAAGATTTGGAGGTGATTAAAAACTTATTTACGATAAATGAAGTGACTAATCAGGAAAACTGGAACTAAAACCTAACGAATACAGTTGGGTTTAAATAGAAAGGAGATCACCATGGAAACCGCAAAAGAGGTTAATTTTAAAGAACTTTTCGAAATCATCATTAAAAAATGGTGGCTGATTCTGCTGCTGACAATTGTTGGTTTCGGAATAGCTTACATTTATACGGTAAAATATGTAACCCCAGTGTATGAGGCGAATACGGTTTTGTACATTGGTCAGGAAGGTGGAAGTTTAGGTTCGATTGACGTATCGCTAGGTCAATTAAATGCGAATAGTCAGCTGCTCGTTGACTATAAGCAAATTGCCTCAACCAGACTGGTTGTAAATGAGGTGATCAAAAACCTGGGGCTGAATATTTCTTATGATCAATTTAGGAACAATGTTATCATTGAAAGCGTGTTGGATTCGCGTCTGTTTACAGTTGGTTTTAGACACTCGGATCCCCAGCTTGCTAAACAGATTTCTGATGAACTGGCAAAACAATTGACGGTTGCCGTATTACAAATTGTTGGTGTGGAGAATATTCGCATTCTCGATCAGGCATTGGTTCCGCAAGTACCGATTTCGCCTAATGTCCCGCTTAATACGATTATTGGCGGTCTGTTGGGATTTTTCATATCGTTGTTTGTGATCATTTTGATGTTCCTGATGAATGACACCGTCATGAATGAAGACGATATTGAAAAATTGATTGGCATAGCCGTTTTAGGCGATATTCCGGAATTTAAAGGGGAGGTCCGATAAGATGGATTCATTAAGTTTAATTACCCTCAATGACCCCACATCATTTATAACCGAAAGTTATAAGTTGTTGCGAACAAATTTAAATTTTAAAAATACTAATAATCGCTATCAGGTTATGTTAGTCAGCAGTGCTGGTAAAGAAGAAGGGAAAAGTACCACTATTTCAAACCTGGCGGTAACCTTTGCTCAGGCTGACAAGCGGGTATTGCTGATTGACGCAGATTTAAGGTTACCGCAAATTAGTACCATTTTTAATATCAATAAAAGAAAAAACGGCTTGTCCAATCTGCTCGTCGATAACCTGGCTCTGGAGTCACTGGTCAATAAAATTGAGAGCCTTGAAAAATTAGAAATTCTGACTGCCGGTAATAAACATGTTTCACCAACTGAGCTATTGAATTCCGAAGCGTTTGAGGGATTGATCAAGCAATGCCGGGAAGATTACGATATTATTCTCATTGATACTCCACCGGTACTGAGTTTTGCTGATGCCAGTATCATTTCAAAGGTCGTCGATGGGGTCTTGTTAGTTGTCGCCGCCCATGAAACAAAAAAAGCAACGATCATTGAAGCCAAAAAAAATCTCGATAAGGTTGGAGCTACCGTCATTGGTGTTATTCTGACAAAGGTGAAATTCAAAAAAAATGCCAATTACTACCGCTATAGTTCGGATAAAGGAAAGTAAGCCACGGCATGATTCAGGATCTGTTTTAATGAAACGAATTGGTGGTTGCGATTATGACAAAAATAATAACAAATTATTTAGGAAAAGACTGGAAAAATAACGATAAAAAGGATATAATTAAGCGGCTTATGATAGAGGCTCTTTATCAGTGATCTGATGGAGGCCTCTTCTTTTCGGAACGGCAACAAAATTATGGGCAGCAGGCCTGCATGTCAATGGCAAGCGCGTATCAAGCGAATATGTGATCGGCATTGCGGGAAAGAATTAAAAAGCAACCGACAGTTTAAAAAATTGTGCTGAGCTTGCTTTAATTGGGATTGCCGATTAAATAAATCAGTGGAGGATTATCGATTAATGATAACAGTATCAGAACTAAGTTTAAATTTTAGCGGAACAAATCTTTTTTCCAATGTAAATATAAAATTTACCCCGGGGAATTGTTATGGGGTCATCGGTGCGAATGGCGCCGGAAAGACGACCTTTTTAAAAATATTATCAGGCGAGCTTGAACCATCAACCGGCAATGTCTTTATTCCCGAAAACATGCGGATGTCGGTTTTAAAACAGGATCATTACGCCTTTGATGCATTTTCGGTGCTGGATACCATTATGATGGGAAATCAGCATCTTTATGCAGTCATGAAAGAAAAAGATGCCTTGTATATGAAGGAAGATTTTTCTGATGCGGATGGTATCCGGGCGGGTGAGCTGGAAGGCGAATTTGCCGAAATGGGCGGCTGGGAAGCCGAATCCGATGCCTCCCGAATTATTCAGGGGCTCGGTCTGGGCGTTGATATTCTGGATGCCAACATGGATAGCCTCAGTGGTAACGAAAAGGTCAAGGTCTTATTGGCGCAGGCTTTGTTTGGCAAGCCCGAGATCATCTTACTGGATGAGCCCACCAACCATTTGGATATCCAAGCGGTGGAATGGCTGGAAGAATTTTTAATGGACTATGAGGGAACCGTTATTGTGGTATCCCATGACCGTTATTTCTTAAATAATGTCTGTACCCATATCGTCGATATTGACTTTGCCAAGATTAAGGTTTATGTCGGTAACTATGATTTCTGGTATGAGTCCAGTCAGTTGATTCAGCGATTATTAAAAGATCAGAACAAGAAAAATGAAGATAAGGCGAAAGAACTCCAGAACTTTATTGCCCGTTTCTCGGCCAACAAATCCAAATCCAAACAGGCGACCTCGCGTAAGAAAATGCTGGATAAGCTGAACATTGAAGACATGCCCTCGTCATCGCGGAAATATCCATGGGTCGGTTTCCAGATCGACCGGGAGCCTGGTAAAGAAATTTTAACGGTTGAGCATTTATCAAAAACAATCGATGGCGTCAAAGTTTTAAACAACGTAAGTTTCCGGGTCAACAAGGATGATAAAATTGCCTTTGTGGCTGACAACGAGATTGCCATGACGACTTTATTTAAAATCCTGATGGAAGAAATTGAACCGGATGAAGGCAGTTTCAAATGGGGCGTTAGTACCACTCAGTCTTATTTCCCCAAAGATAACAGTGACTATTTTAATGGCTGTACCCTGAATATTTGTCAATGGTTGCAGCAATACACTGAAGAAATCACGGAAACCTATATCCGTGGTTTTCTGGGACGGATGCTTTTTTCCGGTGATGATATTTATAAAGAGGTTCAGGTGCTTTCGGGAGGCGAAAAGGTTCGTTGCATGCTGTCCAAAATCATGATGTTTGGCTCAAACGTGCTGGTTCTTGATCAACCTACCAATCATCTTGATCTGGAATCGATCACTGCCGTCAACAATGGTCTGATTGATTTTAAGGGTATCTTACTATTTGCTAGTCATGATCATCAGTTTATGCAAACCGTGGCCAATCGAATTATTGAAATCGGAGCAGAAGGTATCATCGATCGTTTATCGAGCTATGATGAATTCATCGAGTATAAGAAAAAGCTGGTTTAGGATCAGTAGCGAGCGCGCCATCAAATGACAGGAAAATCTGTCATTTGATGGCGCGCTTTTTTAATTGATGTAATCGGTTATTCTTTTTTCTGACAATGAAATAAAAAAGTGGTATAATTCAGTTAATCATTCAAATGACTTGAGGTGCTTCATGGAAAACATGATGTTTTTATTTTCAATCGTCTTTTTTGTTTTCTTTATCTTTTATACATTATCAGCACTGTACGTTTTTTTCAAATCACCCCAAGAAGTGATTAGTCGGGTTTTAGTGGCTGCGCTGGTATCACTGAGTTTATGGACGTTTGGTTTTACAATTGCAATTTCGGCCAGTGATTACGAGACCTGTTTATTCTGGCGGCGTTTTTCAGCCCTCGGCTGGGGATCTTTTTTCGCTTTGTTGTTACATTTTTCCTTGTTGCTGACCGAAAAGAACGGTTTTCTCAAACGCTGGTGGAGTTATCTGCTGATCTATTTACCGGCAGGGCTGGTTATTTTTGCGTTTGCCGTTTCAAATAATTTGGCACCGACGCTGTACAGCCTGATAGAAACGGAGTGGGGTTGGATCAACCAGGCCCAAAATACGGCCTGGGATTTGTTTCATACCGGCTATTATCTTGGTTATTCACTGCTCAGTGTGGTGATGATCTGGCGATGGGGCTGTCAGCATGAAGAACCCAAACTAAAAAAACAAGCGCATCTTATTACCGGTTCCTATTTTCTGGCGCTACTGTTGGCAACGCTGACGGATACCCTCAGCAATACCTATCTGGGCATCGCGATACCGCAGATGGCGCCGGTTTTTCTGCTGTTGCCGGTCTTAAGCATGGTTTATGCCAAAAACTATTTCGGCGTGATCAGTACTGAATCGGAAAAACAGGAAAGTTGGATTATTAGTATTATTTCAACAAAAAAAGTATACCGCTATCTTTCGATGGCGATGGTTTTTGGTGGGATCCTTAATTTTGTGACCCAGTATCTTATCAGCAAGGAATCAAGCCTTGGGAAAGTTCTGATTTTAAGCGGTATCTTAGTCACTTGTGGCTTGATGATTCAAATGGTACAGCGGCTGAAGCTGTCAGATCAGCGTAAGGATTTTATCAGTGTATTGTTGTTGGCGGTGGTGATTCCCATTGTAACTTTGCAGTTTAGTGAATTTGGCGCTGTTACGATCTGGCCGTTTCCATTTATCCTGATTATCGCTTTTTTAGTCTTCAAAGAGAAAATCCTGCTGGGAATTATGGCCGTCTCGATCATTTTAACGCAGATTATTGTCTGGGTGATGGTGCCGTTAACCTATGTAAAAATCAGCGGCGGTGATTATTCAGTAAGAATCGGGATGTTTATTATTGGTATCTGGTTATGTTACTATATCAATAAATTGTTTTTATTGAGACTTGATGAAACAGCCGAAAAAATGAGGCTTCAGGAACTGATTACCCAAATTTCATCAGATTGCGTCGGGATCAATCAGCAGAATTTTACCGAAAATATCGATTATTTATTAAAAACAAGCTGCGAGTTCTTTTCGCTCGATCGTGCCTATATCTGTCTGTTTGACCTGGAACGTGAAACATTTTCCTGCCTTCAGGATTATTGTCGTCCAGGGATTGAATCAGCTCAAGAGCGGCTTCAAAATCAGCCCATTGACCCCAGTCACTGGCGCATGGAGAAAATTCTCGGAAATGAATTATTTATCGCATCAGATATCAGTAAGCTTCCCCAATTTGTCAATGTCGAGCTTACTAGTGGGAAAATTAATTTGCCAAAATCTCAGATTATTGCCCCCATTGCCAGTAAAGAAAAAATTATTGGATTCTGGGGCTTTGATACAGAGACAAGGATCCAGGAATGGCAGGATGACCACCTCAATTTCGCCAAAATCATTGCGAATATTCTTGGCGATACGCTTTCCCGAATAGACTCGGAAAAGGAACTGAGTTACCTGGCGCATTACGATGAGATCACCAAGTTGGCCAATCGGAATTTATTTACGAACTACCTGTATTTTAACATCATCAAACAGGAGTTTACTGACACCTATTTAGGGATAATCTTTCTGGATCTGGATTCGTTTAAAACGGTTAACAATACAGTCGGTCATGAAATGGGCGATGAACTGCTCTATCTGGTCGCAGAAAAGATCAAGCATGTGGTAGCTAAAACAGATCTGGTTTCTCGTTTCAGTGGCGATGAATTCTTAATCATGATCAGTCACGTAAAAAACAAAGACGAAATGGCCGGGATTGCTGAAAAACTGATGAACATTTTTAATGAACCCTTTATTCTCAAGGGGCAGGAGTTTTTTATGACCGCCAGTGCCGGGATTGCACTTTATCCGATGGATGGTGGAGATCCCGAAGCATTGATCATGAATGCCGACATTGCCAAGTTCAAAGCCAAAGAAAAAGGACGGAATCAATATCTGCTATGTTCGGCCGATATGAAAGAAGCTGTGAATCGTCAGAATCAGCTGACCAATTTTCTCTATCGGGCTCTCGAAAATGGTGAATTATTTATTCATTATCAACCGCAGGTATGCCTGCGCACCGGCAAGGTGACCGGTGTCGAATCGCTCTTGCGTTGGCAGCATCCGAAGTTGGGGCTGATTTCTCCAGGGATCGTGATTCCGCTGGCTGAAAAGACCAGTTTGATTAATCCGATCGGTGAATGGGTGCTTGAAACAGCTTGTCGGCAAAACAAGGCTTGGCAGGATAGCGGCATCGAACCGATTTTGATGGCGGTTAATATTTCGGCCAGTCAGTTTAAAAACCCCAATCTCGTTAGTCAGATCGAGGGAATTCTAAAAAAAACCGGTCTTAAGCCTGAGTATCTGGAAGTGGAAATTACTGAAAGTACCGCTATTTTAGAGTTGAATGAAATTATCGGAAAACTTAATGGCCTGAAAGAAATTGGGGTTTCCATTGCCATCGATGATTTCGGAACCGAGTATTCGTCTCTGGGTCGGCTGAAAATGTTGCCGCTGGATCGGCTAAAAATGGACAAGCAGTTCGTTGATGGGATTGGCGCTAATCATAAGGATCAGGCCATTGCCAAGGCGATTATCCAACTCGGCAAAAGCCTTGGTCTGTCGGTGGTAGCAGAAGGGGTTGAGGACGAGAAGCAGGTTTCCTTTTTAAAAACATCTCAGTGTGACCTGATCCAGGGCTATTATTATTACAAACCGCTTGATGCTGTGGCGATTGGAGAAATTCTGAAGCAACAGGGCTGAAACATTCCGTTAGGTCAAAATTTTTAAAATAATTCTTGTTAGCATCAATAAGGGTATTCATATAAGTTGAATTTAGAGATTGTGACATAAGAGCGATCTGTGATGACCAAGAGGTCAGACCTTCGTCCGGCCATCGCAATTGCCGGCATAATTTATAACAGTTTTTTTGACTCATATAGTTTATTTTTCAACAATTATTATGGTGGTTGAAAACCAGAAGATTTACAAAGCCAGGAGCCTGGTTTATTATTGAAACAATGAGATAAATCTGAATGAGAGGCGAAACATGGACAAAAAAGAAGTAATTGAACTGGCGATAGATTTTATTGCTAATTCAGCGGATAACCGGATAAAAGTGGATAGTCAAGCGCCCCCTGAATTAGTTGGAAAGCGAATCTATGATGCCCCAATTTTTGGTTTTTGTGAGGCTCGTGACGAAGTTTTTGCGATTCTCAAACAGCCGAAAGTGATTGGCTGTCATTTCCGGAAGCCCCATGAGTGGCTACCAACAGCGCAAACCGTGATCTCATTTTTTCTGCCCTATAGCGAGGCTGTTAAAGCCAGCAACCGGGAACAGAAAATCTGGCCATCATGGGGATGGTTGGTAGGACGGGTGGAAGGCCACATATTATTGCAAGCCCTATTATTGGAACTCCAAATGCGTTTGAAAAAAGCGGGCTATGCGACAATCATACCAACCATGGATAAAAAATTCTTTAGCATTACTGAACCGATTGAAGAACACTGCGGCGAACCTCTGGCGTTTACCAGTAACTGGTCAGAACGCCATATTGCTTATCTCTGCGGATTGGGGACCTTTGGTCTATCCAAGGGGCTGATCACCGAAAAAGGAATTGCTGGCAGATTTGGCAGTCTGGTCACGGAGCTCCAGTTAGAGCCCAATCAGCGTCCTTATCAAAGTTATAATGCCTATTGTACTCAGTGTGGCGCTTGTGTTAAACAATGCCCGGTGAACGGCATCTCCATTGAAAAAGGAAAAGACCACCAGCGGTGTAGCATTTTTCTCGATAAAACAGCACAAAAATTTGCTCCTCGGTATGGCTGTGGCAAATGTCAGGTCAAGGTACCCTGTGAAAGTGGTATTCCCGCCCGAAATCAATAGTTAATGCGGCTCAGACACAAGAAAAATCGTTGTAATTAGAAAATCTTAGTTCCAAAACCACAGTCGTGATTGCAGGACTGCCTTTGGGGTAAATACAAAAAAAAGGCGATCTCATTTTGAAAAAAGCTTGAATTAAAAAGGGTTAATCCCAGGTTAGAATAAATTGAATATAAGTGGGGTGAGGAAATTGGATCATCAAAAAGCAGGGCCGTTAAAAGAAACCGAATCATTTTTTGAAAAGCTCTTTCGCAATAATCATGAAATTATGCTGCTGATTGATCCGGACACACTTAAAATTGAAGACTGTAATCGTTCAGCCTGTTTGTTCTATGGGAAAACCTATGAACAAATGGTTACCTATAAAATCACTCGCTTCAATTGTCTTAGTGAAGATCAGCTTAGAAAAGAAGTGGCGCAGGCAAAAAATAGCGAACGCAATCAATTTTATTTTAAGCATCGTTGCGCCAATGGACGGATGAGAGATGTCGAGGTGCGCTCAAGTCCAGTCGCTTTGGAGGGGCGGAATTATTTACTCTCAATTGTTGTCGATATTACCGGACTGCAGCTCGATAGTGAGATGCTGCGAAAGGAAAATACGATCCTCGAAAAACGGGTTTCCGAACGTACCTATGCTCTGAAGGCGCTGAATGATCAGCTGATTACTGCTAAAGCTGAGTTGGAACGGGAAATGCTTTTTATCAAGGCACTGTTCGAAAGCATCCCGGGTTATCTTTACGTCTACGACGAAGCGGGAAAACTAATCAAATGGAATAAAAAACATGAAGAAATGACTGGCTATTCGGCTGAAGAGCTGGCTCATATGACCCTCGATCAGTGGTTTGAAGGCGAGGATCTGGTTAGCGTCATGGCAGCAGTGGATACAGTGTTTAAAAACGGTTATGCTGAGGTCGAGGCTAATCTGATTACCAAAGGCGGAGAAAAACTGCTCATTCGTTCCAACGGGGTGGTCATGATCCTTGATGGAAAAAAATATTTTACCGGTGTGGGAATTGATATTACTGAAAGTAAACGCCTGGAAGCAGAACTGGTAAAAGAAAGTAAACTGCTTGAGACGACGCTGGTTTCAGTCGGGGATGGGGTCATCTCCTGTGATAAAGATGGCCATGTTTTGTTTATTAATCGGGTTGCTGAAGAATTAACCGGTTGGACAAAAAATGAGGCACTTGGTCAACCAATTGAAACCGTATTTAACATTATTAATGATAGTAACCGTGAAAAAGCTGGAAATATCGTTGTAGAAGTTATTCATACGAAAGAACTCCGGGAACTCGATAATCATACCCTGCTAATTGCCCGAGACGGCAACGAACGACACATCGAAGACAGTGCCGCTCCGATTATTGACGAACATGGCGAGGTCCTCGGGGTTGTGCTGGTGTTTCGCGATTATACCGAGAAAAAGCAAAAACTGGATCAGATTGAGTATTTGAGCTATCATGATCAGCTCACCGGTCTTTACAATCGGCGCTTTTATGAAGAAGAACTGCGACGGATGGACACGGCCAGAAATCTTCCCTTATCGTTGATTATGGGTGACGTTAATGGGCTGAAACTGGTTAATGACAGTTTTGGCCATGTCATGGGGGATGAATTATTAAAAAAAGCCGCGGCGACGATTACCAGAGCCTGTCGTGCTGATGATGTGGTGGCACGATTGGGCGGCGATGAATTTGTCGTGCTGCTACCAAAAACAAATCAGGTTGAAGCGGAAGAGATCATTGCTCGCATTGAAGATCTGGCCAAAACAGAAAAAGTGGGAACCGTCGAACTGTCCATTTCATTTGGTTTTGAAACAAAGCTTAATGAGGAAGACGATATTCAGCAGATTTTTAAACGAGCCGAAGACTATATGTATCGTCGTAAACTGACCGAAAGTCTGGGTATGCGCAACAAAACGGTTGGCATGGTGATCGAGACTTTATTTGATAAATACCAGAAGGAGATGTTCCATTCAGAACGGGTCAGCAGACTATCAGCCGAGGTCGGCAGTAAAATTGGACTAAATTCCAAGGATTCCCATGATCTTCAGACCGCCGGACTGATGCATGATATTGGCAAGATCGGGATTGCCGATGGGATTCTTGATAAGTCAGAAAAACTGAGTGAACAGGATTGGACCGAAATACGGCGTCATCCCGAAATTGGCTACCGTATTTTAAACTCCGCCAATGAATTTGCCGAAATAGCCGATCATATTTTAGAACACCATGAGCACTGGGACGGCAGCGGCTATCCCAAAGGGCTAAAGGGTGAAGAAATATCACTGGAAGCCCGGATTATTGCCATCGCTGATGCCTATGATGCGATGACAAAGATGCGTCTGCATATGGATGATCTTACAGTTGAAGAGGCCATTGAAGAAATCATTCGCTGTTCCGGCACCCAATTCGATCCCGAAATTGCCAGTGTTTTTATCGATATGATTGAAGATGAGAATTGATCCAGATTCCGCCCGAAATTAACCCGGCGATCCATTAATGGTGACCGGGTTAATTGTGTTTTTTGAGATTGTGAAGATTGTGAAACATCACCCCGAAGGTTTCGTGCTCGACCTGGGTTGGATCAAATTTTACAAGCCTAAACGTGATCTGCACACAAAAACCGATGGCAAAAGCTGAGATCACTGTGCCTAAACCAACCATCCCGCCCAGTAGCCAGCCAATCAGAACAACGCTGACTTCCAGAATGCCGCGGCACAGGCCGACCGGCAGCCCTGTGCTGCGGGTTATCGCCACCATCAGGCTGTCTCGGGGTCCGGCACCAAAGGCCGAGGAAATATAGAAATAGGTCCCTAGGGAAATGATAAAGAGACCGAGAATGAGCACCAGGGTTCCGATCCAGAAATTACTAAACAGCGGGATGAAGTCTAAAAAAAGGATAAGGTCCATAAACAGACCGATCATAAACATGTTAAAAATGGTACCCAGGCCCAATTTTTCACCGAAGAGAAAAACAATCGCAACAATGATGGCTCCCACCGCCGTATTCACCAGACCGATACTGACCCCAAGGGTTTGGCTGATTCCACTGTGCAATACCTCCCAGGGCGCATAACCGACGTTTGCCCGCATCGTTACAATAATGCCCAATCCATAAAGAAAGAGCCCAAGATTAAGTTTAAAAAAGCGTAAAATATAGCTCGTCATGCGATCGCGATCCTCCTTAATGAATAATGATGCCAGTATAACACAAAATCAATAGCCATAAAAGGATGAATCACAAATGGCCTAAAGTTTATGAATTGGTTGATTAGAGGTTTAACATTTTAAAAATGTGGTATACTAAAAATAGTAAATATAGAACAATTGGAGCAGATGCTTCAGGAGGTAAGAGATGAAAGTAATCGGTATTAACGGAAGTCCTCATGGTGAAGGCAATACATTTACGGCGCTGAGCATTGCTGGTGAAATTTTTGCTCAGGATAGCATTGATTTTGAAATTTTCAATGTCGGTATGAAAGCAGTACAGGGTTGTACTGGCTGCAATGCCTGCGGTAAAAATAAAAATGAGCAGTGTATCTTTACTAAAGATGTTGTCAATGAAGGGATTCAAAAAATCAAAGCCGCTGATGGTGTTATTTTTGCCAGTCCCGTTCATTTTTCGGGCATCGGCGGAAACATGAAGTCATTTTTGGATCGGGCCTTTTATGTGGCCGGTGCCAATGGCGGAATGTTTCGTCATAAGGTAGCTGGTGCTCTAGTGGCGGTTAGACGTTCTGGCGGGGTGGCAAGTATTGATCAATTGAATCACTACATTACCTACTCAGAAATGGTGATGGCAACCGGCAACTATTGGAATGTTATTCATGGCCGTACCGCCGGAGAAGCGTCCCAGGATACTGAAGGTGCTCAGACGATAGAGGTTACCGCTGCTAATATGGTTTGGCTGATGCGGCTGATTGAAAACGGTAAAGGTGTGGTTGCCGAACCACATCCTTATAAAAAAGTATACATGCATTTTGTCAGATAGGCAGATCGTTTAAGCCAATAAAAAAACACGTTAAACGTGTTTTTTTATTGGCTTATTTAAAGGTCATAAAAACCGGTCCAACACCACCGTCAATATCGATCCGATGGGGGGCAGCTTTAGATCCGGTTCCGGTTTCGGAAATACTCTGGCCGTTGATGGTAATCGGTCCGAGACCTTGGTCTGCGGTGACAAAGTAATCATCGACAGGGGCATTGATATCCAGACTAGTCTGGCCAACGCCACAGTCGATTTCCAGATCGCCAGTAACGATCCCCTGGATATTAATGAGTCCGACACCGCCATTGATCTTAAAATCATTGAGTTGGACGTCGGTAAAATGAACTGCACCAGCGCCGCCGCTAAGTTTGCCGGAATTTGCCTGAAGCTGGTCGGCGACAATTTCGCCAGCACCTTGTTTGATGGTCAGTTCATCGGTGATCAGCTGCGACAATTCACCGCGACCAGCGCCGATCTCAAGTTCCAGTTTTTCCAAGGCGGTATTCCGGGGAATGGTAATCACAAGATCAGGCATGCGATCCTTGCCGATCAGGTTTGGCAAGATAGTGGAACTCTCTTTATCCTCAATGACAAGCTTGCCATTATCAAGGGTGGCACTTAGACTTTTGGGGATATTCGTTCCTTCAACCCTAAAGCCATCGCCACTTTGAAGGGAAATACTGCCGGCATTAAAGTCAATATAGATTGCTTTTAAATCACCGCTAAAATCTTGTCGAAAGTTTTCGTCGCCTTGTTCAGTGATTCTGCTGGTGTTTTCAATCAGACCAAACCCTCTCATGATGGCAACGCCGCCATTGACAATGCTGGCGATGATCCCCAATGCCAGCACCAGACCAAAGGCAATGGCCAGGTATTTGATCCAACTTTGATTAGTATTCATTTGACTTCAGTCCCCCCAAAGATATTGGTGCTGTTGATGTAAACAGTCGGTGGATTTTCGCCTAGTGGTCGGTTGGTTTTATTTGATGCCCCGCCAAAAATCGGCGTAGTTGACATCTCCACCCGAACATTGCTGGGCATTAGCATGTCAATACCGCCAAAGACAGCGGTAGCCGAGATATAAATATCTTCGCTGATGATGGCCTGCCGCAAATCAAGGGAAACACTGCCAAAAACGGCAGTCAAGCTGGCGCCGTGAAATTCTTCACCAGGAAAGTTAATTTCCTGGCCACCAAAAATTGCTGAGTAATCGGGAAGCCCATCCTTCGTCATGCCCTGAATCAGTTTGGCATTTTTACTGAGTCGATCCTTGAAGATAATGCTCAAACCGATGGCTATAATTATGATTGGAAAGATCAGATCACCCAGCAATGCGCTGTTAAAATAGCCTTGAGCAGAAATAAATAATAACACCCCAATACCGAGACCGATGGTGTTCCAGAGCTGGATGCCGTTCTGAACGATGCTGATGGTGCAGGGAATAATGATGAACAAGGTCCACCAGCCGGCAAAAAATAATTCAAAATTCCACAGACCAAAGACATTTCCGGCAAAACCCAGGCCGATCACGACCAATAAAAGCCCCCATAACAGGTTACCTAATCGATTTCTCATTTCGCTCTCCTTATTTTTAAATTTGCCTTATTATACCACGTATCAGCAAAAATGAAAATTCTTCCGCGATTAATTTCTAAGTGAAAATAAAATTGATCGGATGATTTATTATAATTGACTAAATGAAACCGGGTGGGTAAAATGGTAGATAAACAATCAATATCCGTCAATGCTTCAAAGAGAGCGTATTTTTTATAAAAAATAAAATCAAGAGCGAAATGAAGGCTTATTGATTAAGGAGAGGAATTTTAAGATGGGATTAGAAAGTGTTTTATATAAATGTGAAAAAGGTGTCGACCTCAAACAATTGCGACTAAAACCGTGGGCAGTGGCTTCGGAGGTGATGGGACGGTTTAAAAAAGCCAACCAAATTCATCGCTGGTTTTTAGAGAATATTCAAAATGGGGTTGACGATGGTCGCTTCTATCTGGTGGCCGAAGATCAGTTTAAAAAACTCTATAAACTGTGTACTACTGTGGACAGTAACCCCCAACGAGCCGAAGAATTATTACCCACGCTTAAAGGGTTTGATATTGGTGGAGCCAAATACGATGCGGTTTATTTTGAAAATCTGAGCAAGGTGCTGATCATTCTGGGGCACATCAATAACACCCTTGACTTTGAAAAAAATGAATTGGTCTATAGCAGTTCCCATTAGGGGGATCATCAGACCCTTTGATTTAGGGCAGAGCCGGCTGAAGAAAGCTTTAGCTGGCTTATTTTTTTGCAGAAACGATCGGAGCTAGAATCAAGTGCCGGGTCAGTAAAAAGCGAAGGTCAAATGAAATTAATAAAAACATTTAAAATTACTAAAAAGATTGAAATTACGAGTATAATCCGATATAATGTTCATCATAGTAGCGAATGAATTGAATGCCCGGCTGTGAAGAGTAACAGCATCCAGAATGATGGAGTTTTGGGTATAATCTTTCAAAAGAAAAGTGGTGGAGCTAAAAAAAGAATGGTTTTTCATAAGAATGGTTAGGGTGTCAAAAGTAATTGTTGCCGTTACATGCAATCAGTCAAACGGAAGTGCATTATAAAATCAATGTAATGTAGATTTGATCGGCTAGTTTTAATTTAACACTTTAACCATGAATTTAATCAAATCAATGGAGGAAAGAATGGAACATGAAAAAAGTTTGCTGTCAAAAATCTTGATGACAGTGATCCTGCCAGTTGCCCTGATTTTTTGTGTGACGGCAGGTATTTCAATGGTTACGGTTAGTCAGAATTATGGCCAGTTTGGAGATATCCAAAATAGTCTGTTGCTGATTTACACGATCGGTTTAGCTGTAATGGTCGGGGTAAGTGTCCTCGGTGTGAAGGCGATATCGAACCGCTTAACCAGTCTCGTCGAAGCGGTCAATCGACTGGCTGATGGAGATTTTGAAGTCGATCTCAACGCTGAAAAACCCCAGGATCAGCTGGGTGAAGTTGCTTATGCCCTTTCAGGTATTGCTGAGAATATACGGTTACAGTCAGAAACGGCGGTCAAATTGGCTAAGGGTGACCTGACGGTGGAGATTTCACCGTCATCAGACAAGGATGTGCTGGGTAACAGTCTGCAAGAAATCAAGTCGTCCATAAAGATGGTGAATGATTACCTGATGCAGTTGCCTGAACTGGTCGGAAAAGAAGCGGATCTCGATAAAAATCTTGGAGCCAAAGTGGGTGGTGACTATAAAAAAGGGATTGAACAGGTCAATCGGGCGATCCAAACGGTGGCTGATAAACGAGATTTCTTTCAGGCGATTCTTGACGCGATGCCATACCGGATTACCGTTGTCGATACTGATTTGAAGTGGACATTCATTAATAAAACCCTTCAAGATTTGAGAGTAGCAACTGGTCGAGAAGGCAGCCGCGAATCAATTTACGGTGATGATTGCTGTAAATCAAATTTGGACATGTGCAAAAATGAGGATTGCGGCGTCAAGGCTTATCGCAAAACGGGCCGAATTGAATTTCCATTTGCATATCGCGGCGGGTATTATCGTATGGATACTACGCCGATTATCGATAAACAAGGCCAAACCATTGGTTATGTTGAAACCTCATTTAACACGACTGCAACCATGAGCGTTAATAAATATTCAGAAACGGAGATCAACCGCCTAGCTGATAATTTAAGACGTTTATCAGTCGGTGATCTGGACTTTGATATTGATATTCAGGAACCAGACGAGTATACCGGCGAAGTTTATGAGCAGTTTAGAGGTATCGAAACAAATTTGCGAGAAGTAAAAAATTCCATCGATAGCCTCATTGGTGATGCGATCATTTTAACAACAGCAGCGATGCAGGGTGATTTAGATGTCCGGGCTGATGAGACAAAATTTAGCGGCTCCTGGCAGGAGCTGATCAGCGGCATGAATGGCATTCTTGGGGTTATGGCTAAACCGATGGAAGAGGTTGCAAATGTGATGGATGCCATTGCCAATGGTAACCTGAGCGTAACGGTTGATGGCTATTATCAGGGTAGTTTTGATGTCTTAAAGCAGGCTGTCAATAATATGGGTAGCCATTTTAAAAGCATTGTGGCAGAAATATCTACCGTTACTGGCGAAATCAGCAATGGAAATCTTAATTTAGACAATATCAACGCTTTCGGCGGCGATTTCAATGCGATTTCTGAGGCTATTAATGCGATAATTGCAACTTTAAATACGCTGTTAGGCGATATCAATCATGCCTCCGAACAGGTTAACGCTGGGGCGAATCAGGTCTCTGACAGCAGTCAAGCGCTGGCTCAGGGGTCAACTGAACAGGCCAGTTCCATTCAGGAACTAACCGCTTCGATTGCCGAAATAGCTGATCAGACTAAAAACAACGCTGTCAATGCCAATAAAGCGCGAGAACTGACAACCGATGTGATGGCCAATGCTGACAAAGGAAACCAACAGATGACCGAAATGCAGCAGTCGATGGTCGAAATCAATAAGTCATCTGAAGATATTTCCAAGATTATCAAGGTCATCGACGATATCGCTTTCCAGACCAATATTTTGGCACTTAACGCCGCAGTAGAAGCTGCCCGGGCCGGACAGCATGGCAAAGGCTTTGCCGTGGTAGCCGAAGAAGTACGTACGCTGGCGGCCCGCAGTGCCGATGCTGCCAAGGAAACAACCGGATTAATTGAAGGCTCCATCAGTAAGGTGGCGGAAGGCACAAAAATTGCCGATGAAACCGCCAGTGCGCTGGAAGAAATTGTCGGCGGAATTACCAGAGTCAATGATTTAATCGGTAACATTGCCACCGCATCGAATGAACAGGCAACCGGCATCGCTCAGATTAATATGGGCGTTGAACAGGTTGCCCAGGTCGTTCAGCAAAACTCAGCAACCGCCGAAGAGAGTGCCGCTGCCAGTGAGGAACTTTCCGGTCAATCGATTTTGTTAAAACAGATGATCGATCAGTTTCAGCTGCGCTAAATTAAACAAATAAATGATTAAAGGACCACCTTGTAATAGAGGTGGCCTTTTTACAGAAGGGAGATCGGCATGAATCGATTGATCGCAAAACTGATACTTTTTACCGACTCAAACCAGAAGAATCTGCTTAAGCAGATCGGGCAACTCTATGAGCGTTTTTACAAAGAGGGAGATTCCAAGGAAGAACTGATTGCCGAAAGCTATCGCCAGATAAAAACACTGCTGGAAATAGCGACTGATTTTGGGTTTGATCGCAACCTTTGGCATCACTATCTGACTTTTTTGCTGATTACCAATGAAAATCCATTCAGTTTAACGTGTGAAAAGGTGGGGAAAAAAGAAGGCAGTGTTAATTTTTTTGCTCAGAACGACTGTAAGGTTTTTAAAGATCTTTTTGATTTTGATTTCACTGAACTGGAATCCGTGTTGGGAATCGATTGTTTCACCCGGATTTCAGATTATCAGGCCATCCAAAAGCCGGAATTTATGTATAATCAGAATGTCAGTGAAAAAGTGAAAGGACTGAGTCTGAAATTGGCGGCGGCAGCAAACGAGCAGCTATTTTTTGATGAGATCACCCGGTTTTATCAAGAATTTGGGGTGGGTATGTTTGGCTTAAATAAAGCCTTCCGGATTACTCCTAAAGCCGATAACACCGGAGTCATCTTTAATCCGATCAATAACATGGATAAGGTCATGCTGGCAGATTTAGTTGGATATGAAAGCCAGAAACAAAAGCTTGTCGAAAATACCAAAGCCTTTGTCGAAGGGCGAAAAGCAAACAATGTGTTGTTGTTCGGGGATAGCGGCACCGGAAAGTCCACCAGTATCAAAGCGATCGTCAACGAATTCTATCATCAGGGACTGCGGATGATTGAAATCTACAAGCATCAATTTCGAGACTTATCAAATGTCATTGCCCAGATAAAAAACCGGAACTATCGGTTTATTATTTACATGGATGATCTTTCCTTTGAGGAATTTGAGATCGAATACAAGTTTCTCAAAGCGGTTATCGAAGGCGGTGTGGAAACTAAACCGGATAATATTTTGATTTATGCCACTTCAAACCGCCGCCATTTGATTCGGGAAACCTGGAACGACCGAAATGATATGGAAGCAAACGGGGACATCCACCGGTCAGACACGATGCAAGAAAAGCTATCGCTGGTGAATCGTTTTGGGGTCAGCATTTTTTACGAACGTCCCAGTCAAAAACAGTATTTTAAAATTGTGGCAGAGTTGGCCAAGCGGGAAGGTCTGAACATATCAGAAGAAATTCTTTCTCAGGAAGCCAATAAATGGGAACTGCAGCATGGCGGGATTTCTGGCCGAACTGCCCAGCAATTCATTAATCATTTGCTTTCGGTCAGTGCAAAAGATGATTAAACCGATCAGAGTCAGCTTACTTCGGCATGGCTTAAAAATCTGATTTAAGAAGATCGGGTCAGAAAAACGGTAACACCTGGGACTAATTTTGTCCCAGGTGTATTTTTATCGTCATAATCTGCGTAAATTTTAGTAATTTGGATATCTATAAAGTAAAGAGTATAAAGATAAAAAAATTAAATGATCAAGATTGATGGCTGGCTATACAAAAGGCTGTTGAGCTTAAAAGATTTGCGATTGTTTCAATTGGAAATTGAAAGAACAGGAGAAAGAAAATGAAAATTAAATTTTTAGGAGCGGCACTATCCGTTACTGGTTCCTGCCATCTGGTGACCACTGATCACTATAAATTCCTCCTGGACTGCGGTTTGTTTCAGGGCAGTGAAGCCCTGGAAGAGTTAAACGATCAGGCGTTTGATTTTAACCCGGCTGAAATTGATTTTATGATTTTAAGTCATGCTCATGTGGATCATTGCGGACGGATTCCCTTACTGGTTAAACAGGGATTTAAAGGGAAGATTTACTGTACCGGAGCAACTGCTGAGATTGCTGATATTATGCTCCAGGATAGTGGCAATATTCATGAAATGGACGCTAAGTGGATCAACAAACGCACTACCCGTTCGGGACAGCGGCAGATTGACCCGCTTTACACCCAGGAAGATGCAGCCCGCTGTGCCCAATACTTTTTTCCGGTGGCATATGGACAAATTTTTGAGATCAATTCTCAGATCAAGATCCGGCTCAATGAAGCCGGTCATATATTAGGGGCGGCAATTGTTGAAATTTGGGCTCAGGATGATGGAAAAACGACTAAGTTAGTTTACTCAGGCGATATTGGGGCGGCCAATCAGCGGATGCTCAATGATCCGACTCTGATCGCAGCGGCGGATTATTTGATTATGGAAACGACCTATGGGGATCGTGTCCATGAAAACCAGCAGGAAAGTGCAAAACGTTTTATGGACATCATTTTCAAGACAGTTGCTCGGGGCGGAACCGTGGTGGCACCTGCTTTTGCTTTGGGAAGAACCCAGGATCTGATCCATGTGCTGGAAGTGTTTTATGATAACCACGAATTATATCAGAATCAGCTTGATAAGGTCAAGGTTTATGTTGACAGTCCACTAGCTACTGACGCGACCGAAATTTTCCGCAAAAATGCCCATTATTTTAATGACTATATAAAAGAACGGATCAAAAAAGGCGATGAGCTTTTTTATTTCAGAAATTTGAATTTCACCAAGAGTATTGAGCAATCCAAGGCCTTAAATGATAATACATCACCCAAGGTCATTATTTCGTCCAGTGGCATGGCTGATGCCGGGCGGGTTCAACACCATCTCAAACACTACCTCTGGAAACCGAAATCCAGCATTGTTTTTGCTGGCTATCAAGCAGAGGGCACCACTGGGCGGGCGATTACCAGCGGCGAAAAATATGTCCGGATCCTCCGGGAACGGATTCGTGTGAATGCTGAAATCTATTTTCTTGAGGGTTTCTCTGCTCATGCCGATAAGAATGATCTATTGAAGTGGTTGGCCGGATTTAAAGAAAAACCAAAGAAGATCTTTCTGGTTCATGGGGAAGAAGAGGCCAAGAAAAGTTTTGCCATCACCGCTAAAAACATCCTGGGATTAGATTGCACCGTGGTGGAAGATGTTTCTGAATACAGTCTGGGTGATGAAGTCGTGATGGTGGAGGGCATTAAAAATCGGATTGATACCAAAAACCAGATCAATAAATTAAAAGACAATCTGGGCGACATCCATGATGAGCTGGATGACCTGCTGGCCATTCCCGGGATCGGGATAACAGATGCATTCCCGGATGAGAAACTGGATGATATCGCTGCATTGACTAGGGATCTGGAAGACACCTGCCAAAAACTCAAGACGATCATCAAAAAATGAAAAAATTGATCGATAGTTGATAAAATACCTGTGAAGGATAGGCCTGATCGCCTATCCTTTTGGTTTGCCAGAGTTGTTAAGTGTTGCTATGGTGATCCTTATTCATCGTATTAAAAGAAACATTTTTTTCAGCATCATTGCTGGAACCGGACTTTATATGGTGTTAATACGAACCTTGTTTATGATTGGAAGTTGAATATCTAGAAAGTCTTGCTTATTTGTCAGTTTTAGAATGGTTTTAAAAAATTGTTGATCTTTACTGTTTTAATATTTATTATATCCAACTAATGCGGTATAATAAAATCACAGTTCTTTGCAAACTCAGGCATATGAAAAGGATGCAGAAATATACAGGGGGGATCGTATGAACAAAAGGACAATATTAAAATTATTTGCGATATTAATAGTGACAAGCCTATTATTATCAACCAGTGGCTGTATCCGCACGCATACCTATGGTGGTGGGGTGTATACAGGCGAATGGAAAAATGGCGAGCCCAATGGTTATGGTAAGTTTGTTTACTCGGAGGATGTAATTTACGAGGGCGAATGGAAGGATGGCAAACTTCATGGCCAGGGAGTCGCTATCGGATATGAAGGAACAAGATTTGAAGGCGAATGGAAATACGGTAAGCTTGATGGTTATGGGACAAAGATCGACAATGGAAATACCTATGTGGGGGAATTTAAAGAGGGCTTAATGCATGGCAAAGGAACCCTGACCATGGCCGATGGGACCACCTATGTGGGAACCTTCGCCAACGATCAGTACGTTGGCCCGTAAAGAACAGATCTATGATTTATAAGACAGTATGAATTTTTCATACTGTCTTTTTATAATCATTCTTGACAAAACATCAAACATAGTGTAGACTTACTAAACAGGAACACTATTTTGCGAGGTGGTCGATCTGAAGTAGCGGCGGTTCAAAACGACTGCGGTTGTGGCGGATCGGGTTGACAATGTACAGATTTTTAAAAATAAGGACTGATGACTATGGATATCGTTGAACGACTGACACAATTTGGACTGACAAGGCATGAGGCGGCTATTTATTTAACCCTACTTGCTGAAGGTGATCTAAATGGCTACGAGGTGGCAAAGACAACTGGCATTTCGAGATCCAATGCCTACACATCGCTGGCGTCCCTGGTGGAAAAGGGGGGAGCCTATGTGATTGAGGAAGCAACCATCCGCTATACCCCGGTGGCGATTGCCGAATTCTGCGAGAATAAGATCAGAAAACTGCAGCAAGCCAAGCAGGATTTGATCGCCACCATCCCCAGTAAGCGGGACGCAGTGGAAGGCTATATCACCATCAAAGGGGAAAACAACATTCTCAATAAACTGCGGAACATGATTCTGGAAGCCCGGGAACGGGTATATATTTCAGTGCCCGGTCAGATTCTGGAAACCGTGCTACCGGATATTGAAGCAGCCATCAATCGCGATATCAAGATGGTCATCATCACCAATGGATCATTTGCCCTGGCAGGAGCCACTGTTTATATCGCTGCGCAACCGCTCCAGCAGATTCGGCTGATTGCCGATTCAACCAATGTGCTCACTGGCGATGTCAATAATGGTGAACATTCTACCTGCCTTTATTCGCGGAAGCGGAATCTGGTGGATTTATTTAAAGACTCCATGAAAAATGAAATAAAGCTGATTGAAATGACGAAAGGAAATTAAATATGAAAAAGACGTTTGTAAACAAAGAAAAGTTAGAAGAAATAGTCAAAGAATTCCCAACCCCTTTCCATCTTTATGATGAAAAGGGTATCCGCGAAAATGTCCGAAACCTGCAGGAAGCTTTTTCCTGGAACAAAGGTTATAAAGAGTACTTTGCCGTTAAGGCGACCCCCAACCCGACGATTCTGCAGATTTTAAAAGAAGAAGGCTGTGGCGTGGACTGTTCATCTTATACCGAACTGATGATGTCAGATACCGTTGGTTTTACTGGTGAGGATATTATGTTCACCTCCAATGTGACGCCAACAGAAGACTTCGTGTTAGCCAGAAAACTGGATGCTCTGATAACTCTGGATGATATCACTCATATTGACTTTCTCGAAGAGGTCGCAGGATTGCCAGAAACCATCAGCTGCCGTTTTAATCCCGGCGGTGATTTTGTCATCGATAACGCTATTATGGATACCCCCCAGGTGGCCAAATACGGGTTCACCCGGGAACAGATGACCGCAGGATTTAAGATTTTAAAAAGCAAAGGGGTCAAACACTTTGGGATCCATGCCTTTTTAGCCAGCAATACCATTGCCAATGAATATTATCCAGCCCTGGCGCGGATTCTTTTCCAGACCGCCGTGGAGCTGAATCAGGAAACTGGCGCCCATATTGCCTTTATCAACCTGTCCGGTGGTGTCGGGATTCCCTATCGGCCTGATCAGCAACCGACTGATATTTATGAAGTCGGCCGGGGTGTTCAAAAAGCCTTCGAAGAAATTCTGGTCCCGGCAGGAATGGGCGATATTGCTATCTACACTGAACTGGGTCGTTTTGTCTTAGGACCATTTGGTCATCTGGTTACTACCGCCTTGCATGAAAAACACACCCACAAAGAATACATCGGTCTTGATGCCTGTGCTGCCAACCTGATGCGTCCGGCCATGTATGGTGCCTATCACCATATCACCGTGATGGGTAAGGAAGATGCCCCGCTGGATCACGTTTATGATGTCACCGGGGGCTTATGCGAAAACAATGATAAGTTTGCCATCGACAGACCTCTTCCTAAAATCGATATCGGTGATCTGGTGGTTCTTCACGACACCGGTGCCCACGGTTTTGCCATGGGCTACAATTACAACGGCAAGTTACGTTCTGCCGAAGTGCTGCTAAAAGAAGACGGCAGTACCGAACTGATTCGTCGCGCCGAAACCCCGGCCGACTACTTCGCGACCCTGGATTTTTCCAAGTGGACGAAATAGTTTTAAATAGTGCATTAATATAAAAAAAACCTGAGTAACGAAAAATGTTATATCATGTTGTATGCATCAGGGCGAACAGGTCATCGACCTGTTCGATCCTGCAGCATACAAGAGATTAACATTTGTCGGTACGGTTCTCGCAAGAGACCTTTATTAAATAATCAAGAGACAATAACGAAAGGAAAATAATAAAATGGCATTAATTAATGAAAATTATCTTAAATTACCCGGTTCCTACCTTTTTTCAGAAATAGCGAGACGGGTGGAAGCTTATAAGACCGCTAATCCTGAGGCTAATATCATCCGCTTGGGGATCGGCGACGTGACCAAACCGCTGCCTGAAGCAGTCATCACTGGCTTACATACTGCTGTTGACGGAATGGCCGACGAAAAAACATTCAAGGGCTATGGCCCGGAACAAGGTTATGATTTCCTGCTGGAAAAAATTGTCGAGTTTGATTTTAAAACCCGGGGAGTCGATCTGGCCATTGACGAGATTTTTGTCAGCGACGGTTCCAAAAGTGATACCGCCAATTTTCAGGAAATATTCAGTCAGAATACCAAAATTGCCATCACTGATCCCGTTTATCCGGTTTATGTTGACAGCAATGTCATGGCAGGTCGCAGCGGAACATTAGGCGCCGACGGTAAGTGGAGCGATATGGTTTATATTCCCTGCACCGCCGAAAATGGCTTTGTACCACAATTGCCAACCGAAAAGGTGGATCTGATATATCTGTGTTTCCCCAATAACCCGACCGGAACGACTATCAATAAAACCGAACTGAAAAAATGGGTAGATTATGCCAAAGCCAATCAGGCCATTATTTTATACGATGCCGCCTATGAAGCCTATATCCAGGAAGATGATGTGCCCCACAGCATCTACGAAATTGACGGCGCCAAAGAGGTAGCCATCGAATTCCGTAGCTTCTCAAAAAATGCCGGCTTCACCGGAACCCGCTGCTCCTACGTGGTCGTTCCCAAACAAGTAATGGGTTATACCGAAGCCGGCGAACCGGTCGAAATCAATAAGCTGTGGAACCGCAGACACTGTACCAAATTCAATGGTGTTCCTTATATTATCCAAAAAGGCGCGGAAGCCGTTTATACCGAAGCCGGTCAAGCGCAGATCAAGGCCCTGGTGGCGTATTATATGAATAACGCCAAAATGATCCGTGAAGGCGTTGCCAGTACCGGCATTGAAGTTTTTGGCGGCGTCAATGCTCCCTATATCTGGCTGAAGACACCAGCCGGCATGGATTCCTGGACCTTCTTTGATAAACTCCTCAACGAGGTCAACATTGTCGGAACACCCGGGGTGGGGTTTGGCCCCAGTGGCGAAGGCTATTTCCGACTCACCGCTTTCGGCAGCAAAGAAAACACCGCAGAAGCGATCCGTCGCTTTACCACCGAATTTAAACTGTAAAATAAAGAAATGCCCGGCAACGCTGATTGTCCGGGCATTTTATTTTTAGGAAGATTTGTTTTCAATCTTTTTATCTGGTTATACAAAAAATAGATCGTGATTTGTCAGCCTTAAAAAATCATTAAAAGGGTTGACACTTTTAATAAAGTTACTTACAATATTGTTAGCACTCTTAAAGAAAGAGTGCTAACAATATTACAACATGAAAAAGAGGTATGTTATGGAAAAAAAGCAGTTTAAATCAGAATCCAAGCGTCTTATGGATTTGATGATCAATTCAATTTACACCAACAATGAAATATTTTTAAGAGAATTGATTTCAAATGCATCCGATGCCATCGACAAGGTTTACTACAAAACATTAACAGACAAAGATAAAACCTTTAATAAGGATGACTACTATATCCGTATTCATCCCAATAAGGATAACCGCACCCTGACGATCGAAGACACCGGGATTGGGATGACCGCGGAAGAATTGGAAGACAATCTGGGCACCATTGCTAAAAGCGGTTCCAGCGATTTTAAAAACGATCAGGAAATGGAAGAAGATTTTGACATCATCGGCCAGTTTGGGGTCGGCTTCTATTCAGCCTTTATGGTAGCTGACAAGGTTGAGGTGGAAACAAAAGCCCTCGATGCCGAACAAGCCTGTTTATGGGTTTCTGAAGGGGCTGATGGTTATACCATTGAACCGGGAACCCGAAAAACTCATGGTTCAAAAATCACCCTCCATCTCAAAGAAAATACCGAAGACAATAACTACGACGATTATCTGGAACCTTATCGCATCCGTCACCTGGTTGAGCATTACTCCAATTTCATCCGTTACCCGATTAAGATGGTGGAGGAAAAGAGTCGGGTCAAAGAAGATACTAAAGACAGCGAAAATCCTGAATACGAAACCTATCTGGCTGATGCGGTCCTGAATTCGATGATCCCAATCTGGCGAAAAAATAAAAACGAGCTGACCGATGAGGATTACAACAACTTCTATCACGACAAACGGCTGGGTTTTGATGCCCCCCTGGCCCATGTTCACCTGAGTATTGAAGGCGCAATGAGCTATAAAGCGATTCTTTATATCCCCGGTCAGGCACCCTTTGATTATTACACCAGAGACTACGAAAAGGGTCTGGAGCTGTATTCCAATGGCGTACTGATTATGGAAAAATGCAGCGAGCTGTTGCCGGACTATTTCAGTTTTGTCAAAGGGGTAGTGGATTCGGAAGATATTTCATTAAATATTTCCCGGGAAATGCTGCAGCAGGATCGACAACTGCGACTGATCAGCCGTAAAATCGACACCAGAATTTCTGAAGAGCTGAAAAAAATGCTGGAAAATGACCGCGAAACCTATGAAAAATTCTTCAAAGCCTTCGGCAATCAGATCAAGGTGGGAACCTATGATAAATGGGGACAGGATAAGGAAAAACTCCAGGACTTCCTGCTCTTTTATTCATCAAAGGAAGGCAAGATGGTTACCCTTAAAGAATATGTGGAACGGATGCCGGAAGACCAGAAATACATCTATTATGCTACCGGTTCATCAGTCAGTCAGTTGGAAAAACTGCCCCAGGTTTCGATCATCAAAAACAAAGACTATGAGATCCTTTATTTAACCGAAACCATTGATGAATTTGTCACCCAGACCTTACGACAATACATGGAAAAGGAATTTCGTTCGGTTTCCAGCCAGAATCTGGGACTGGAAGCACCGGAAGAAAATGAAACCGATGAAGCCACCGAAACATCTGAAACAGATGAAAAACTGCTGGCCAAAATGAAAGACCTGATCGGGGATGAGGTCGTGAAAGTAAAAACCACAGCCCACCTGAAAGATGATGTGGCTTATCTGTCCACTGAAGGGGATCTGTCCATCGAAATGGAAATGACCTTGAACACCATGCCCCAGGGCGGTGATGTCAAGGCGAAGAAAGTATTGGAAATCAATAAAAACCATCCGGTGTATGAAAAACTGCGAAGCTTCTACGAAGCAGATGAAGACCAGTTTGCCCTCTATACCGAGCTGCTTTACAATCAGGCCCGATTGATTGCCGGATTGCCGCTTGACGACGTCGTTGCCTTTACCAAAAACATCAGCAAACTGATGTAACAACAAAAACCAGTACCATCCTTAAAAGGCGGGGCTGGTTTTTTAATGTCAATTGACAAGTGCAATCTGTTTTGATAAACTAGTAGCAGAAGGTGAACAAGATGATTTTAACCATTGAAGCAGCTCTGACAATGAGAGATACGATGAGACATTGTTTAGAGCCTAAAGATAAACCAAAACTTTTATTCTCATCGGTCTAAGCGTTTTTATGGTATAGCAACTTTTTTAAGTGTAACGACAAACTCCCGTACCGACCAATTGTTAATCAGTTGTTTGCTGCAGAATCGGACAGGCTATCGCCGTGTCCGCTCTGATGCAAACAACACGATGTAACAATTGTCGGTACTACGATATTTGTTTGTATATGCTATACTTTATTGTGGTGCGCTTAAACCGGTAACCAGCAGGAAAGTTTTCAGGCCATAACGCAATGTTCGTTATGGCCTTTTATAATGACAGAGAGTCAGTATAAAATGGCTCTCTGTTTTATTTTTGCTAAAAATTCTTAACAACCAGGAGAAAAATAATGGGACTATTGGACGTCATAAATCTATCACATTCGTTTGGTGATAAAATTTTATATCAGGAGGCTTCCTTTGAATTATTCAAAGGCGAGCACATGGGGATTGTCGGGCGTAACGGCACCGGGAAGACCACCCTTTTAAATACCCTAATCGGCGAACTTATTCCCGATGGCGGGGAGATCCGCTGGCAAAAAGGGATTAAGGTTGGGTATCTGGACCAGCATGCCAAAATTGATCAGGATGTGACGGTGTTTGACTATCTGAAAACATCGTTTCACGAGCTCTATGAAATAGAAGCACAGCTGACTAGAATTTATGAAGACATGGGCAGCGATTGCAGTGAGAAAGCCATGAACAGAGCCTCAGACCTGCAGAGTTTGCTGGAAAATTCCGGCTTTTATGAACTGGAAAGCCGGATCTTGAAAATTGCCGATGGTCTGGGGATTACGGCGCTGGGAATGGACAGCATTCTGGAACAACTCAGCGGTGGCCAGCGGGCCAAGGTTATTCTGGCCAAGCTGCTGCTGGAAGAACCCAACGTACTGCTTCTGGATGAGCCCACCAACTTTCTCGATAAGGAACATGTGGAATGGCTTACCGATTATTTAAAAGCTTATGAGGGCACCTTTCTGGTAATTTCCCATGACTTTGAATTTTTGGACAAGATCACCACCTGTGTCTGCGACATCGAGTTTTCCACGATCAAAAAATACAGTGGCAACATCACCAAGTTTATCACCTTAAAAGGGCTGCGACGGGAAAGCTATATCCGCGAATTTGAAGCCCAGAAAAAAGAGATTAAAAAATTCGAAGACTATATTTCCAAAAACAAGGCCCGGGCATCCACCGCCAGCATGGCCAAGAGCAGGCAGAAACAATTGGATCGGATCGACCGGATTCCACCACCAGAACTGGTGCCAAAACCCAATTTCCGATTGACCGCGACCCATATTTCTGCCCAGCGTTCCTTAAGCGTCAAGGATCTGGAGATCGGCTATGATTACCCGCTGCTGTCGAAAATGAATTTTAAAATCGAGTCGGGCCAGAAAACGGTGATCACCGGCTTTAACGGGATTGGGAAATCAACGCTGCTAAAAACTCTGGTCAAACAGATTCCCCCTATTTCGGGGAAATTCAAGTTTGCCGACAACATCAAAATCGCTTATTTTGAGCAGGATCTCAATTGGGACAACCCTACCATGACTCCCATTCAGGTGGTGTCCGAGGTCTACCCCAAACTGTCCCAGAGTCAACTGCGGCGCTATCTGGCCCAGTGCGGTTTAAAAGCAAAAAGCATGCTTCAGGGGGTAGCGACCCTCAGTGGTGGGGAACAGGCCAAGGTTAAAATCTGTATTCTGATGCTGACCAGTGCCAATTTTCTGATTCTTGATGAACCGACCAACCATCTCGATGCTGATGCCAAAGAGGTGTTAAAGGGCGAACTGATCAAGTGGACCGGGACACTGATTCTGGTTTCTCATGAAGCTTCGTTTTATGAAGACTGGGCCGAGCATATTATCAATATTGAGGGCTGAAAGAAGACAATATTTGGGGTTAAATATAAATCGGTGAAGTTATTGGTTAAGACGCTGAGATCATAGGCTTCAGGATGGTTTCGGTAATAGGCTGAAAATCGTGAACGTATCATAGTTATTTCAATTATTTTTTGTCAAGTAATATTAAATCAGAAATTATTTTTATGATATCATTGAGGGCGATATTTAAGTGTCGTGTTTTTTTAAGCTGAAAATAGTGATCGTATGTGATAATAACTAATAAATTAAAGCGAAATGATGAGTGTCTGATAGAATCATTGATCTGAATGGTCTAGTATCGATTTTGATAAGCAGATTTTTAGACAAAGACGAATCGTCTGGATGAAAAGATCGATTAAGTCGTTCGATGTCAATCGACAGAAATCTGGTAAATTCAGCATCATCACTTTCAGAAGGTGGTCACTATGTTTATAAATAATCATGACGGATTGGAATTGTCGACGGCGATGTTGATTAATGCGGCAGAGCAAAGAGGAATCGCGGTGGAGATTCTGGATGCTGAGGATAATTTTATCCGGCTTAAAAAAGACAGCAAAATCGAGTATATCAAACAGGCAACCCGAACATCGGCCGATACCTATATTGCGCCGCTGATCATGGAAAATAAAGAAGTCACTAAGCTGATTCTACGAGAAAAAGGTATCAACGTTCCGGCGGGGATTATGGTTAAATCAGTGACCGAAGCCAGGGCTTACTATGAAACATTCCGGGGCAAAGATATTGTGGTGAAACCCAAGTCTTCCAATTTTGGCCTTGGCATAGAGATTTTTAAAAATCTCCAGTGTGAAGAGTGCTATCAGACGGCGGTAAGCCAGGCATTTAGCCATGATCGATCGGTGCTGATTGAAGAATTTATTCCTGGCAAGGAGTATCGGTTTCTGGTTATTGGCGATGCGGTGGTGGGAATTCTTCACCGGGTGCCGGCCAATGTGGTGGGGGATGGGATTCAAACCATCGAAGCGCTGGTCGCTGAAAAAAATCGGAATCCGCTACGGGGAAAGGGTTATGTATCACCGCTGGAGAAGATCCGGCTGGATAAAACCGAAATAGCGTTTCTCAGTGAGCAGCACAAATCCATTCAGACTATTCCTGAGGATGGCGAAACCGTCTATCTCAGAGAAAATTCTAACATCAGCACCGGCGGTGACAGCATTGACTTTACTGATGAGATCATCGATGATTATAAAACCATCGCCGTAAAAGCGGCTCAGGCAGTGGGCGCCAGGATCTGTGGAGCCGATATCATCATCCGCGATATTCAAAAAAAACCTGATGCCGGGAATTACAGCATCATCGAACTAAACTTCAACCCGGCATTACATATTCATAATTATCCATTTGTAGGCGAAAATCGGCATGTCGATGAAAAGGTGCTGGATCTGCTAGGGTTTTAAGCGGCTAAATGATCGGCTTTGAAATCAAGGGTAGCGATATAATAACTCGATCGGTGATTTAAAGCGAAAATGAATATCAATGAAAGGATAAAGTGAGGCAACAGATGAAAATAAAAAAGGTATCAGTCATTGGTCTGGGAGCGTTAGGGATTCTCTTTGGCCACCAGATTGCCCAGAAGATCGGCTCAGATTTTTCGGTGATTGCGGATGAAAAACGGATAAAAAAATACCAGAGCCAGGGAATTTTCTGCAATGGGAGAGATTGTGATTTTTACTACCAGACCCCGGCCGACGATGAGGTGGCCGATCTGATTCTATTGACCGTAAAAATCAATGGGCTGGAAGCAGCCATTAGCGAGATCCGAAATCATGTCGGGCCGGATACCCTTTTTATGTCGCTGCTTAATGGTATTACCAGTGAAGCCATTATTGGAGAGGCTTTTGGAGAAGAGCATTTAATCTGGTCAGTGGCTCAGGGGATGGATACGGTCAAAGTTGGCAATCAGCTGATTTATACCAACCCGGGGATTATCTGTTTTGGCAACCGGAACGGCGATGGACCCGCAGACAAGGTAAACCGGGTTCAGGCGTTTTTTGATCAGGTTGGTATTGCCTATCAGATTGATCACCAGATGGATCGGAAGATCTGGGCCAAGTTTATGCTAAATGTTGGTGTTAACCAGGTGGTTTCGGTTTTTGGTGAAAATTTTGGTAGTGTTCAAAAGCCGGGTAAATCGCGGGAACTGATGATTGCCGCCATGGCTGAGGTGATCCCGGTGGCTCGAAAAGAAGGGATCGAGCTGACTATGGCGGACATCACTTACTGGCTGGGAGTGGTGGACTCATTGAGTCCTCAGGGAAAACCCTCGATGCGGCAGGATGTGGAAGCCCGGCGACCCAGCGAGGTGGAACTTTTTTCCGGCACAGTGAACCGCCTGGGCGAGAAACATGGCATTGATACTCCGGTGAACAGATATTTATATGAGGCAATCAGAGCGTTGGAAAGCACCTATTGAACAGGTGTTTTCTTTTTTGCGTGTTGGTATTTTTGATGATCGGCTGACGGCCAGAAAAACTGTTGATCATAACGACAAAAATTGATCAGTTCTCCGGGTGTAATTATAATGATTCGGGGTATAATTGAGTAATAACGATAACAAAAAACGAGCGCAAAAGAGGGAATAGTTATGGATTTTGATGTGATTATTATTGGCGGAGGATTGTCTGGCCTGACTGCGGGGAGTCTGCTCGCGAAAAGCGGATTAAAGATTGCGGTGATTGAAAAAAGTTATAATCCCGGCGGTTCCTGCGGGGTTTTTAAACGCAATGGGGCGACCTTTGATATTGGTGCAGCGATGCTGTTCGGGTTTGGTGACAAAGGCTTCAACGCTCATCGCTTTGTTTTTGATTGTCTGGAAAAACCGATTGAGGTGGTGAAGCACGATCTGCTTTACTGTATGCATTTTAAGGGACATCGGATTCGCTTTGGGGACGATATCAATGACTTTGCGGAGCAGCTGGGAATGGTGTTTCCATCGGAGCGGGACAATATCCGGCGATTTTATCGCGATCTTGAGAAAATGTATACGGATGTGATGGTGGCAAATCCGAATTATACCACTCCGGATGAAACTGAAGCCCGGGGTGCTCTGAAAAGTCTGATCAAACATCCGCTGTCCTATGCCCGGTTTATGGGATATTTAAATAAAAGTGCTCGCAGTTTGCTGGAGAATTATTTCAGCGATCCCGATATTTTCAAGTTTTTTGATAAGATTACCTCGACCTACTGCTATGCTACCCTGGAAGAATCCCCGGCGGTGCTGGCAGCGGTAATGTTTGTTGACAACCATGTCGGCGGTAGCTATTATCCCGCCGGTTCAACCATTTTTCTACCCGGCAAACTTGAGCAGGTGATTGAAGAAAACGGCGGCACGATGTTGCTTGAACAAGAAGTTATCGGAATTATTTTTGAAAATAATAAGCCAGTCGGGGTGCAACTGACCAGCAGGAAAAAAATATTCAGTCGGGATCTGATTTATTCAGGAACGGTCTGGAATTTATACGACAAGCTCATTGATCGGCGATACCTGACTTTGGATCGGGCTCGCTGGGCGGCTAGACAGGTGCCTACCTATCCCAGTGTGGTGCTCTATGCTCAGGTGAACAAAGCGGTGATCACTGCGGATACCCAGCCGGTGGAAATGCTGGTGGGAAACCCGGATCGTTTGGATGAAAGCGAGGTCACCGTCTATATTTCCAGTATTGACGACCAGTCCCTCTGTGATGAAACCAGCCATGTGGTGCTGGCCATCGGCCCCAGCTTTGAAAACTGGGAACAGGGGGACGCAGCGGATTATCTGGCCAGAAAAGAGCGGGAAAAAGATCGGTTGATCGACGTGCTGGAAAAACGCTTTCAGGGATTTAGAAAAGCGATCCGCTACACCGAACTAGCCACCCCCCGAACCATTGAGCGTTATACCAATAAAAATGGTGGGGCGGTGGCCGGCCCCAAACAAATGCTGGGTCAGCATATGTTCAAGCGGCTCCATACCCGGACCGAATGGGACAACCTGTTTTGCTGCGGCGAATCGACAGTGATGGGCACCGGCACTCCAACCGTGACCACCTCCGGGATCAGTGCGGCCAATGCGGTGCTAAAGAAACGAGGACTGCGGCCCTATGTTTATCAACCGGAGCGAAAGAATATGGTAAGGATTATCGATAAGCCGGTGACCGCCGAAAAACTTTATACGGATGTTCCAGCCGAAATCAGAGCTTTGATGCAGCAGGCGTCTCGGTGTGAATATTGCGAGCATCCCTACTGTTCAATCGGGATGCAGCCCAAGGGGCTGGATCTGGATGTCCGGGGAATCATGCGCCGGATAGCGGTGGGAAATCTGGTGGGAGCCCGAAAACGGGTTGAAGCCTATTGTCAGATAAACCAGATCAAGATTGAAACAGAGCCGCTGGATTTGGCCCTTTGCGAAACCCGCTGTATTCAGAACACGAGAAACGGCAAGCCAGTTGAAATCCAAGCCGTAATCGATCGGTTGTGGGATTAAATGGAGGCGGTTGAAATGAAGGATTTAAAAAAAACAGCGGCAAGAGGAACGGTGCAAGCCGGGGAGTTCTACGATGTAATTGTGGTGGGAGCCGGAATTGCCGGTTTGACCAGTGCCGCCTATACGGCCAAAGCCGGCTATACCACTCTGCTCTGTGAAAAAAGCGAAAAACCTGGCGGCCTGGTGGGAAGCTTTAGTCGCAGTGGCTTTACCTTTGACGCCGGCATCCGCGCTTTTGAAAACTCGGGGATTGTTTTTCCGATGCTGACGCAGTTGGGAATTGTGATGGACTTTGTCAAAAACCCGGTAACGATTGGCATTGAAGACGAGCAGATGACCTTAAAAGGGGTCGAAAGCCTAGCCGATTACGCCGGTATGCTGACTCAAAAATTTCCTGATAATCAAGCCGAAATTGCGGCTATTATCAGCGAAATCCGTAAAGTGACCGGTTATATGGAGGTGCTGTACGGCATCGAAAACCCGCTATTTATCGATTTAACCATCAATCGGGAGTATCTGTTTAAAACCCTGCTGCCCTGGCTGATCAAATATCAAGTCAATATCCGTAAAGCCCAGAAGCTTAGCGAACCGATTGAAATCTATCTGCTGCACTTTACCCAAAATCAGGCTCTGATTGATGTGATTATCCAGCATTTTTTTGAAAAGATGCCGACTTTTTTTGCGCTGAGCTATTTTGGTTTATACAGTGATTACAGCTATCCCATCGGTGGAACCGGGATGCTGGTCACAGCGCTGACCGATTTTATTGCCGCTCATCGGGGTGAGCTGGCCTTGGGCACCGAAATCATCCAAATCAATGTCAAAGCGCAACAAGTGGTTACTAGCAACGGCCAGCGTTTCGGCTATGGCGAACTGATCTGGTGCGGCGATATGAAGGCTCTTTATTCTGCCGTTGATGGGGAGGAACCCAACAACCAGGTCCGGGAACAGAAGAAACGGATCCAGGAAAATCGGGGCGGTGATTCCATTTTTACGCTCTACCTCGGGGTTAATTTGGATCAGCCTTATTTTAATCAGCGCTGTGGTCCCCATTGTTTTTACACCCCCAGTAAGGCCGGACTTTCGGCCATCCAGTCAGAAAACTGGCAAGCGGTGCTGGCGGATCAGGCTCGGTCGGAGGCCGATCAGCAGACCGCCCTGCAAGCTTGGGTGCGGGAATATCTGGCGCTGACCACCTACGAGATTTCCATCCCGGCGCTCCGCGATCCGGCTCTGGCACCGCCCGGCAAAACCGGGATCATCATCAGCACCTTAATGGATTACCGGTTGGTCAAAGCCATCGCTGAGGCGGCCTGGTATCCGGCTTTTAAAGTCTTATGTGAAGAGCAGATCCTAGCGGTGTTGGAGCACAGCATTTTTCCGGGATTAATTGAGCAGGTTGAGGAGCGGTTCAGCTCAACCCCCTTAACAATTGAGCGGCTCACTGGTAATTCTGAAGGAGCCATCACCGGCTGGGCCTTTCCCGGTGATTCTAAAGCCGGAAAATTACCGGCGGTCAGTGTTTTTCGAAAAATTGCCAAAACCATTGAAACCCCGCTCCCCCATATTTATCAGGCCGGGCAATGGACCTTTAGTCCCTCGGGGTTACCAGTGTCGATACTCACCGGTAAACTGGCAGCGGATAGAGTGATCAGAAGGCTGGAAAAACAGGGTCGCAAGGGTCAGCCCAGAGATACACAGGGAGCAAGCTGATGGTTATCGTCTGCGGCATGATTATACTGGGGTTGGTAGCCAGTCGGATTCTTTTTTATCGCTTTCCAGGGCTGGATAAGGTCCATTCGAAAGATCAAAAGGACCTGAAAGAATCGGACAACAAAAACGCCCGGCTTTCGATTATTATTCCCGCTCGTAACGAAGAAAAAAACCTCGCCTTACTGTTGGGGGATTTAAAAAATCAGCAGGCTGATTTTTACGAAATTATCTGCGTCGATGACGGCTCCACGGATCAAACCGCCAAGATCGCCACTGCCTTAGGGGCCACGCTGATCACTTCTGATCGGAAACCAGTCGGTTGGCTGGGCAAGTCCTGGGCCTGTCAGCAGGGTGGTGAGGCGGCGACCGGAGAGCTGTTTTTATTTCTGGATGCCGATGTGCGGCTAAGTCCGGCGGGCATTAGTAAGCTATTAAAGGCTTATGAAAGTGCCGGTTGCGTGATATCGGTGATGCCGTATCATCAGATTGAGAAAAAAACCGAGGCCTTTTCGCTGTTTTTTAATTGCATCCAAATGGGAGCCAATGGGATGGGCTTGGCGATGGGTCGTGATAAAAATAATCATACCAGTAATGATCATGAGATTGGCCTCTACGGCCCGGTGATCTTAATCAGTCAGAGGGATTATCAGGCGGTAGGCGGTCATGCCGCCATTAAAGGCAGTATTGTCGATGATATGGCGCTGGGGGAAAAACTCCGGGAAAAAGCCATTCCCTTTGCCCTGTTTCTGGGAGATCAGGACGTTTCCTATCGGATGTATAGTGGCGGATTACGCGATCTGGTGCAGGGCTGGACTAAGAATCAGGCCACTGGGGTGGTAAAAACTCCGCGAGTAGTTTTAGTGTTGGTCTTTTTCTGGATCACCGCTGTCGCATCGGCACCGCTTTATCTGACCCTCAATCTGGTCGGGAACCAGTGGCTCTGGGTCGCGATACTGGCGGTGTTTTATGGGATCTGGGTGCTGGAGCTGATCCGCATTGTCCGGCATATTGGCAATTTTTCAGTGATTAGTATCGTCTTTTATCCGGTGCTGCTAATTTTTTATCTGATCATTTTTTTGCGTTCGATGATCAAAAAAATCTTGGGTCTCCCGGTTATCTGGAAAGACCGGAAAATTCGCTTGGAGAAATAAGAGAGGAGAATATAATGCAAGTAATTTTTCTGCCCCAGGTACTGACAATTCTCCTATGTTTTGTGGCCTGGCCGATTTTAATGGTAAGTGCCGCCCTGATCTGCACCCACTTGCCGGATCGCTTTTTTGATTATAACAGCTTTTTCTACCGAGCCCATCACTGGGAAAGGGACGGCGAGATCTATCAGAAATGGTTGCGAGTACGGCGCTGGAAAAAATATCTGCCCGATGGCGGCTCGCTGGTCAAGGGTGGGTTTGAAAAGAAAAAGCTGGTCAGTTTTTCAAAAGACAATCTGGACAAATATCTGCTGGAATCCTGCCGGGCGGAATTGATTCACTGGCTGGCCATTCTGCCCTTCTGGGTCTTCGGCTTTTTTACCCCGCCAATCGTGATTTTCTATATGCTGATTTACGCCCTGGCTATCAATCTGCCTTGTGTGATTGCCCAGCGGTATAATCGGCCGCGGATTGCAAGGATTATTGAGCGCCGGGGGTGAAAAGAAATTAGGTCGAAGTAAAAGCAAAGATCCTCGATGGGAAAAAGTGACCGCTTACCTTGTTATAAAAGCAAATCTGCAAAAAAAGAAAGATTAATGGGGAAATGCTGCTCTTGTGAAATTCTATCAAGGTATGATAGAATAGTCATAACAGTCAAGATGATTTTACTGATTGATGTTTTGGTAAGAATAAGCTGAAGAATACGAAGTCGGGATGATTGTTTGGTAATTGTGGTCTAAGAATTCACTAAAAAATTAAAGCGATAAGACTAAAGGAGTAGATAATTCAATGAAAAACGAAAAAATGAAAAAAACGGCACCATCCATTGATGCATGGCTCAAAGAAGCCAAAAATGATCCAGAGGCATTACAGGAAGGGATGTATCTGGTTCATAACGGTACCGTCCGTCAAACCCCTAAAGCCAAGGTTCGGCAGGGTGTCGATGATGGCTCGCTGGTCACCGGGATGGAGTTCTTTTACGATGCCGAAAAGGTGGAGGCAGCCATTGCCAAAACCAAAAAAATGGATGGTATTTTCCATGCCAGAGTTTGGCTCAATGAGGGTCAGCTGGAGTTGGGCGATGATATTATGTTTGTTCTCATCGGCGGTGATATCCGACCTCATGTGATTGATGCTCTGCAGTTTCTGGTGGAAACAATTAAAACCACCTGTGTTACCGAGATTGAGCAGAAGTCAGGTGTTTAAAACCAGGATTAAGTTTAAATCTTTTTTTGAATAAATACTTCATCTATCTTTTGTCGCAAAAATATTATTTTATGACAAAGGATGTAAAAACAAAAGCCAGCTGAAAAGCTGGCTTTTAGTTTCTAAATCATTAAATTAATTTGAATTAAATTGAAGCGGCCTTAGCCTGTTCAAATTCATCCTGGATTTCCTGAGAGGGTTCTTTGGTCATCAGTGAAATTACCACGATAAAGGCGCAGGATACTAAGAAAGCTGGCAGCAATTCGTAAATCCCGAAAACACCGCCTAATGGTTTGATGAAAAGCCGCCAGATAAAGACCATGCCGGCGCCGGCAAGCATTCCGGCAATGGCGCCTTCGCGGTTGGTTCGTTTCCAGAACAGTGAGAAGATCATCAGGGGACCAAAGGTGGCTCCAAAACCGGCCCAGGCAAAGGATACGATATTAAAGATCACGCTGGTTTCATCCAGAGCCAGCAGAATACCAATTACTGAAACGGCAATCAGAGTGATATGGGAAACCCGCATGATTTCTTTATCAGTCGCATCTTTTTTGAGAATGCCCTCATAAATGTTTTTCGAAAAAGCCGATGCGGCAATCAGCAGGTAGGAATCTGATGAACTCATCGTTGCCGCCAAGATTCCGGCCATTACAAATCCGGCGATCAATGGTGGCAGCAGGTTGGTTGACATTACGATAAAAATACTTTCTGCTCCGCTTGGTGTCAGCAGTTCCGTTGGGAATAACACCCGACCGATCAGACCGATGAAAACGGCGGCAAACAGCGAAATTACACACCAGGTGGTGGCAATTCGGCGAGCCTTGGGAATTTCGGCGGCATCCCGGATGGCGATAAACCGCAGTAATACCTGAGGAACACCGAAATAACCAAGACCCCAGGACATCGTCGAGATGATGGTTAAAAAGGTATAGGGCAGGGCTTCGCCAAAGACCGGGTAACCGGCCCATACCTGTTGAGTTCCGTCGACCACGGTGGGATTGGCAATGCCGAAGAAATCAAAGAAACCGGGAATGCTCTGGATATTTTCCATAATCGCATTAAATCCGCCGGCAGCAGCAGTACCCATAACAAGCACCAATGCTAACGCCAGGATCATAATAATGCCCTGCATAAAGTCCGAAACACTTTCAGCTAGAAAGCCGCCTAATAAGGTATATAAAATAACAAAAAAAGCACCGGCGATCATCACGACCTGGTATTGAATACCAAACAGCGAATTAAACAGCTTACCGACCGTAACAAAACAGCTGGCGGCATAAACGGTAAAGAAAACCAGAATAAACACCGAAGCAATCAGCATGATGATCTTTTTGTTTTCTTTAAAACGATTACTGAAATACTCGGGGATGGTGATGGCATCACCAGCAATGGCGGAATAGTTTCGTAGTCGTTTGGCGGTAATCTTCCAGTTCAGGTAGGTTCCCAAAGCTAGACCCAAAGCGGTCCAGAAGGCATCGCTCCAGCCACACCAGTAGGCTACACCGGGTAAACCCATCAAAAGCCAACCGCTCATGTCGGATGCTTCTGCACTCATTGCCGCAACCCAGGGTCCCAGGGAACGGCCGCCGATAAAATAATTGTCACTGTTTTCGTTGGCAATCTTTAGAAAATAGACGCCGATACCGAGTATCGCCGCGATGTAAATAATCATGGCGATCAGTATTTGGATGTTATCAGTACTCATTCTTTTCCTCCTAAAATAAATTCAATGTATTATAGCATAGAATGAATTTATATACAAAGAAATGGATGAAAAATACCCGTTGGAAATCAACCGATCCTGATTGGCGTCGAAAATAATAAAATTGACTAATTAGTCAATTTGCTTTATAATCAATAGCTGTAAGACTCGTAATAAGATGATCAGGAGATAACGATTGGATAAACGAGAAAAAATATTAAAGACAGCGTTAAAACTTTTTAATCGCTATGGTTTCGATAATACCCCGACGGCGCGGATCACAAAAGAGGCCGGGGTGGCCACCGGGACATTGTTTAACTACTTTAGAAGTAAAGAAGAACTGATCAATGTGCTTTATTTGACCTGCAAAGAATCCCTGACCCGGTGGGTATCCTTTGGGCTAGATCAGGAAACCACCTTCAGAAGCAAGATCAAAAGAATTTATCGTAATTATATTGGTTGGAGCCTTGATCACACCGAGGAGTTCCTGTTTTTTCAGCAGTTCTGTAATGCTTCCTGTATTGGTGAAACCACCCGGAAAGAAGGGTTAAGCAAATTCAATAACATCATGGAGTTAATTTCTGATGGGATTGATCAGGAAATTATTAAAAATGTCAATTTGGATTATATGAGCACTCTGCTCATGGCCATTCTCAATGCAAACACTTATTATTTTATTGATAATCCCAGTCTGGCTGATGATGAGGTTTTTCTGGAAACATCGTTTAATTTTTTATGGGATAGCATCAAAAAATAATTTTTTTACAAATGAATGACTAATCAGTCAGTTTGGCGGATTTGTACCAGCCAAGCAAGGGCTAAAGGCAATTCACGGATATGGATGAGCGAATCGCTCAGCGGCTAATATAACTAATTTAAGAAGGAGCTACGAATATGAATTATCGGATCAATCCTAAAAATGGTGACAAGCTTTCAGCCTTAGGATTTGGCTGTATGCGTTTTGCTAAAGATGAAAAAGAAGTGGAAAAACAAATTATTTATGCCATTGAAAATGGGGTAAATTATTTTGACACCGCCTATATTTATCCCAAAAGTGAGGTTATATTAGGTCGGATTCTGGCAAAAGGTTATCGTGACCGGGTAAAAATTGCCACCAAGATGCCCCCATATTTAGTGAAGAAATATGAAGATCTGGACAAGATTTTCAATGCCGAATTGGAGCGGCTGCAAACCGACCATATCGATTATTATTTCCTGCATATGCTGACAGATGTTAACATCTGGACCCGATTGGTCAATTTAGGAATTCTGAAATGGATCGAGGAAAAGAAACAGGCGGGACAGATTATCAATATCGGCTTTTCATACCACGGTGGCCGGGATGAATTCAAAAAGTTGGTAGATGCATATGATTGGGAATTTTGCATGATCCAATATAATTTTCTGGATGAAAGCAAACAAGCAGGAAAAGAGGGGTTGGAATATGCCGCCGCCAAAGGGTTGCCAGTGATGGTCATGGAACCCTTAAGAGGCGGCAAGCTGGTCACCAATCTGCCCAAGGAAGTCTACCAGGTCTGGGATAAGGCTGAAGTGAAGCGCTCGCCAGCGGAGTGGGCCTTCCGATGGATTTGGAATCACCCGGAAGTTACCGTGATCCTATCAGGAATGAATTCTCAGGCGATGGTTGAAGAAAATATCAAGGTGGCTTCGCAGGCCGAAGCAAAATCCTTTACAGCTGCTGATTTTGAACTTTTTAATCAAGTCACACAAATATTAAGCGAAAAGATCAAAATTTCCTGTACCGGATGTAATTATTGCCTGCCATGTCCCATGGGTGTTGATATTCCAACCTGCTTTTCATGTTACAACGATCGCGAGATCGAAGGTAAAACGGCAGCCCTCAGCAAGTACATTATGCAAACCAGTGTTAAAAGTCAGACGAGCAATGCCTCTCTTTGTTCAAAATGCGGTAAATGTGAAAGTCATTGCCCGCAGAATATTGAAATCAGAGCTGAGTTAGCAACAGTAGCCAAAACCATGGAAGGTTTTTACTATAAACCAACCCGGTTTTTGATTAAACGTTTTATGAAATTATAGCCCAGTTTTCGATCGTATAGAGTATTCAAATAGTTTTGACTTACTAAATGAAATCCTGTTAACAAAAAAGTGCAATGGAAGTTAAACCACTTAACTTCCATTGCGCTTATATGGGTATTTTTTATTTAGTTCAAATTGATATTTGCCTGATACAACGATGATTTATCAGGAAATTGAAATCGCTTTAATTATGTATTCTAGTTGATAAATCCGGCATTCAGGTGGCACTGATAAATCAGCTCATGACCGGCGGTGGTAGGGTGAGGATCAAGATTACCGGTGTACCAGTTGAAATTAACCAGTGGCTCGATACCCTGATAGGTTGCAAAAGCAGTGTAGACATCCGCCACCATATAACCGCTGTCAGGTGTCTTGATGGCGGTATTAATGGTCTGAATGGATGGCTCGAAAATGGCAAAAAGAGGATCCTGGCTACTGATCGGATCGTATAGGGTTGCCACAACAATATTGGCCTGGGGCGCCAGAGTTTTGATGGTTCCAATAATTTGCGGCCAATCGGTGGCAAATTGTGTGACACTGGCCGTGACATTAGTCTGGATCTCCGGCAGGGCAGCGGTAATGATATCCTGGGCACCGGGTTGGGCTAAAGCAGTCGCCAGATCAGCCGGGAAGGTCGGTGAGGTAGGATCCAGCTGAAAAGCAGCGGCCAGACTGGCAATAACCGGTGCGAGGATATTGTTGCCCCCAACACTGATGGTAACAACCTTCGCCTTGCTCAGTGAGGCACTGGTTGCCGGATCGTTCTGAAGCTGATACAGGAGCTGACTGGATGTATAACCTGGGACGCTCAAATTAACCAGCGACATATCTTCAAATGAACTAGATTCTTTGAAATGGTTATAAAAAAGATCGACATAACCGGAGCCGGGGGTTGCACTCATCCCATAGGCAATGGAATCTCCCAGCGCAGTAAAGGTTTCAGTTTTAACGATTTTTATCTGGATCGATTCCAGGCGCAGGCTTTCACCAGTTGTTCCCAGCTCAGCCCCGTTTTTAACCCAGCCCCAGGCGTTGTCGACAACGGGGATATCGCCTTTGTTCTGGACGTGGCCACGGTAATAGACTTCATAACCATCAAGACCAGTCAGATTAATTTTGATCGCTTCAATCCGCAGTCCTTCTCCCGTGGTTCCGGAAAAATCGCCGTTTTCCACCGTTCCCATCCAGCCTTTATTCTGGACATGGACCTCATAGCTGACTCCTGCTCCAACAGGAATATCGCCGGTGAGTTCAATCCGGATTCCTTCCAGGCGAAGCCCCTCGCCGTGGCTGCCCAGTTCAGCGGGACCGGTAACGAAGTCGCCTACTGGCAGCGGCATATCCCCTTTATTCTGCACATGTCCCCGATATTGGACGCCAATGTCCCCATTTGCCTGGGTGTCAAGGATGTTATCTGCTGCTGAACTTTCTGATTCGACAGCCGCAAAAACGCCGGTTGAAAAAATCATTGATAGCATCAGCAGGAGAATCAGAAGACGACCGGTGACGGATTTGAAAATACTTTTTTTCATTTTATTTCCTTTCTCTGGTTCGATTTAGGTGTTTTTAGAAACACCGTTGTCCTAAGCTCAAAAGAGCGAAAGACAAGGCACGTCCTCAAAAAATATCTGAGTTAGGTGCCGGTAATAAAATTATCATACCCGTTCCAACTTTTTTTAAACATCGAGATGAGGAAATCTTCCGGAAACAATGGATATTGTCATGAAATGACGTTGGAGTAGTTCATTTAAAGTTATAATTTCAATTTTTATCAATCGCTGAATACCGGACAAAGCATGATTTTTATTTTTTGCAAAAAAAATCTGGCACACAAGTTGCCACATCTTGCTACGTTTGGGTATAAAAGTTACAATATAAGAAGTAAATAAAAACAGTTTATTTACTTGGTCATAAAAACATAGAGAAAACGTCTGCAATACAGGCTTTGAAGGTAGTGATTAAATTCAATAACTTTTAGAGTAGGTATAGAGGAATAATCGGATAGGTCGGCAGGGACGATGAAAAAAGAGAAAATTGCAAGAATTGAAGAAAAAATCAGAAGCGTGTTTGACCAGGAATACCAGATCATAAAAATGCTGGGTAATGGCGGAATGGGCTGTGTTTTTCATGTCCAAAGTAATGCTATCGAAACCGCTGACTTTGCCTTGAAAGTGCTCGATAAGGAAGCTTATTTCGATAATAAGTTAGATTTCATGCGCGAGGCGGATGTTATGAAGGGTCTGGATCACCCGGGAATTCCCAAGATCATCGAGGTCACCGAGGATCAGGAGTATGTTTATATGGTTCAGGAATATATCCGTGGGGAGTCCCTCAGTCTAATCATCCGAAAGTGTGGCAAAATCAGGGAAGAGTATCTGAAAATATGGATGAAAAGCATAGCAGCAACTTTCGATTATCTCCATCAGCAGGGGCTGATTCATCGGGATATCAAGCCGGATAATATGATGCTGACCGATGATTGTGAAATAAAAATAATCGATTTTGGTCTGGCCCGGAAAAAAGAACAAATCGATCAGGCGGATAAAAATGTTTTTGGAACCTTGTCCTTTACCGCGCCGGAGCGGTTTACCAAGAAAGTGGGAACGGTACAAACTGATATTTATGGCTTTGGAGTCACCATGTATTACGTCACTACGGGCAAAAAACCGGAAAATATGAAAACTAGTCCGTTCGAAAGTTATGCGATTATGGAGAAAAAATTAAATGAAACAGCTCCGCAGGAAATTACTCAGATCCTGATGAAAGCGATTGCGGTTAAACCCCATCTGCGTTACAGCAGTTTTGAAGAGATCCTCGGCGATCTGGCCTCAGGAAATCAGATTAAGGATGTGGAATTTGAAGAGCGTCAGATACAAGCCAGCAATGTGTTATTAATACTGGCAATGCTTTTTTTAATCGCGTTAATATCAGCTTATTAATAGAGAAGAGAAGGTTATGGAGGAAGACATGAAGGAAAAAAAACAGGACAAGATAAAAAGTGATTTGGTACTGATGTATGATGGCAAGATTTATGAATTGAACGTGAGCCCATTTATTATTGGGCGGGATCCCAATTCCAGTGATTTTTATATCAACAATAAAACAGTCAGCCGAAATCATGGGCAGTTAACCCAAACGGATGGCAGTTGGTACCTTGAGGATCTGAATTCCAGTTCCGGCACCATTCTTAATGGGGTGGAAATTGAGCCGTCAAGAAAGTATCAGATCGTTGCTGGTGATTGCCTGGAACTGTCCGCAGTAATTCTGGATGTATTGTCTGTCAACACTCAGCCCTCGGGCAAAGCAAATGAAGACGAGTATCCCGACAGTCAGGAACAAGTGGAAATTAAAACGGAAAAGCAAATGAAGCGAATCCAGGGAAAGCAGAGTTTTAAAAATCACAGTGGATCTGAGGGAAGTGGTTCTAGTCGGGTTTTGAAAAAGGACGATGGGTTCCGGGAGATGAATCATTTCAAGTCAACCTTGCGGCAGTTTTTAAATGAGAATAATCTTGATCAGAAAGCCATCAGTCGATTAAAAAAAATCATTGAGCTGGCTCAGCGATTGCCGCTAGAGGAAACAATTTTCAAAAGCATGATTGATGAAATTATGACTGAGGGTGTGAAAAAGCCACTATCTTATGGATCAACTGTGGAATCCGTTGCGGAGGAGAAGGCGCCTCAGGTTAAAGCAAAGATTCAAAAAAGTCAGGAAACATTAACGACTGGAGTGGCTCATCATGGAACTGCAAAAATACCAGTGTTTCATCCGGTTAAGGTTGAAGGGGACTGGATTGAAATACCCGTGTCGAAAATTCCCTTTACTATCGGCAGAGGTCCGGATAATGTTGATTTTGTGTTGCGGGCAACAGGGATCAGTCGCTCCCATTGTTTGGTCAGTTATCATGCTGGCTCCTACCATATTTCAGATCTTGGTTCGACGAATGGGATCTTATTAAATAAAAAACAATTGAAACCAAATGATAATTATGTGATAAAAAATGGCGATAGCGTCAGTTTTGGCGTCAATCAATTTTATGTAGAAATCTAATAGCAGTTGTAAAGGCTAAGATCAGCCTTTACTGAAATCAACACATTTGAAAGGGGTACTTATGAAATCAAAATCACGAAGAAACAAAAGGCCAATCAATGGAAAGATGGCGGCAATTGAGGGTAATAACGACGCATTGGTAGCCGCTGAAAACAAAACAGTGGCAGAAACTCTGATCAAGCAGCCAGAGCAAGAAAAAACCGAAGTCCTGGCCAAGGCAGCAGACAATGATCTCAATGTGGATCGGGAGGATCAGAAGATTGCTACAGCAGCAGAGCAGACGGAGGCGCTGGTAGGTAATGAAACGGAAGCTGTGGCCGATCCCGCAAATGAAGAACTGGAAGAACAAACGGAGGCTCTGGTCGCGGCAGAGGAGATAACGGCAGCAGAAGAGGTCATTGACGACGAAGAAAAAACCGAAGCCTTAATTATCGAAGAAACTGAGGCACTGATCAGTGAAGAGACCGAAGCCCTGATGCTGGAACAAACGGAAGCCTTAATAGATGAAAAAACCGAAGCTCTGGTGGAAGTGATGACTGAACCCTATGTCATCGAAAATACGGAGTCCCTGGTTTTTAAACAGCATAAACCATTCAAGCATAAAAAACCGGTGATTATTGCCAGCTCGGTTATCCTAGGATTGCTACTGGTTGGCGGCGGGGTGGCTGGTTATTTAAACTACCAGCGCAGCACAGAAATCAGTGCCGACCTGAAAAATGGAGAAACACTACTGACCGAAGCCAAATTCGATGAAGCAATCAAAGCTTTTGAAGCAGTGGGCATCCTGGATTCAGATAATGCCGATGCTGTTTTCGGAAAAGCTAAGGCATATGCCGGTCTGGGAGACTATGGCAATGCTAGAACCTATTTTGAAGATACCTTGAAACGAATCACTGATCTTGAGAAAATGAAACAGGTATATAATGCTTATATTGATTCAGAGGTGAACGCCAAAGTCGGAGAAGAAGCCCTCTTTACCCTGATGGATCGGGCTGCAAAGGATACTGGAGACGAGGGATATATTAAACGAAAAGGTGAGTTTATGGTTAAAGCACCTTCCTTTAATTTAAATCCCGGCTCTTACCAGGGAACTCAGGCGGTGGATATTATCAAAGGAGATCCGGCCGATAAGATTTACTTTACTACCGACGGTTCACAGCCAACCACCGCCTCTCCGGAATATACCACGGTCATCGAACTGACGCCGGGAGAAAAGACGATTAAAGCCATTGAAGTGGGTGCAAATGGTTATCCCAGTCGAACCATTGAAGGAAAATACATCATTTCGGCTAGCAGTGAAGCCATTCTGGAAAACAATCTTTCGGGTTCATGGACATCGCGTTCCGGATCGTATTTTTATCAGTATTACTTTAGCAACGGTTACGTTACTTATTCCTATAGTTATGGCAATGGCAGTTCCTACTCCTCGACCGGAAATTATCAGATCGTCGGGGTTAATCCTAACGGAACGATCGGGACCCTTTCTGTTTTCAATGTAACCGGATATTCGATTCCCAGTACCCTCAACATTAATTGCGAGCCCCTGGGAGATAATATGATATCGATCAATACCCGGGGTTATAACTATAGTCCATGATCGTAAATTAGAAAAGGAGAACACCATGCATATTCAAAATAAAAAGAGATTCTATTTAATGATGGGACTGCTGGGAGTGCTTATCATCCTGTTGGGTTTATCCATCTATATGATCTGGAACGCTATTTCATCAAGCAATGCGCCGGTGCAAACCACCAGCGATGCAGCTAATCCAGCCGCCACTAACTCGACCCAGGGAAACCGTACCGATACAACTGCCAGTCAGGTTATCGCCGATCCCAATGATACTCTGGTCTTAGTCAATAAAACTACCAATTTAGATGAAGATTATCTGCCATCCGATCTGGTATGGCTCGATCTGCCGGGGGTCAGGGAAACCCAATTGCGAAAAGAAGCGGCTGCGCCACTGGAAGATCTCTTTGACGCAGCTGAGCTAAAAAACCTGTCGCTGTATTGTTGTTCCGGCTATCGATCCTATCAAACCCAGAAAGAGCTCTATTCTGAGAACGTCAAAAGCTATGGTCAGAAAGAGGCCGATCTGGTCAGCGCAAAACCGGGTCAGAGTGAGCATCAGACTGGACTGGCCATGGATGTCACGGCCGAATCTGTTAATTTTGATCTTCTAGAAAGCTTCGGCCAAACCGCGGAGGGGGAATTTATTAAGAATAATGCCCATCAGTATGGCTTTATTATTCGTTATCCTGAGGACAAAACAGCCATCACCGGATATGCTTACGAACCCTGGCACCTGCGTTACGTGGGGAAGGATGTAGCCGAGGAAATCTTTAAAAACAATCTGACTTTTGAAGAGTATTTAAAAACAAGCTAACGATTATACCAATTATAAAACCGGAGGTACACCTTGCAACCACAAATAATTCTTGCCAGTAAGTCTCCCCGCCGACAGGAGCTGTTTAAGCTGGTAGTTAAAAGCCATGGTATCAACGATTTTATCATTCAGGCGGCAGAAATCGATGAAAAACGGATTGAAGCGGATATTCTGGTAAATAGTGACGGGGATTTTCAGGACGTGGTAAAAATACTTGTTGAAGAACTGGCCGTAAGGAAAGCCCGAGTTGTACAAAAGATCAATCCTCGGGCATTGGTGGTGGGAGCGGACACGATTGTGGTGCTCGAAGAACAGATTCTCGGCAAACCAGCGGATGAAATGGACGCCTATAACATGATTAAACAGTTGGCCGGAAATACCCATCAGGTTTTCACTGGTGTCAACATCCGCTATCGGGATCAGGAAGAACGGTTTGTTGCGACTTCCACGATTAAGTTTTATGAATGGGATCATCAGATGCAGCGGGAGGTGGCAGATTATGTGGCCTCTGGAAAGGCCATGGACAAAGCCGGGGCCTATGGCATCCAGGAAGAAGCCGGCCTCTGGGTTAAGTGGATTAAGGGCGACTACAATAATATTGTCGGGTTGCCGATTGCCAAACTCAATAAGCGACTCGGCAAAATGCTTGCGCAGATCACCAATCAGTAAAAGATAGGCCATCTGCAGCTCATCGAAGAAAGCATCTCTTTGTTATGTGAGGGATATAAGATTTTTCATTGATACAGCGATAACTGACTGTAAAAGGTCGGATTTGGAAATTCTTTTAGGGTAATGTTAGCCATTTTAAAGAGGCGTCGGGAAACCTGGGTGGCGTCAGAGTCAGGATATTTGTCTTCCAGATAGACCACCTTTTTTATCCCGGCCTGAATAATCGCTTTGGCGCATTCGTTGCAGGGAAAACAGGTGACATACAAAATGGAATCAGCCAGTGAACGTCCATCCGAATTTAAAATGGCATTTAACTCGGCGTGACAGACATAGGCGTATTTGGTAGCCTGAAAAGATCCTTCCCGCTCCCAGGGTAGATCGTCATCGCTGCAGCCTTTCGGCATGCCGTTATAGCCGGTGGATAGAATAATATTGTCTTTATTGACAATGCAGGCGCCAACCTGGGTATTGGGATCTTTGCTGCGCCGAGCTGATAACAAGGCAATCCCCATAAAATATTCTTCCCAGGTAATATAATCATGTCGTTTCATCGCATTCTCCAGTTTTTTCTTTAGTTTACCATAATTCTATTGAAAAGTGGAGATGTCTCGGATAAAATCAAAGCGTTAGATGGTTTTTTATGAAAAAGAACTGAGAATAATAAATCAAAACTCTATAAAAAATGATAAATGAGGGTAATTGTCGGGTCTCGAACAGGTGAAGAAGTGGAAAAAAAGCGATTAGTACTCATATTGATCTGGATATGCACCCTGATCTGGATGGGGGTTATCTTTTATCTCTCCAGTCAACCGGCCGCCCAGTCAGATCAACTCAGTAATGGGTTAAAAAATGGATTATTGTCGGTTCTGATGTACTTGCTGCCGGGAATCGAAAATTTGGAGATCGGCAGTTTCAATTTTTATGTCCGAAAAAATGCCCATTTCATCGCTTATTTTATTTTAGGTGTCCTGATCCTTTCGTTACTTATTCAAAGCAAGGCGCAAAAACCGGTTAATTTGGCGCTGCTCATCTGCATGCTTTATGCCATATCTGACGAATTTCATCAATTATTTGTGCCGGGACGCTCTGGTCAGTTACGGGATGTGCTCATCGACACAGCTGGAGCAATTCTCGGAATTTTGCTCACAAAAATTGTCACTAATCGGGTTTCCCGGCGACTTTAGGTTAAAGTCCGATTAATCCCAACTAAATGGGGTATAAAAGAAACAATCATACGAGGAGGTAGTAACTTATGAAATTTAGAGAATTTACAGTGAATAGTCACTCAACTAGAGAATTTGTTGATACTGGTGTGGAACAACGGGATATGAATGAAATAAAAGCATATCTCAATGAGCTAAACAGTACGGTTGGTAAGGAAAAGGGCTTTTCCCTGATTCTGATGGAAGATGGTGTCGATGTTTACAAGGATTTGGATGGCTCCGGCGGGTATTGCGGCGTAATGATCAAAGGGCCTCACTATATCGGTTTGCGGCTCGATAAAGTCGAACCTGAAATCGAAGTCTTTGGCGCTTTTTATCTGCAGTCGGTAGTAAAAAAGATTTATGATTTGGGTCTGGGAAGCTGCTGGATCACGCTTAAAGAAATAACTCCGTTACAGAAAGAAAAATTATTGGCTGGGCAATCTGGAACAATTCAGTATCTTCTGGTATTTGGAAAAGCTGTAAAAAAAGAAGGGAAAACAGACCAAAATAAGACCATTATCAATAGTGGTACTAAATACGAACAAAATCCCTACGGGATCACAATTATTAAAACTAATGATGAGGCGCGACTTTCAGTGGTTGACACCGTTTTTTTCCAAACCTGGGGCAATGTGGCACCATACCATGAAATGGAAAAAAGAGGGGTTTTGGATTTGCTTTATTATGTCAGAAATTCGCCCTCTTATCAAAATGGTCAGCCCTGTCGACTGATCCTCAAGGATGGTTATGCAGAAATGTGTGTCGTTAACCCAGAACGAGAACAAAATTATACTGATGCTGGGATTATGTTATTCATTTTGGAGGGATTGGCAAAAGAACTGAGCTTCCCGTCCAATTGGCATTTTGTCAACGATGATTCGGACAACACTGAATATCGTCAGGTTGCTCATTTCAACCTGTAAAATAGTAGTATTATAAGATAACTGGTAAATTTAAAAGGGCTTTTGCCATCGGAAACGATGTGCAAAAGCCCCTTTTTATAGATACTGGAGATGTGCGTTGGAACGATTGAGGTACAGCAATGCCAATTCCAGTTTCATTTCAATGCTCTGTTTAAGGTAATCCCATTCATCTGCCCGCTGCTTTTTCTCTAAAGCGATTTCTTTTTTTGAGGGTGTGTTGGATCGGAGTGAGGATTTAATTGTATTGTTGCTTGTTTCGAGAATCAGTGAAATATCATTAGTCTCTGGATGGTTTTCATAATAGGTTGCAAATCTTGACTGTACCATTGTTATTTCCTTTCGTTAAACAAATTTATTGGTTATTTTATTGCTAACTGCCATGAGCTTTACGATTAATTTAGCACCATGCAATCATCGCGTTCGATACTGATGAACATTCTAATCGTACAAAAATCCATCGCTTTAGATTCCGGTTTGTCTCGTATAAGCTTAACCGTTGATCTAATCTTAGTATAGACTAAATTTGTTAAGGACTTTTGAACAAAATGTTAAGTTTTTGTGAAGATTGGAAGAATGGCCCGAGAAATTAAACCCGGATCAAATGAATCGGATTTTTGACCGTGTCCTTTCCTTGTCAGCGGCGGTTTTTTATCTTATAATAAAGAAAATAACAATTACAGAGTTATCAGCGGAAAGATCTAATCGGTAGACAAGGATTTACAAGGAGGTCCATCGTGACACTAAAAAAAAATCTGAGCCAGTATTTTGGCTATGATACATTTAAGGAGGGGCAGGAAAAAATCATCACGGCCGTGGTAAAGGGTCAGGATGTGCTGGGGATCATGCCCACCGGCGGCGGGAAATCGCTTTGCTATCAGCTGCCAGCTATTCAGCTGCCAGGGCTTACCCTGGTGATCTCACCGCTAATTTCATTGATGAAAGATCAGGTCGATGCTCTCGGTGAAATGGGGATTCCAGCGACCTTTTTAAACAGCAGTCTGGATGATGTCAGCTATCAAAAACGGTTGGAAAAGATTCGGGACAATCAGTACAAGCTCCTTTATATCGCTCCGGAAAGGCTTTGTGCGCCAGCTTTTGTGGATCTTGTCCAACAATTGGAGGTTTCGATGGTGGCGGTCGATGAGGCTCATTGTATCAGCCAGTGGGGTCATGATTTCCGCCCCCATTATCGGGAGATTCCTGATTTTATCAGTAATATCTCGCCCCGACCAGTGGTTGCTGCCTACACAGCCACTGCTACGGTTAAGGTTATTCAGGAAATTAAAGTCTTGCTGGCGCTACAAGATCCGGTCGAATCGATCATCGGCTTTGACCGACCCAATTTGCTTTATCAGGTGGTCAAAACTGGCGACAAACTGGGTTATGTCAAGAATACCATCAGCCATCAATTCCCGGAGCAGTCCGGCATTATCTACTGCGCCACCAGAAAAACTGTGGAAAGCGTTACTGAGAAGCTAAAAAGTCTGGGTTTTTTGGCTGGATCCTATCATGGTGGTATGAGTCCTGAGGCTCGGGAGCAAAACCAGCAGGATTTCATCAACGATCGTCTTCATATTATGGTGGCTACCAATGCTTTTGGGATGGGGATCAACAAGCCGGATGTACGTTTTATCATCCACTACAACATGCCCCAAAATATGGAGGCTTATTATCAGGAAGCCGGTCGTGGCGGTCGAGATGGTGAACCCAGCCACTGTACGATCCTCTATTCACCAGCCGATATTGTCAAACAGAAACAGCTGATCCAGTTGAATCAGACTTCCCCGGAGCGGGAGCGGCTACTGTTTGAGAACCTCCAGTATCTGGTCGATTATTGCCACACCAATGATTGTCTCAGAAAAAGCATCCTCCAGTATTTTGGCGAATCCGCCGACTATCAGCGTTGCGGCAACTGCGGTAACTGTCTGGATCAGTCCGAAATGGTCGATATCACCCTCGATGCGCAAAAGATCCTTTCCTGCATTTATCGGATGAAAAACCGCTTTGGCCTGAATATGGTGATATCAGTACTCCGGGGCTCAAAAAATAAGAAAGTCCTGGAAATGGGCTTTGATCAGTTGTCAACCTATGGCCTGATGCAGGCACAGAGTGCCGAAAGTCTCCGGGAAATCATCATGACCCTGGTAGCCAAGGGCTATATCGTTGTCACGGCCGATGAGTATCCAGTTCTCAAGCTCACCCCTGCGGCCAGCGGGATTCTAAAAGGCAGTGAAACTGTGTTTCATAAAAAACACTTGCTGAATATCAAGGCCGCCAAAACAAAAACCCCGGATAAAGCTAAATCGCTGATCGATTGTGATGAAGCCTTATTTGAAGAACTGCGAACCCTCAGACGCAGCATCGCTCAGGAAAAGGGATTGCCCCCCTATGTGATTTTTCCCGATGCGACTCTGAAGGAAATGGCAGCCTATTTTCCCCGGTCGCAAGCTGAATTTTTGAAAATCAATGGGGTCGGGCAGACCCGCTACGATCATTACGGTGAGGTTTTTATCGAAGCGATTACCGATTTTGCTCAGAATAACCCGATTGCCATCAGACCCCGGCTGGAAGCCGAGGCTGATCCGCTGGAAACCAGAATTCGTCAGAAAGATCGGGAGGAAAGAATAACCAAGACGCCCTCCTGGGAACTCAGCTATGATTTGTTTAAACAAGGTTTGACGGTTTCTGACATCGCCAAACAGCGGGAACTGACCGAAAATACCGTGCTGAGCCATTTAATTCGTTGCGATCAGGAAGGGAAAGCGATCGACTGGTCTGATTTTGTCGATGTCGAAAAAGAAGTTGAAATCATCAATGCCATTGGCACCGTTGGACTAGAAGCGCTGCGCCCGATCAAGGAAGCGCTGCCTGCGACCTGCTCCTATGCAGACATAAAGATCGTTATCCATAAAAATGATTTACGTTAGAATGGAGAAAAGATGACCTCGACGACCTTAAAATTAATCGCCCTGATTTTGATGTTCCTGGATCATCTGGGGCAGTTTATCCCAGGTACCCCGTTGTGGTTGCACTGGGTGGGACGGATTTCGGCTCCAGTTTTCATGTTTTGTATGGCCTGGGGCTTTTATTACACCCGTGACCGCAAAAAATATCTCTTGCGGATGTACCTCTTCGGCCTGGGGATGGGCCTGATTGGTCTGATCAGCAATAATATCGTTGTCGACCCCTACGCGATGATGTCTAACAATATTTTTGTGACCCTGTTACTAGTCGGGGTGATTGTCTGGTTAATTGAAATCAGAAAAACAGATAAGTCCAGAGGTAACAAATACCTCGCCCTGTTCGCTGTCTATCAAATTCTGACTACGATGCTCTGCATCCTGGCTGGCCAAGTGCTTCCCTTGACTGGTATGATGAGTTTTGTGGGGGCCATTACTGGCAATCTGATTTTTAATGAGGGTAGTTTTATCTTTGTTTTTCTGGGGCTACTGGTCTACTTTAACCGGACCGACAAAAAACGGTTGATCCTGGCCTATGGGCTTTTCTGCCTTGGTTTTTTCGCTCTGGAGTGGGTCGTGGATCCACGACCCTCTGCCCTGCTTTACACTAATTACCAGTGGATGATGATTGCTTCGCTACCACTGATGTTGGCCTACAATGGCGAAAAGGGACAGGGACTTAAATATCTGTTTTACGTCTTTTATCCGCTGCACATTGTGGTGTTGTTTTTTATCGGCAATTTATTTTTTTAATTTCGGATTAAAACGTGCGGAGTGTAAGAGAAGAAATGAACTAAAAATCAATTTTGCTTAAAGTGTCAAAAGTAATTTTAGTCGATTCAACATACAATATGTCGAATGAAAGTGTGATTTAAAATCAATATCTTATATGCTTGATGAATTGATTTGAGTTTTGACACCTCAACCAATTAGTGGCTGATAAAACTGATCACTTAGAAAGGAAAATGTAATGACAGAACAATTATTTAATCTTGATGCTTATTTTGAAAGGATTCAGTATACTGGGAAAAGAACGGTTTCGGCTGAAACCCTAAAGCAACTTCATACCGCCCATGTGATGAGGATTCCCTTTGAAAATCTGGACATTTTTCATAAAAAAAACATTTCTCTGGAACGGGAGGATCTTTTTAATAAAATTGTCCTCAATCACCGAGGCGGCTATTGTTTTGAGATGAATGGCCTTTTTTCCGCTGTGCTGGAAGAAATGGGCTATCAAGTTACTAACCATTTGGCACGGGTCTATCGTAACGGCTTTGAGAATTCGGGTAAAACGCATATGGTACTGCTGGTTGAAGTAGATCAAAAAACGTGGGTTTGCGATGTCGGATTTGGCGGAAACGGTCTGACTGCACCGATTTTACTTGAAGAGGGCCTGGAGCAGGAGCATTTTTTAAGAACCCATCGAATCATGAGGGATGACGATTACGGGTATCGGTTGGAGTTTAAAATAGCAGATCAGTTTCAGCCCATTTATGCGTTTACTCTGGAGAAATGCTGTCCCGCGGATTATCTTATTGCTAACCATTACACGGCCACCTACCCAGGGTCTTTTTTTACCCAACTGATGATGTGTGCCATTGTCACCGAAGTCGGAAAGATCACCTTTCTTGACGGACAATTAAAGATTACGGCTGGGGACAACCAAACCGAAGAAATGATTGTCGGAGATATGGCGATAAAAAAGACCTTAAAAGCATATTTTGGATTGCAGTTATAACCAGTTAATTTAATCGCTGACAAATTGACGCGGTTTAGCCCCAGGATTGGTATGATGATTAAGAAATAAACAGGAGAAGAGTAAATGAAAGAAAAGATTTTAATGCGTATTTGGATCGGAGCTATTTTTTTTATGGGAATGGTTCTGGTGATTTCGGGCTGCAGTAAAAAGGAGGTTAGTACTGATCCATTAAACTTTTACAATATGGTGCTGGTGGGCATGCCCAAGGAGGAAGCAGAAAAAATTTTAGCGGTTGAAGGTTCAGCCAAAGGAAAGGGCTTTAACTATGTGGATGAAAACACTGGTTATGGAGTAACGTTGAGCTACGATACCGTTGCCACAGCTGCTGAGGAAGCTACGGCCGAAACGGATGCAGAAGAAGCTGCCGAGGTGGTGGTATTTAAACAACTCTATGTCCCTGACAATACCTATCTGGATGGTCTGGTCAACGCCAATGTGACAGCGGAGCAGGTTAATTCCCTGACAGAAGGGATGCCCTATGAGGAAGTTAAAACCATTTTAGGCGGGGTGGATGGTACCGAAATCAACTCGGCCTATAATAAAAAGGATGCTGCCAATCCCTATACGGTGATGGCTTGGTTTAATCCCGACCGATCGGTGGCCTATATTACGTTTCTGGGTTATCAGGGTACGGTCAAGGTTTTTGAATTCCGCCCGGGCGAATAAAAAGAGCAACCAGTGATGGTTGCTCTTTTTTATGCGCTTTTTAGCACCGCAATGATTTCTTCAATAGCCGTGTTGGCGTCATCATAGGGGATCTGGCAGGTGCCGACCATGTGATGGCCACCGCCACCGTATTTGAGCATCAGTTTGCCAATGTCGGCTGTGCAGGTGCGATTTAAAATGCTGTAACCGCAGGCAATCGAGACATTCTGCTTTTGTTTCCCATCGACAATCCAGAGCGAAACATTCTGGTCGGGGTAAAGGCTATAAATCATAAAACGATTGCCAGTGAAGATGGTTTCGACATCACGCAAATCGGTGACAATCACGTTTGCAACGGTATTAGTATGGGCTTTGACCATTTCGGTAAAGCGTTGGGTCTGATCGTGGTAAAGTTCGACCCGTTCTTTGACGTCCGGTAATGCAAGAATCTCTTCAATTGACAGGTTTCTAAAAAGATTAATCAGTTCTGCCATTAATTGGTAATTACTGATTCGAAAATCCCGGAATCGTCCCAATCCGGTGCGCGGGTCAGAAATAAAGCCCAGCAGGATCCAGCCACTGGGTTTTAAGATCTCATCTCGGGAAAGATTCCCAGAGTCTACCTTATCTACTGAAAGAATCATCTCTTCATAATGGGGAAATTTGTCGGCACCGCCGTAATACTCATAAATAATCCGGGCGGCTGAAGGAGCCAGACGGCTTTCGCCCTTTACCCCGGCGTACCAGCCGACCCGATCATGTTCCGACGAATGGTGATCAAACCACATCCCGCAACCGGGTACATAGGGAACATTAGCCAGTACATCATTTTCAGTGGGGGAAAACAGCCCGTCCTGCAAGTCTTTGGGATGAACAAAAATCCAGTCGTCAATGATGCCGGCTTCTTTTAACAGCATGCCACAGATTAAACCGTCAAAATCCGAACGAGTAACTAAACGCATATGAAACCTCCTAAGAAAAAATAATAGCTAAATGCCACCTAAAATTTAAACCCTCTGGGTTGCAGGTTGACGACAAACTACCGTACCGACCAATTGTTAATCTGTTGTTTGCTGCAAGCTCGGACAGGCTATCGCCGTGTCCGCCTTGATGCAAACAACATGATCTAACAATTGTCGGTACTACTTTATCCGAATGTCGATAGTCTTAAGCCCTCCAGGCTGTTAAGATCAGTAAGAATTTAGAAACAGTTTTTATATTGTACCATTTAAGATAAAGATTTTCCATCCTTTCAACAAAAAAAATAAAGGAATCAGTAGATCTTTAATTAAGAGTCTTAAGAAAACATTAAAATATATATTTAAATGATTGCATAATCCAATGGATCGTGTTATGATTAACAAGAACTTAAATTGATAGTAAATGAATTTAACAGTATTATTTTTTAATTGGTAGTATGCTTTACAGTATTATCCTAATTTAGAAATGTAGTTGTTATCCGTATTACAAGGATTTAGGGAATAAAATTAGGAGGTACTCATCAATGAATGGTACAGTGAAATGGTTTAACTCGGAAAAAGGTTTTGGTTTTATTACAGGGGAAGATGGTAAAGATGTATTTGCACATTTTTCACAAATTCAATCAAGCGGTTATAAGTCTTTAGAAGAAGGCCAAGAAGTTTCTTTTGAAATCACTCAAGGACCTAAAGGCCCACAAGCCGAAAATATTCAAGTTATCTAATAACACGAACATTTAAACTTATGCCTGAAAGGGCATAAGTTTTTTTTTATCCTGTCATAAAAGACGATCATAAAAATTGACAGCACTGATCCTTTGATCAACCCCAGTGATGTTCAGGGGTTGCTGGGGTTTTATAGGGAAAAGGAGGGGATTTTATGTCAACGAACAATATTGAAGGAATGAAAAAATTAATCGAAGCGAAGAAAAAGCTAAGTGCACAGCAGGGAATAAAAGCTGACAAACCGAGTCAAAACAAGGTTAGTCATCGAAAAGCGTTTAAAACAACAAAACGAGGCGGATTTTTCGATAAATAAATCAATTTTCTAAGGAACGCTGTCGGCGTTCCTTATTTATGATAAGGGTTGATCCGTTAAATTGATCAACCGATACAGCATTTTTAAAATAAAGGAGAACCTATTGCAATTTGAAAATTTAAATATTATCCAGCCAATTCAGAAGGCATTAATAGCTGAAGGATACACCGAGGCCACGCCGATTCAGGAAAAGGCTATTCCGTCTTTGTTGGAGGGGCGAGATTTATTGGGATGTGCCCAAACCGGTACCGGAAAAACCGCCGCCTTTGCCATTCCGATTTTACAGCAGCTTTCCTATGAGCAACGCAATCTCAAAGGAAACCGACCGATTAAGGCGCTGGTGCTGGCACCAACCCGCGAGCTGGCGCTACAGATCAGCGATTCGTTTAAAGCCTATGGCAAATTTTTAGGTCTGCGAACCCTGGTTATTTATGGGGGCGTATCGCAAAATCCTCAAACCAAGGCCTTATCTGCTGGAGTTGATATTCTGGTAGCAACCCCGGGACGGCTGTTGGATTTGATTAATCAGAAATATATTAAACTGGGTCAGATCAAGTCTTTTGTTTTGGATGAAGCCGACATGATGCTGGATATGGGGATGCTACAGGATGTCCGAAAAATCATCAAGTATATGCCGGCCGAGCGTCAGAATATGCTATTTTCGGCCACCATGCCGATGGAAATAGCTAAACTGGCCGGTACCATCCTAAAAGATCCGATCAAGGTCACCATCACCCCGGTTTCGTCGACCGTTGAAGTGATTGAGCAGAATGTTTATTATGTTAATAAAAACAATAAGATCAATCTGCTGCTCCATTTGCTGAAGAATAAAGAAATTGTCTCGGCGCTGGTTTTTTCGCGAACCAAACATGGCGCCGATAAAATTGTCAAACACCTCGAGCGTTCGGGGTTTAAGGCTCAGGCGATTCATGGCAACAAATCTCAGAATGCCCGGCAATTAGCATTGAATAACTTTAAAGAACGAAAAACGCGGATCCTGGTGGCAACCGATATTGCGGCTCGGGGAATCGATATTGAAGAACTTTCTCATGTCTTTAATTATGATTTGCCTGAGGTGCCGGAAACCTATGTGCATCGGATCGGCCGGACTGGTCGAGCTGGTCTTGACGGTATTGCGATTGCCTTTTGTGACCAGGAAGAAATACCATTACTGGAAGGTATTGAAAAACTGGTATTAAAATCAATCCCAGTGGTTGAGGTTCATCCCTTTCCCCTGGTGGCAGTGCCCGAAGAGCTGAAAGTACCGTCTTCGCGACGTTCTACGGCATATAAGGCGACAGCACCAAAGAACTACCGGGGAAATGGTAACAGCAGCGGCAAAAAAACTGGTGGAAAAAAAGACCGGGATCGTTTGTATTCAAAAAACAAGAAAAAAGATAATCTGTAAAGTCTGAATAGTAAAGGTCAATTGGGGTATTAAAAGTTTAATTATGATTTAAATATTACTTGACGAATGCTTATGGTAGCAATTAGAATTAATAAACAGCAATTTTTCGATTCTATTAAAAAGGCGGTGGATTTATGGAAAATATTAGAGTGATGATCGTAGACGATTCAAGTTTTTCAATAGCAGTTCTCAAACGGATGCTTCAAAAAGATGGCCTGGAGATTGTAGCAACGGCGCTGAACATGAACGAAGCAATCCAAAAAGCCCAGGAGATCAAACCAGATTTAATTACAATGGATATGACCTTGCCGGATGGTGATGGAATCGAGTGTTCACAAGAGATTTTAAAACATTTAAAAGATACAAAAATTATTGCCATCAGTGCGATGATGGATGAAGAAATTATCCAGCGTGCCAAAAAAGTCGGTATCAAAGGCTATTTACAGAAACCAGTTGATCAGACCGATCTGGATTCCGCCATTGAACGGCTTTTTGAAGGCGAAGAACTGTATGGGGTGTTAAAAAACAATTTTGAAGAAGCGTTTAAAGAATCGATTTTCAGCTTTCTAAAACGAGAAATCGGCGGGGAAGTGGTGGTTGAAAAGATTGATGCTCATCCGACAACCACGATTTCTTCGGGCATTTCCGTGGCGATTGGGAGTATTGGCCGTCACGACGGCCGCTTAATCATGGATATGTCTGAAGCTACAGCTCTGGGGATGACCCGAAAAATCCTTCAGGATGATGGTCAGCAGATTGAAGACGCCATTAATTTTCTCAGCGAATTTACCAATGTCATTGCCGGTAATGCCTGTTCGCTCTTAAACGGGCTTAATCGTTCCTTTGGCCTTCGGGTTTCACCCCCCACCGTTTTCCGGGGTAAAGATATTACCATTTCGATCGGTGATATCATGAGTGAATCGTTTGTGATCAAAACCGATTTGGGTGATGTTTTTATGAATGTTGGCTTTCAAAAGGGGGATGTGGAATGGATGTAGCAATTATTAATCCTTTTATTGCTTCGATTACCGAAGTGATGCCCCAATTGGGCTTTGAGAATATTAATTTAACAGATCAAAGTGAAAAATCGAAAAAAATTGTGGCCAGTGGAATTGTCTTGACATTGGGGATCGTTGGCGATAAAAAAGGAAATGTCGCCTACGCCATCGATACTGAGGGTGCCAAGCAGATCGCTTCGATTATGATGATGGGGATGCCCGTGGATGAATTGGATGATATGGCCAAGAGTGCCATTTCTGAGCTGTCCAATATGTTAACCGCCAATGCGGCCATTAATTTTTCCAACGATAATATCACGGTCGATATTTCACCGCCAACAATGCTGACGGGTGAAAGCATTGAGCTGAGTATGAGTAGGGATAAGATCATGTGCGTTGAATTTGATATTGATGGCATTAAGATCGAAATCAATGTGGCATTGGATTAAATCAGCCAACTATATAAGTTGAATTGAATAGTTAATGTCGGGGCGATCTGTGATGACCAAGGGGTCAGACCCTCGCCCGCACACTGCGCAATTGCCAGTTCGATTTGCAAAATTCGTTAATTCAACTTATATCGTTTAAAAGAATACAAAAAAGAGCATGATCTGTAAGAGATGATGCTCTTTTTTTATTGACCACCGGTTTAGCCAGTGGTCAATCGTCTTATTTTGATCCGGTCAATTCAAATTTGCTGACCATGTTTTTGAGCAGTTCCGCCTGGCTGTAGAGTTCTTCGCTGGCGGCAGCGCTTTCTTCGGCGGTAGCCGAGTTGGTCTGAACCACCTGGGCAACCTGATCGATACCGGTGTTGATCTGATTGATCGAAACGGTTTGCTCATTGGAAGCGGTGTCAATTTTACTGACCAAGGCGGCGACTCGGGTAACCCCATCGACAATTTCAGTGAGGGATTCAGCAGTATTGTTGGCAATGACGGTACCTTCGGAAACCTTGGCGATGGAACCTTCAATCAGTTCGGTGGTTTCCTTGGCAGCTTCGGCACTGCGACCTGCCAGGGTACGAACCTCTTCGGCGACGACAGCGAAGCCCTTGCCCTGCTGTCCGGCTCGAGCAGCTTCTACCGCCGCATTTAAGGCCAGGATATTGGTCTGGAAGGCAATATCATCAATGACCTTGATGATATTTGAAATCTTCGCCGAGGAGGCATTGATTTCGGCCATCGATCTTAGCATCTGCTGCATCTGGGTGTTGCCATTCTCAGCATTTTGCTGGGCGGTGCGGGTCAACTGATTGGCCTGGTTGGCGTTTGTGGCATTTTCCTGGGTTTGCACGGCCACTTCGGTAATGGAGGCATTGAGCTCTTCCATGGAACTGGCCTGCTCGGTGGCTCCCTGAGCCAGAGCCTGACTACCGAAGGAAACCTGCTTGGATCCTGAGGCGACCTCATCGGCCGAATCGTTGATACTGCCTAAAATTTCATTAAAGGCGTTCAGGGTATCATTTAAGGAATGCTTGATTATCGCATAGCTGCCTAGATAATCGCCTTCCATGCGGCAGGTCAGATCTCCAGCAGCCATTTTTTCAAGCACTACGGCAGCTTCGTTAATGGGCTGTTCGATGGCATCGAGGGTTTGATTGAAGCCATCGACGATATCCCGATAACCGCCTTTAAACCGAGAAACATCACCGCGTTCTTTCAGATTGCCGTTGATCCCGGCAGCAGCGAGATTTCGTGATTCCTCAATCAAATTGTTAATCGTGGTCAAGGTGACGATAATTGCAGGCAGCAGGATATCATGTTCGGAGCGCTTACCGACCGCAACGAATTCGTCAAGCCGACCGGTATCGGCTTGGGAAATCCGGATGAAGGCATCCTGAACGCTGAGCAAGCGGGTGTGTACCTGGTTAATTTCATCGGCAAACTCGGCCATATTGCCTTTATAGTGGCCGACCATAGAAGTGCTGTAATCATTAACCGACAATTTGGTCATTATCTGTCGAGCCTCATTGATCGGGGTCAGCAGAGAGTTTAGGGTCTGGTTGAAGCCCTCGATTATTTTTCGGAAATCGCCGCTATGCCGAGTGGCATCGGCCTTGATTTCCAGCTGGCCTTCAGTCGCCGCTTGGGTCAGCATATTGACATCAGAGACCAGGGCATTAATATTGTCGATACAGGAGTTAAGATTTTCTTTAATGGTATTAAAGTCGCCATGGTAGGTGGCGGTGATTTTTTCGGGAATGTCGCCCCGGCTGATTTTATTGACATAGTTGGCGGACATATTTAGCGGTTCGACGACAGCGTCCAGAGTATTATTGACGCCAACGATAATATCCTGGTACTTACCCTGGAACTTGTTGGCATCGCTGCGGATCGATAAATGGCCATCAGTGGCTGATTGGGTCAACATTTCCACCTCAGCATCGAGGTTTTTGAGGTTTTTCACCACTTCTAACAGACTCTTGGACTGAATATCCTGATCGGATTTGACATCGACCGCTACTTCGAGATTGCCCAAGGAAATCTGTTCCAGGGTGGCGATATTTTCTTGAATATTCTCGGATAGTTTCTGGAAGGATAGCCCCAGTTTGCCGAGCTCATCCTTGCGGCTGATAATAGCAGCAGGAATGTCGCTGTCAAAATCACCCAACTCAGCCTTATGAAAGAGCTCGGTAATCATGATGATGGGATTGACCACGCCTTTAATCTGTCTGATAATGATAAAACTCAGCACGATCAGGATTAATAAAAATAGGCCGATCAGCTGGAAAATCAGGCTCATAATCGGAGCATTGAGTTCGCTTTGAGTTTGCATAATAGCAAGGGTCCATCCGGTAGCAGGGATCGGGGCGTAATAGATATTATTTTTACCGCTATCATTGCTGAACTCCCCAGATCCGGGTTCACCACTGAGCATGTTTTCACCCAGAGCGGCCAGACTGGTGTTGGGGTCTTCCAGCAGATTTACGGTCATCGCTTTGGCAGCATCAGCGTCGGCAATGTAGAGACCGTTTTGATCGATCAGAAAGGCCCGACCGGTTTCGCCGACTTTGATCTCGCCGATCATTGTCTGGAGACTGGAAAGATCAATATCGCCGGTGACGACACCGCGGAAGTTTTTGCCGCTGTCATATATTGCCGATGCAACAGTGACCATCGAGATGTCCAGAGCATCATCTTTAAATGGCGGTGACCAGGCAATTTCACCATCGGCATTTTTACCGACAAGATACCATTCCTGATTGGGATAATCATAGTCGTCATTACTGAACAAGGCCTCGGAATAGGAGATACTTGCATTTTCACGATAGGCGTAGGGGCCAAAATATTTGATATCCGGTTGATAAGCATTGTAGTCGTAAAAGACTCCGATACCATAAGTATTGGTGTTGAGGCTCACGTATCGGGTCAGCAGATCGCGATACTCCGGAGCTGTCATCTGGGTTCCGGTGACGCCAATGGTTGAGCTTAAACTGCTGACCGCTTTACTGTGAGTGCTGAGTACCTGCTCAATCTCGTTAATGGAGTTACTGAGCTGGAGAGTCATCTTTTCTTCGATTTGCTTGTTTTCAGTGTTAATGCTTAACGCCGTAACGGTGATGCCAATCACCAGTAGAGCGAGAGCTACAAAAATGATCACCATGGAGGTGATTTTATTTCCGATTGAGTGTTGGTTAAAAATATTCATCATCATTTCCGCCTTTGAATTATTTTTAAAGCATTTATTAAAGTCTTGTTACTTTATGCCACATTTTATCCTATTTTAAACGCGAAAATTATAAAATATTTGTTGAAAATGACTCGATATCAGGAGCTGTGAATCTGGAGCTGTAAAAAATTCTGTTTCAGAGCCTTTCCGATATTGGGCAGACCAATGCTGGTAAACAGACTCATCAGGGCATTCCAATAGGGCGGATAGAGACCTCGCCCCTGCGAAATTACCGGTTCTTGACCTTCGATGATGATTTTTAACTCCCAGCCAAAATCATCACGGGTAGCAACTGCGCAATACTCGGGTTTCCAGTCGAGGACGTGGAGTTTAAAAAAATCATCAAGCAACTGTTGCCACTGCTGCGGGGTGATGTAAATCTCCGGGAGATCGGGATAATAACAGAGAAATGGTCCCTCGATGGTCGCTCCGGCAGCAGTTTTAGAAAAGGTCAGATCTTGACTAACGGCTCCTTTTTGATAGGTATTCAGGAGGATCTGGCGGGTGTTCGCCAGATCCTTCTGGTGATCACCGCCAAAATCGGTCTGGCAGTCCTGACAATAAAATCGGAAAAGAGCTGATGGGTTGGTATTGGTGCCGCCACATTTAGGGCAAATCGTTGGGCTCATAGGGGTCTCCTTTCGTCGACAAAGATGCGGGTGTCAGTCGCGACTTCTTCAATGCATTCGTTAAGCCATTCGAGGTAGGATTTTTCGCGTTTGATGGCTGACTTCAGGACGATGTAGTCACCGTATTCGGGACTCTGAATGATTGAAATATCTTTCGTAGCCAGCAGAATTTCCATATTGGTCTGAAGTTTTGACAGTTTTTCTTGACGCTGCTGAAGCTGATAGTGAAAGTGAACCAGGATTTCTTCATTAGTCATCGACTCGATAAAATACGCTTTGAGTTTGAAAATATCTTTTGGCGTCGGTTCCAGCAAATCCTGCTGTAACAACCAGTTGTGAAAATCCTGTTTTCCCTTTTCAGTTATTGAATAGATTTTTTTGCGGAGCTTGTCGCCTTCTGGCAAGGTTTCAAAGGTGATCATCCCTTCATCGGTGAGTTTCTTAAGCTCCGGGTAGATCTGGCTGTGCTTGGCATACCAGAAATTGACCAGTTCCATATTAAATACTTTCATCAAATCGTAACCGGTCATGGTTTCCCGGTTGATTAATCCCAGGATGGCATATTTTAATGTTCTCATTTTGTTTAAGCCTTTCGTTTTTGTCAAATCATTGTATATCTTCTATTTTATCTGATTTTAGCCAAGAATGCATTGGTTTTCTTGGTCAGTTTGAAATATTAACATAAAAAAGCAATTTATTTGCCTTGACTTGATTAAAAAGAATCATTTACAATAATAGCACAGGGTGTTAATCGAGAAATGAAGTGCTATCGAACCGATCAATTGTTAATCTGTTGTTCGCTCCGATGCGGACAACATGAGGTAACAATTGTTGCTACTGGGATAGGCTCTAATTAACAGGCTGGAATTTGAATTTAAATAGATAAGGAGAAAGTATGAAAAATATGAATAAAATGGATAGTGTCGTGATGCCGGAGGGCAAAGAACGATACTAGGCCTTTAGCCCTCCAAACGGTTTACAATACTAAAATTTGGAGGAAAAAAATGAATAACATCGATTTGGAAAATTACGGTTTAGATCAGCGGTTTAGACAGGAAGCCAGCTTGTATAGTGGCTTGTTTGTGGCGCGGGTGACGGAGCAGCATCGGGAGCTTTATAAGGTGATCGGTGAAGCGGGCGAATTGCTGGCCGAGGTGTCAGGCAAGTTTGTCTTTAATGCCGAAGATAATACCAGCTTTCCGGTGGTCGGCGACTGGGTGATGATCGACCGGACCGCTGAAGGTTCGGGGAATGCGGTGATCCATCAGGTGTTAAGCCGGAAGTCACTGTTTGAGCGCAAAGCGGCCGGAACGGGGAACGGGGTTCAGATTGTCGCTGCCAATTTTGATCTGGTTTTTATGTGTATGTCATTAAATAACGATTTTAATCTGCGCCGGCTGGAGCGTTATTTATCAATTGCCTGGAACAGCATGGCCCGGCCGGTGATCGTTTTGACCAAGGCCGACCTCTGTGATGATTTAGCGGCCCGGCTCAACGAAATATCCGCGGTCCGGGTGGGCACCGATGTCGTGGTCTGCTCCAATGTCGATAACCGTGGCTATGACGAGATCGCCGGCTATCTGGCCCCGGGCAAAACGATCGTCTTTCTGGGCTCATCCGGGGTCGGGAAATCGACCATTATCAACCATCTGATCGGCTCCGAAGTGCTGGCCACCAAAGGTCTGAGAAGTGATGACAAGGGTCGGCACACCACCACCCATCGGCAGCTGCTGCTGTTACCTGGCGGCGGCGTCGTCATTGATACCCCGGGGATGCGGGAACTCCATCTGGACAGCGCCGATCTGTCCCGCTCCTTTGCGGATATTGAAAGCCTGGCCGAACAATGCCGCTTTGGCGACTGCAGCCACAACAACGAACCGGGCTGTGCGGTCCGTGCCGCGATTGCAGCCGGGCAGTTATCTCAAAAGCGGTTTGAAAATTATCGCAAGCTGCAAAAAGAATTGGACTACGAAGGACTCAATTCCCGGCAGCTGGAAGCCGAAAAAATCAAGAAGATGTTTGGCAGCAAAGGCGAAATGAAACAGCTGATGCGCCAGGCGAAGAATAAAAACAAACGTTAATTAACGGGCTTGTCAGCAACAGGATAGCAACTATGAATGCCCTGCGGAGCAGCAGCCCGGGCTTTTGTCCGGAGCCGATTAATTTAGTGAAATTGGCCGACTCAATGAAAAATAATTAGGGGTTTGAACGTCACTCCCGATTGACATCCCAGGAGAGGTTTAGATGATAAAAAAAATAGAAAATAGCGATTTAGCAGCGGCGGTGGATCTGGCCAATCTGGTTTTTCACGAATTTATTGCCGATGGCTACAGCGACGAAGGCCGCCAGACCTTTACCGATTATCTGGACTATAAACTCGAAGAAATGGCTGAGGATCTGGAAAGCGGCCATAAGAAACTGTGGGGTTTTTATCAAGACGACCAGATTATCGGGGTCATCGGCACCCGGGATGAGCTGCATGTCTCGCTGATGTTTGTCGATAAGAACCACCACCACCAGGGCATTGCCCGAGCCTTATTTAACACCGTCCTGGCGGATTTAAAAAGCCAGCCGCCGGGAAAACCCTTTGTCATGACCGTCAATTCGTCCCCCTATGCGGTGGACGTATACCGCCGCTTCGGCTTTGAAGCTACTGCCCCGGAACAGGTTAACAAGGGGATTCGCTTTGTGCCGATGAAACTGACGGTTTGTTAAGCGGTTCTGAGATTTTCTTAATGTTGGCGTTATCAGTAAAAAATAAATTGACAAAAGCGCCAATATCGATTAAGCTTTATCTAATTTAATACTTCAATTAAACCGTTGACGTGGAGATAACGGTGTATCGTGCAGTTACAGAGAGCGGGGAAGGCTGAGAGCCTCGCACAACGCAGAACATCAAATGGACCACTGAGGGCGCAGTCAAAGGAAAGTGAAATTTCTG
>JAQUWM010000126.1 GCA_028692885.1 Acetobacterium sp. | reverse complement strand
TGTTTGGTTTAATAACTTCATTATATCAGATGTTAGGTGCATTTTTCTGTCAACTTTCATTTTTCAGAAGCTGCGGTGTTTGTTTTAATGCGGTCTTAGCTACATTTTTCAGCTGGGAAAGTTGAGTTAGAGACTATTTAATTTAGGGGAGAATTAATGGCGAACACGACACATCAATTAGAAGAAGATTTAGAAATAGATTTGCTCAAACTGCTCAAAGCGCTGTGGCGCAAAGCCTGGTTAATCGTTTTATCAGCGATTGTCTGCGGCAGCCTGGTCCTGGCCTTTACCTATTTCTACATTGAACCACTTTATGAATCACGGGCGCAAATGTATGTTAACAATAGTTCGCTGTCGCTTGATTCCGCTGCCCTGAGTATTACCAGCGGGGATATTTCCGCAGCGAAAAGTCTCGTCGCCACCTATATTGTCATTTTGCAATCCCGACAGGTGCTGACTGAGATCATCAGCAAGGCCCAACTGGAGCTAACCTATGAAGAATTAAGCGAAATGATTACGGCCCAATCGGTCAGCTCCACCGAAGTCTTTGAAGTGGTGGTGACCGACATCGATCCCTACCGGGCCGAAAAAATTGCCAATACCATTGCCGGCGTGCTGCCACAAAAAATCAGCAGTATCGTTGAAGGCGGCTCGGTGCGGATTGTTGACTATGCCGTCATTCCGGCCGAGAAAAGCAGCCCCAGCCTGATTAAAAATAGCTTAGTCGGTGCTTTAATCGGTTTTCTTTTATGTGCTGGCCTGATTATTGTCCGCGAACTAAGTGACACCACCATCAGGGATGATAATTACCTGATCACAAACTATCCGGACATCCCGTTACTGGCGATTATCCCGGATATGGACGGTAAAGCAAACAATAATAATTATTATAGTCAGTACAAGTAAAAAGAATGTTAAGAAGGGAGGAGCATAGAGGATGGGTTTTAGAAAAAAAAAGGTATTTGGTAAAGGTGCTGACCGTAATAAAATAAATGAACAACATAAAATAGGGGCTAACCTGAATTTTCAAGCCGCTGAGGCCTATAAACTGTTACGGACCAATTTGGAATTTTCGTTTGCTAATGATAAAAAATGCAAGGTTATTGGCATTACCAGTGCCCTGAGTAGCGAAGGAAAAAGCCTGACCACCATCAATATCGCCTATGCGATTGCCTCAAATGAAAAGAAGGTGCTGGTTCTGGAAGCCGATTTCAGAAAACCGACCATCGCTGCCAAGCTGGGTCTGAATAGAAATGTCGGTTTGACAGATCTGCTGGTGAATCATGACATTTCGGTGAATGATATTCTAATTGGTGTAGGAATGTCGGAACAGGTTAATTTTGACTTGGCACCGACAGGAAGAATCCCGCCCAATCCGGGCGAATTGCTGGATTCCAATAAGCTCAAAGGGTTTATCGAGATCTGTTCGGAGAGCTATGATTATATCTTAATTGATCTGCCCCCGGTCACAGCCGTTGCTGACGCCGTGATCGCCTCTAAACTGCTTGACGGTATGGTGGTGGTGGTCAGGCAGGATCGTGGCAATCAAAAATCACTTAATGAAACAATCCGGCAGTTGAAATTCGCCAACATTAAAATTTTAGGATTTGTCTTTAACGGCTATAATCAGACAAAATCGGGGTATTATAGAAAATATGGGCATGAAGGATATTACGAAACGGATTATGTGAATGCCAGTGCTTCACTGCCACAGGGGTGATCGGATGATTGATTTTCATTCGCATATTTTACCGGGGATGGATGACGGCAGTAAAAATGTGGCAGAATCGCAAAAAATGCTTGAAGCATCCTTTAATCAGGGGGTGCAAATGGTGGTGGCGACGCCCCACTTTTATCCCTGGCTGGAAAAGCCCGAAGATTTTTTAGCCCGCCGGGCCAGTGCCGTCGCAGCCCTGGCGCTGCCCCCCGAAAAGCTCCGGGTCGGCGCCGAAATCGCCTATTATGATGGGATCGTTTATTCGGAAGACATTGAATTACTAAAGATTGCCGACACCAACTTTATCTTAATTGAAATGCCCATGACAGTCTGGACCAAACGGATGCTGGATTCCCTGCATGCCATTGAAAACCGAACCAAGCTGAAAGTGGTGTTTGCCCATCTGGACCGCTATTTTCAGACGCAAAAAAGAACCGACAATGTCGACTATGTCTGTGATAATTTTTTGATTCAGGTCAACGCCGACTATATCATCAATCGCCGGACCCAAAGAAAGGCCCTGAAGCTGATCAAAGAAAACCGCGTCGATTTTATCGGCTCGGATTGTCACAACCTGACATCCCGGCCCCCCAATCTGGGGGAAGCCTACAAAACGATTGAAAAAAAACTAGGCATCGAAAGCGTTAACGCTTTTAATGATAAACAAAACCAATATTTAGAAGGAGGACTTATTTATGAAAGGTAAAAAAAATTGGAAAGTCATCGTAGTGATGACAGTGGCGCTCTTATCGTTGACGAGTGCGCAGGTATTTGCATCGGTGGCCCCGAGTGTGAGTCAAAAGGCAGCGCCAGATGTTGTGGGGGCGGCGACATTCACCGATGCGAATGGCAATGCGATCACCATCAATGCTGGCGATATTAAGATTACCGCCGATGCCGCAGAGGGAACCTTAACGCCAGAAGAAAAAGCAGTTTATGACAAGGCTAAAGCCGAATTCACCAATCCTGATTCGCAATACAATAAGGATCTGGCCGATTTCATGACTAAAAATTATCCCGGGATTGATGCCGATAAGGTGGTTGTCAAGGAGATCTTTGATATCAATGTCGGACAGGAATTATCATTTGGCAACGGCCAAAAACTGGAGCTAACCCTTAGCGGTAAGTACAAACCAGGTGACAACGTCATCGTGACCGTTTACAACAAGGATACCGGCAAATGGGATTTCATCGAGTCAAACGATGTCACCGTCAATGCCGATGGCTCAATCACCGTTAAATTCCCGCATTTATGCCCAGTGGCAATTCTGGTTGCCGATAAAAACACCGCAACCGCCACAACAACCGTTGAAAATACCAAGAAAAATGCGGCTCCACCAGCAGTGACCGGCGAAGCCGGCGGCAGTGATAGCAATACCTCAATGCTGATTCCCGCTTTAGGTCTGGGAGCAGTGATCCTGGCAGTTGTATTCGTGGCCCTGAAAAAGAAAAAATCTGTCTAATTAACCGAATCGGATGAGAAAGAATAGTAGAGCTGGCAGTAACTTCGTTTTTCGTGCTTTTATCATCCTGATTATCGGCACGATAGCGGTGGTTACTGCTTATTTAGCAGTAACCAATTTTGGACACGACCTGGGAAAAGTATTTGGACAAGAAGAAATCGAAAATGCCGGTCAAACCCTGACAAATTATGAAGAATCTAAAGCAATCTATATCAATGATCAAAAATACTTACCAGATCCCGATGTGTATACTTTTCTTCTCGGCGGTGTTGACAAGTTTGGTACAGTAACCGAAAGTGATTCCTACCTAAACGATGAGCAGATCGACTTTCTCGCTTTGATTGCCTATGACAAAATTGAAAATACCTGTAAGATTTTGATCATCAACCGGGACACGATGATGGACGTACCGGTATTGGGCTTGGGCGGCAAAAGCGCCGGCACCGCCCATGAACAAATTGCCTTGTCCCATACCTATGGCTCCGGCCTCAAAGACAGTGCCGAAAATACCGTCAATGCGGTGGAAACACTGCTGGGCGGCATCACCGTCGACAATTACGCGATTATGAAAATGGATGCGATACCGGTTTTAAATGATATGGTGGGCGGGGTCCAGGTTGTGATCACGGAAGATCTCAGCGTCATTGATCCCAGTTTTGTACCGGCGACTCCAGAGACCTGGGAGACCCCGGTGACTCCGGTGACCTTAACCGGAGATCTGGCCCTGCAATTTATCCGCCGACGGATGGATGTTTCCGATGGTACCAATTTATCCCGGATCCGACGGCAGGAACAGTATATCAACGGGTTTTATAACAACCTACGGCTGCGGGTGGCGGAAAACGGCAATTTCCTGGTGAAGGCCTTTGGCGCCGTGGAAGCCTATCTGACCACCGACTGTGATTATGTGCAGATGAACGAGTTTCAGAACTATATTAAAACCTATCCGGAAGCAACCATTTACACCATGGCCGGCGAAGCCCGTCAGGGCCCGGAATTTATTGAGTTTTACCCGGATCAGGGTAATTTAACGCAAGTAACGGTTGATCTTTTTTATAAGCGGGTAGAATAGCTTTATGGGTTAGATGTATCTTGAAAATGGGGTAAGAAATGTATAAGGTCTATAAGGAAAGTTGGTTAAAGTATTATAAGTTTACAATAAGCGATTTTATCTGTCTGAATATTACATTTTTATTACCGCTTATCGGTGACATTATTTCACAGAGCAATGTCCGGTCGTATTTGGGCCTGGCCGTGATTATTAACTTATGTTTTTATGTTTACGTGTTATTAAACGATAGCTATAAGAATATTTATTGCCGTGGCTATTTCGTTGAATTGACGGCGGTCTTCTATCAGGTTAGTTTAATTTATCTATGGGCGATCGTGATTACCTTTATGTTAAAAACATCAACTGTTTATTCGCGCTTTTATCTTATGGCGATGTATCTATTGACATTAATCCTGACCTATATGGTCAGGAGCATGATTAAGCGTTACAGCAAAAAGCAGCTAAAAAGCAATGGTAAGGGCAAGAAGGTGGTGGTCTTTACCTACAGCGATAAACTGGACAGCTTAGAAAACATGATCGGTTGTATTCATAATAATGCTTGTGTTGGTTATGATTTCGACCGCCTGGTGGTGCTCGATGAGCAGCCGGTGGTGGCAGGTAAGATTGCCAATTTGGCCTCCAAAGAAGCCGCCTATGACTATATCAAAAAAAACGTCGTCGATGATGTGGTGATCTATGTCAGTAATTACGATGAGCTGATTGCGGAAATTGAAGAAACCTGTATTTCGATGGGGGTAGTGGTCCATTATATCCTGGGTGAACGCAACAGCCGCTATCCGATCAAAGAAATTGTTGAGGATTTCGGTCCCTACAAGGTAGTCTCCAGTGGTTTAAATGTCATCAGCGCACCACAATTGTTTGTCAAACGGGTGATTGATATCGGCGGCAGTCTGGTCGGCTTGCTGATTATGGCGATCTGCACGATCTTTGTCGCTCCAATGATTTACCTGAAAAGCCCCGGGCCGATCTTTTACTCGCAAATCCGCGTAGGGACCAATGGCCGGCCTTTTAAGATCTATAAGTTCCGGTCGATGTATCCCGATGCCGATCAGCGTAAGGCCGAACTGATGTCGCGCAATAAAATGGATGGCTTGATGTTTAAGGTCGATAATGATCCCCGGATCATCCCCATAATCGGGCAGTTTATCCGGACCACCAGCATTGATGAGTTGCCGCAGATGTGGAATGTCCTAAAAGGCGAGATGTCGCTGGTGGGCACCCGGCCGCCGACTTTGGAAGAGTTTAAGCAGTATAGCTTTCACCATAAGTCACGATTGGCGATGAAGCCGGGGATTACCGGGTTGTGGCAGGTT
>JAQUWM010000030.1 GCA_028692885.1 Acetobacterium sp. | reverse complement strand
TCATGAATGGTCAAATTGTGCTGGTACCTGATTATAACGATGGTACCGAACTGGAAAAAACCCTCAATGATTTAAAGGCCTTTTATCCGCTGCTGCAGTCGCTTTCGGTAGTCCCAGTGGGGCTTTCGAGCCATCGCCAGGGTTTGGAAAAGCTGCGGCTGTTTAATCAGGACGATGCCTTAAAAACGCTGGCAATTATCAATGCCGTCCATGATGAAATGGAAGCAGCACATGGCGAGGGATTTGTCTATCCCAGTGACGAGTTTTTTTTACTGGCTCAACGCCCCATTCCCGAAAGTGATTATTATAGCGGCTTTCCCCAAATTGAAAATGGGGTGGGGATGATGGCCGATTTTAAGGACTCGGTCAAAGCAGCCTTAGCGCTGATCAAAACGCAACCGGCGGATTCGCCAATGTCCGCCAAAAAAATCGGGATTATAACCGGAACGGCGGCGGCTGATTACCTTGGCAATCTGGCTGATGCGATTAGACTGGAACTGCCATCGCTGGATCTGAGTGTTTTTCCGATCACCAACCATTTCTTTGGCGAAACCATTACCGTCTCCGGGCTGCTCACCGGTGCGGATATCCTGGCGCAAATGAAACCGCTGCTAACGCAAAATCGCTGTGATTTGCTGCTGCTCCCGGAAAACGCCCTGCGTAGCGGTACTGCTACCTTATTGGACAACTGGACCCTGGCCACCTTAGGTGAAGCTCTTAATGTGACCATCCACGGCGTTCCAGTTCAAGGTGAAGCGCTGCTGCAGGCCTTATTAGACCAGTAAACATACAATTATAAACTATCAGTCGAATGAAAGAATTTTGTAAATCGAACTAGCAATTGCGCCGTGTGCAGGTGAGGGTCTGACCCCTTGGTCATCACGGATCGCCCCTACGTTAAATATTTAATTGAACATATATACAATTAAAAACTATAATTAAAAATAATGATATAAATGAAGTGAGGAAATTACATGCCAAAACCTATTGTCGCAGTGGTTGGCCGCCCGAATGTGGGAAAGTCAACCCTGTTTAATAAATTAGTTGGAGAACGAATTGCCATCGTCGAAGATACCCCCGGAGTAACCAGAGACCGGATCATTGCCGACGCCGAATGGCAAAACCACCATTTTACCCTGATTGACACCGGCGGGATCGAACCCTATACCAAGGATGACATTCTTTTGCAGATGCGGGTCCAGGCTGAGATCGCCATTGATATGGCTGATCTGATCGTCCTGATGGTTGACGGACGGGAAGGCATGACCGCCTCGGATCTGGAAGTTGCCAATATGATCCGGAAACATGACAAGGATGTTTTACTGGCCGTCAATAAGGTTGACAGCCAGGGCCTGGAAAACAACGCCTTTGAATTTTATAACCTCGGAATTGGCGAACCGATTCCCATCTCAGCCGAACAGGGCTTAGGTTTAGGCGATTTTCTGGATGAGATTATCAACCATGTCAAGCGTTATTATGATGAAGAAGAAACCGAAGATGACCGACTGCGCGTCGCCGTTATCGGTAAACCAAATGTGGGGAAGTCGACCCTGATTAATAAGGTGCTCGGCGAAGAGCGCCTTATTGTCAGCGATATCCCCGGAACCACCCGGGATGCCGTCGATACCAGTGTCCGCTATGATGGGGAAGACTACGTCTTAATTGACACCGCCGGCTTACGACGCAAGAAAAAAATCTATGAAGACATTGAACGTTATAGCATCGTCCGAGCAATTGCTGCGGTTGAACGTTCTCAGGTGGTGCTGGTTCTGATTGACGGATCACAGGGCGTCACCGAACAGGATGCCAAAATTGCCGGAATTGCCCATAATCGCTCCAAGCCATCGATCATTATTGTCAATAAATGGGATGCCGTCGAAAAAGACAATAAAACGATGAAGAAGATGGAAGACGATATTCGCGATGCGCTGTCATTTATGGATTACGCACCGATTATCTTTATCTCGGCCAAAACCGGACAACGGTTGGGCAAAATCTTTGAAACGATCGAATATGTCAAGGCCCAAAGCGCTAAACGAATCACCACCGGTAAGGTCAATGAAGCATTAGCCGAATTTGTGATGATGAAACAACCGCCATCAAAACATGGCCGTCGTCTGAAATTATATTATGCATCCCAGGTGGCCATTAATCCGCCAACATTTGTGGTGTTTGTCAATGATATGACGCTGGTTCATTTTTCATATCAGCGTTACCTGGAAAACAAGATCCGCGAAACCTTTGATTTCTTTGGCACCCCAATTCGCTTTTTTATCCGGGAACGATCGGAATAAGATTTCTGATTTAATTTTTTCAAATTTAATGTTCAGATTTTATTTTAGAGAACGAAAATTTTGCCGAAGCAGTGGTAGAATTTTCGTTCTTTTTAAATCCGAATTTATGGGCGGTGCCATCTCGCGTCAAAAATGTTTTGTCACGAAATGTAAGTTTCGTGACAAAAGTGCTAAAATGTGATAAACTACAATCGATTCATTCGTCCACAAGCAGATTACTGTAACAATCTGTTCGAATTGGCTTTCTTAGCGGATCACGCTCTCCAATTAGGGTTTACCAATTAACTTGCTTAACTGCCAAATAAAATTTAGGAGGATTATCATGCCAACCGCAACCAGCCAAACTGATAAAATAATTCTAAGCAATACCATCATTGATGAATTTCTCAATTATGTCTTAACCATTAAAGGTTATTCCGAAAAATCGGCTCAGGCCTACCGTTATGACCTGATTATCTTTTTCCGCTTCATTAAGCGCTATTTTGCGATGGTTCCCCAATCCCTCGATTTTGATGCGATTCCCATCGATGATGTCTCACTTGATGATTTAAAAACGGTCAACCTGGGGATTCTCTATGCCTTCCTTTCTTATTCCAGCAAGGAACGGCAAAATGCTGACGCTGCCCGCAGTCGCAAGGTCTCATCGCTGCGATCGTTTTTTAATTATTTGTGCAATAAGCAGAAGTATTTTCTGCCCAATCCAGTGACCGAACTCGAAATGCCCAAACTACCCGCCCGTCACGCCCATTATTTAGAATGGGATGAAGCCGTCGATCTCTTAAAAGGGATCACCGGCCGCCATAAAGAACGGGATTTTGCCATTGTGACGCTATTTCTAAATTGCGGGATGCGGCTTTCCGAACTGACCCAAATAAAAATTTCCGATATCAAGAACGATGCCCTGCGGATCATCGGCAAAGGTAATAAGGAACGGACCGTCTTTTTAAACCATGCCTGTTTAAAAGCAATCAATCGCTATCTAGCGGTGCGCCAGGAATCCGATTCGCCCTATCTGTTTCTCAGCCAGCAGAATACCCCAATCAGCAATCGGGCGGTGCAGCATCTGGTCAAAAAACACCTGGCCAGTTGCGGCCTCAATACCGACGAAATCAGCGTCCATAAGCTCAGACACACCGCGGCAACGCTGATGTTTCGCTATGGCAATGCCGATCTCCGCTCGGTGCAGGAAATCCTGGGCCATCAGAATGTTTCGACCACCCAGATCTATACCCATATTAATGAAGAAACGCTGCGGGACACCTTAAATCAGAACCCCTTATCGCAATTTGAAAGTGATGATGACTAAACGAAATTTTAAAAAGAATTGTTAAAAATAGAACTTACGTTTGTTTTTATGCTTAAGATATGGTATAATAAGCCATAAATATTTGGAGGAATGCCAATGTATGAGGATTTAAGCAGCAAACAATTTGCGATATTAAAATTTATTGAAACCCAAATGCGAGATAAGCGTTATCCCCCATCGGTGCGGGAAATATGTGCCGCGGTTAATCTAAAATCGACTTCCACCGCTCACACTTACTTGAAAAAACTGGAGGAACTGGGCTATATTAAACGGGACTCAACCAAAACCCGGGCGATTGAAGTCCTTCGTCATGATCCCAATGAAACAATTTCAAATTATTTTGATGAAAAAACGATTGTTTCGTTGCCCATTTTAGGTTGCGTAACCGCCGGCGCACCGATTCTGGCGATTGAAAATATCACCGATATTTTTCCGCTGCCGTTAGATTTTACCGGAACAGATGCGGCCTTTATTCTTGAAGTTAAGGGCACCAGTATGATTGATGCCGGTATTCTCGATGGCGATAAGATTATTGTCAGAAAACAGGAAACCGCCAGAAATGACGAAATTGTCGTGGCACTCCTGCTTGAAGATAATGAAGCGACGGTAAAACGGATTTTTTATGAAGACACCAATAAAATTCGTCTCCAACCTGAGAATAAAACGATGGCTCCGATTATCTGCAATGCCGAAGATGTTAAAATTCTCGGTAAGGTGACGGGATTGATTCGAAAATTCTAAAGACAAAAAAAAGATGTGTACACATCTTTTTTTGTCTTTAGATAATAAGTTGAATTAAAATTTAATTTTTATCCGCTTTTTAATCCAGTTTCATTTTGTCTTCAATACTTTTAAAGACGTCTTTTTCAATATGATTTTTGTTCGCTTTTACTAATTCAATCTGGCTTTCAAAAAGTTGATTTTGTAAATCCAGTATTGTTTTGCGACTGGTTTCACTTTCAATCTTGCTTTGCCGCAAATGTTCGCGATATTGAGCCAGCAGATCATTTTTTTCATCCAATTCTTTTTGCAGCAACTCGGTTTCTTCGACCAGGCTTTGCTGTTTTGCTTTTTCTTCATCTAAAATGTCGTTTGTTTTTTTGAGTTCTTCTTTGATCAGTTTAATCTCGCCAAATTCTTTAGCTTTGATTTCTTCACTGCTGCGAACTTCTTCTTCTGCGATAAAAAGCCGCTCGGTAATGTTCATACAGCCGAGAATCGCAATCCGAATGTGATTAGTAAAAGGATTAGCAGCCTTGACGCGTTCCAACTCAGCGTTGACGTAATCAGAAACATGCTTGATATGCTCTTCGTTTCCCTTTGCCTTTATATTAAATTCGGTATCTAATATGCGCAATTCCATTATTGTTTGTTCAGGCATTTTTTCCTCCTGGGTAATAAATTTAACTTTCTACAAGTAATAATCATGTTCTACTCGACTCTACTGACTTCTATTATAGGTAATAAAGCAGAAAATTACAAATGATTTATTAATTAATAATTTTCAATCACTTGATTAAGCTCGGTATTTTCAATAATTAAAACGTTGATTTGTTTCTGGCTAAGCTGATTAAAGCCATCCCGTGATTGGTCATAAATGATCGGGATCGAGTAAATCGGCTTATCGTATTTGTTGGCGTAATCCAGGGTATGGATGGTCCCGCTGCCGGGCGAGAAATTCGACACGATCACAAACTGGCTGGTGCTACTTTGGAGGCGATCGCGTTCAACAAATTTATAAGGCTGAACGGTTTCATAATGACTGTACTCGGAGATCAGGCAGCCCCCCTGAGCGCAAATTTTTTCGGCCAAGCCGCGATTTGATTCGGGATAAACCGGGCTCAAACCCGACGGTAAAAAAGCCACCGTCTTGCCACCGCCAGCCAGACAGCCTGAATGTCCATAAAAGTCTGCACCCACCGCCAGACCACTGATCACCACAAAATTGTTTTCAGCCAGAAGCTTACCGGCTTGAAAAGCGAAGTCGGCTCCCAGCTTAGACGGCCTCCGGCTACCGATCACTGCTGCCCGTTTGGGGTGGTTTAAAATTTCCAGATCACCCTGATAATAAACTAAGACCGGGTGATCATTAACATTCAGACAGGCCGGAAAACCATCGTCTAAATAGGATTTGCGATAAATCCCCCGCTGATCACACTCATCGATTAGCCGCTCGGCACAGTCGATCGCGGCGTCAAGCGCTGCTTGACCGATTTGACTTGAAATAATATGAAAGGTTTGGCCGATTGCGACAATCTCGCTAAACGAAAGATCCTGGGGGACGGTAATCATTTCCAGCAGCTGTTTAACTTTCTGGCGTCCGACCCCTTTTAATTGCAAGAGTCCGATAATCACCTTATCTAAATGATTCATACCCCTAATTACAGCAATTATTCGCGCAGCTGGGCGTCAAATGATTCTTTTAATGCGCCGAGAATTTGATCGATTACGGGATTGATATCATTGTCGTTAAGGGTCCGTTCGTGATGTCTGAAGTTTAAGGCATAGGCCAGGCTCTTATAATCCGCGGGAATTTGCGCCCCGGTATAGACATCAAATAATTCAATGCTTTCAAGAATGTCACCGCCGTTGTTACGGATAATTGTCGCCACCGCCGCCGCCGGAATTGTTGCTTTTAATAAAATTGCCAGATCGCGATTTGACGCCGGGAATTTAGGCAGATCGGTAAATTTATGATCCAGCGAGGCACAGTCAAACAGCGCCTCAAAAGACAATTGACAGACATAACACCGTTTCGGCAGTTCATAATTCTTGACCACCAGCGGATGAATCTCACCAATTTCGCCCAATTTTGTGCCAGCGACAAAAATTTCAGCTTTTCGGCCGGGATGAAGGAAGTCTGATCCGCCAGCAATAAATTCGGGGTATTTAATTCCCGACTGCTCCAGTAACAGTTCAACCACCCCTTTTAATTCAAAGTAATCGGCACTGCCATAGCTGCTGATCGCCAGTTTCTGTTCTTCGATCGGCAGCTCCCCGGGTTTTGTATTTTTGCGGTAGGTATTGGACAATTCGAAGAACTGAGCAAACGGATTTTTCCGATTATAGTTAAGTGAGATCACTTCCAATTGATGTCCGATCAGGGTATTGCGCATGATGCTATTTTCTTCCCCCAAGGGGTTAATCAGCGGAATGAGGTTATCCTCAAGCTGTGAATTCAGCCCGAGAAGACGCTTTTCGCTGGTAAAAGAGGAGGTCAGGGTTTCATAATAGCCCTGACCGACCAGGATATTTTTGAGTGCGTCTTGAAATTTTTGCACCGGGGTTTTACCACCGACCATCGTTTCGCCGCCCATGATCGTACCGGGGATCATATCGTAGCCAAAAATCCGGGTAACTTCTTCAGCCAAATCTTCTTTGAGTTCAATATCCAGCCGATAACTTGGGACGGAAACGTCCAAAACATGATCACTGATTTTTTCAACCGTAAAAAATAACCGGGTCAGCATGTTGGCAATCTCATCGATGGTCAGTGAAATACCGACAAAGGCATTGAACCAATTAATATCCAGGCTGACTTTTTTTAAGGCTTCCACGCGGGGATAAACATCGATCAGCCCTTCAATGACTTCGCAAGCACCGATTTCTAACAGCAGATGAGTCGCCCGCAGCGCCGCAATGCCAGCCAATTCGGGATCAACGCCTTTTTCAAAACGGGATGATGCTTCAGTTCGCAGGCCCAGCTGCTTGGCTGTTAAACGGACACTGCTTTTGTTAAAATTGGCCGATTCCAGCACAATCAGCGTGGTTTTTTCGGTTATTTCGGAATTTTGACCGCCCATCACGCCGGCAATTGCGACTGGGGCCTGGCCATTGGTGATCATCAGCATCGTTTCATCAATGTCTCGTTCTTTATCATCTAGGGTGATCATCTTTTTGGCAGCAGTCGTTTTAACCACAATTTCCTGGGATTGGAGGCTGTCATAATCAAAGGCGTGGAGCGGCTGTCCCAGTTCCAGCATCACATAATTGGTGACATCGACAATATTATTAATCGGACGAACCCCGCTATTTAGCAGTTTGACCTGCATCCACAGTGGCGATGCGGCAATTTTCTTGACCTTCAGCATCTTGGCGACATAACGGGGGCAGGCCGGATCTTCAATTTTGACCGTCAAATAATCGGCGATCTGATTGCAACTTTCCGCCGCCGTATAAGTGGCAAAAGCAGCCAGCGGAAGATCCAGGGTTGCTGACGCTTCTCGGGCGATGCCGATGATCGATTGGCAGTCTGAGCGGTTAGCCGTCAATTCGACATCGATGATCACATCATCAAGCCACAGCAGTTCTCGGGCATCCATTCCCAGCGGGGTATTTTCCGGGAGAATCAGAATGCCTTCGATAATTTCTTTAGCAAACAAATCGGTATTCATGCCGAGTTCTTCAATCGAGCAGAACATCCCATAGGAAAGCAGTCCGCGAAAATCATTGGTACCGATTTTGGTACCATTGGCAATCACGGCTCCATCAACGGCAACGGGAACGATGGCACCGACAAAGACATTTTTAGCGGCGGTGACAATTACCCGCTCCTCGGTGCCCATATCGACGGTACAGACAATCAGCTTATCAGCATTGGGATGGGCTTCGATTTTAGTGATTTTTCCAGTAAAGATATTGATTACATTTTCAGAAACAACCGTTAATGTTTCGACTTTTGTCCCTGACATCGTCAGCGCCTCGCCAAAATCATAAGGGGGTATTTTTATATCGACAAATTCTTTTAACCAATTCAGTGAAACGAGCATCGTATGATTCCTCCTATTTAAATTGCGCTAAAAAACGCAAGTCATTTTCAAATAATAACCGCAGATCATTGATTCCATACTTGATCATGGTGATCCGGTCAAGCCCCATTCCAAAGGCAAAGCCACTGTACTGCTCAGGATCGATGCCGCAGAACTGCAAGACGTTGGGGTGAACCATGCCGCAGCCAAGAATTTCGATCCAACCGGTGTTGCTGCACACCTTGCAGCCGACGCCGCCACATTTAAAACAGGTGACATCCATTTCCGCGCTTGGTTCGGTAAAATAAAACTGGTGTGGGCGGAATTTCGTTTTGGTTTGTTCGCCAAAGAGTTTTTTAGCAAATAAATCCAGGGTACCTTTGAGATCACTCATGGTAATGCCCTTGTCAATAACCAGACCTTCCATTTGATGGAAAACCGGCGAATGGGTAGCGTCGATTTCGTCGCTTCGATATACCCGACCCGGTGAGATAATCCGCAACGGCGGTTTCTGTTCCTGCATAACCCGCACCTGTACCGGCGAGGTCTGGGTCCGCAGAACAATATCGTCCTCATAATAAAAAGTATCCTGCAAGTCTCTGGCCGAGTGATCGTGCGGAACGTTCAGATAGTCAAAATTATATTTAGCCCATTCGATTTCTGGCCCTTCGGCAATCGAAAAGCCCATCCCCAGAAAGATTTCCTTGAGTTCATTGATCGTGGTGGTGAGCGGATGAAGATTTCCGGCTTGATGCTTTTTCCCCGGTAGCGAGACATCAATACTTTCTTCTCTAATCTGCGCTTCGATTTCCTGTTGTTCAAGCGACTGCTTCTGGGTTGAAATATTATCCTCAATTTCTTCGCGGATTTCATTGGCCAATTTCCCAATGATCGGACGTTCCTCACTCGAAAGCTTGCCCATCCCTTTAAGGGCAATGGTCAGCTCCCCCTTTTTTCCCAGATACTTTATTCTGACATTGTCCAGTGTTTTTAATTCGCAAACGGCCTTAAGATCGGCCAAACAGCGATCTCTTAATTGTTTGAGTTCTAACTCCATTACGTTCTCCTTTTCTTTTATCTTCTTTTATCTTATTAAATTAAATGCTTTTATATAAACTTAGGGTATCAAAAATAGTTTTGACCGTGCTCACGCACGATATATTAATAAAAACATCATTCTGCAATCATTAGTGTACCAAGATATTGTCTACTAAGCGACTTGAATTGAGTTTTGACACCTCAACCAATCTTTAAAATAAAAAAATCGTCCTTGTCAAAAGGACGAAATAATTCCGCGGTACCACCTTAAATTAATACTGAATGTATTCACTCAAAATTTTAACGCAATTAACGTTAGCGGCTACAGGCCATCAAAAGATGACGTTCACATCTAAAACTCCAGAGGGAACTTCAATAAATTTAAACCTAAAATCTCTCAGCCTGGGATTTTTTCTCTGTAAAATTTAATATTTATTTACTCGCTCTATCATTGTTGATAATCTATTTAATTTTTGCTTTTATTTTGCTTTGATATCGTTGGTTAGAGTGTCAAAAGTAATGTTGACTGATTTTTCATACACTATGTTGAATCAGAGCATGTTGAGAAATTAATAGAGTGTATGCTTAGTGACTTAAATTGAGTTTTGACACCTGGCAACCATCGTTTATTTAAAATCTCTAACCAGGTCATACATAATGATCCCTGCTGCGGTGGCCACATTAAGTGATTCAGCCTGACCCAAAATGGGAATTTTGAGTAAGAGGTCACAGCATTGACTCATTTTTTCCGACATGCCCTGGGACTCATTCCCCATCACAACCGCCAATGACCCGGTCAGGGATTCACGCTCCCATAAGGAACTGCCCGTCAAGGAGGTGCCAACGATGGTAATCGACTGGTCTTTTAATTGTTTGACATAATCAAGCAACGACTCGACTTGATAAATCGGCAGGTGAAACACTGATCCCATTGAACCGCGCAGCACTTTCTCGTTATAGATATCGGCCGTTTTGGCGGATGTCACAACACAGTCAAAGCCAGCTGCATCCGCAGTACGGATGATGGTGCCAACATTATAAGGGTCCTGAACATCCTCCAGTAAAACGTGCCGTTTGAATGTTCCTGGCGGGACGCTTATTTTCGGCAGCACACAGATAATCCCTTCCGGTTTTTGCAAACTCGAAACCGATGAAAAAATTGCCGAATTAACAATGGCAATCGTGACATCTTTTTGTGCTAAACGGATTAAATAATCGCTGCTCAAAGCAGCATTAACTTCCAGCCAGGCGCTGGTGATAAAGATTTGTTTAAACGGCAATTGCTTTTTAGCGGCCTCGAGAAACAGCTTGGTGCCTTCGATAGCAAAGGTTCCCTCCGCATCTCTAAAGGATTTACTGCTGAGTTTGCGCAGATATTTAAGCTGCTCATTATTTTTTGAGGTAATTTCCGGAAACATCGCTAATGATCTTTTCGGGACAGTTTATTAATCTCATTAATCGATCGGTTTTCGCCCATGACAATCAGCTTATCGCCTGAACGAACGATATCACTTGCCACGGGTGATGCATTTAAAACATCCAGGGTTCGAATCGCAATCACATTTAAGCCATGCTTTTCGCGGAGGTTCAGCTGTTCCAGGGTTTTTCCTTCCCAGATATGAAGGGACTCCACTTCAACAATCGAATGATTGGTATCCAATTCTAAAATATCGATAAAATCGCCAGAGAACAGATTATGGGCAACCCGCTCGCCCATATCACGTTCCGGCGAGAATACTTTTTTAACCCCTAATTTAAGCAACACCTTTTCATGTTGGCCATTATTGGCTTTCCCATAAATCTCGCTGATGCCCAACTCCTGAGCATTGACAATGCCCATGATACTGCTGTTAATATCGGATGTGATCGACACAACGACGGCATCAACATTTTTTAACCCAATCGACGTCAAGGCATTGATATCGGTCACATCGGCCTGAACCGCATAGGTTACTAAATTCGCAATCGCTTGAATCTTTTCTTCGTCTTTATCGACAACAACAACATTACAGCCCAATTCACTGAGGGTGATGGCAAGTGCTTCACCAAAACGCCCTAAACCAAGGACTGCAAACTGCTTTTCTTTCAATTAATACTCCTCCTCTAGCCAATCATAATATTGCCTTCCGGCAATTTAAAATTACCGACGTTTTCGCGGGCGCGTTTTTCACTGCGTGAAATCGCATAGGCGACCGTCAATGGCCCCAACCGACCGACAAACATGGTAATACTGATGGCTATTTTTCCCCCAATTGATAAATGCGGGGTTAATCCGGTTGATAAACCAACCGTACCAAATGCCGAAATTACTTCAAAAACCACTGCCTCAAAAGAAGCTTCAGGCTCAGTACATAATAACACAAAAATCATCAAGATGACAATAGCAAAAGCAATGACTAGAACTGAAATTGCCCGGCGGATGGCCGGACCTAAAATGCTGCGTTTAAATGCAACAACATCTTTTTTACCATAGAGTACTGAAGCAACAGTCATAATGATAATCGCAAATGTGGTTGTTTTAACGCCCCCACCGGTGGAGCCTGGCGACGCCCCGACAAACATAAACAGCATCGTTAAAAATAACGACGGGGTTGTCAAGGCCGCAATATCAATGGTATTATAGCCCGCTGTTCGCGGTGTTATTGATTGAAAAGCAGCGGCCATCACTTTTGCCGGCAAAGGTAAAGAACCCAGCGTTTTAGGGTTATGATACTCAAAAATAAAAAAAAGCACAAAACCAACAATCAATAAAACCCCAGTAACGGTTAATACCAGTTTAGCATGCATAGTCATTTTTTCAAACCTACGGATATGAATCAAATCACTGGTAACCGCAAATCCCAAGCCACCTAAGATAATTAAACCGCCAATGACAAAATTGATAATAAAATTACCGACATATTTTGTTAAGTTGGCATAGTTCCCGAACAGATCAAAACCGGCATTGCAAAAAGCTGAGATAGCATGAAACAAGCTGTAGGCGGTGCCCTGTAAAAACCCGTATTCCGGAATAAAAACAAGGGCCAGCAATAATGTCCCGATTCCTTCGATCACCAGTGATGAGAAGAAAATATACTTAGTAAATTTAACGATCCCTGAGATCGAATCCATATTCACCGAGGATTGAATTAACAAGCGATCTTTGATGGTAATGCGTTTTCCAGCCAGAACAAAAAACATCGTCGTCAGTGACATGAAACCCAATCCACCAATCTGGATCAAAAAAATAATGACGACTTTCCCGAAGGTCGACCAAAACGTTCCCGTATCAACAACCACTAACCCGGTCACACAGACCGCCGATGTTGATGTAAACAAGGCATTGATAAAACCACCGCTTATTCCAGAGGCACTGGCGATGGGCAGGGTAAGAAGAATTGCGCCCAGCAGAATAACCAGCGCAAATCCATAGATCAGCATTTCTGCCGGAGAGCGCTGTCCCACAAACTTATTAAAATTCCAACGTATTTTTTCTGTCACGATTCTGTCTCCACCGATAATATTTGACAACCATACTTATTTTAACACTCTGTTATAAAAAAGCAACAATAATATCCAATAAAAAAACTTCTCAAGCATGGATAATCCGTTGAGAAGTTTTTTTCGTACGATTAGTTCATGTTTTTCTTTGATACTTCAACTAAGTCTTTGAATGCATCGATGTCATTCATGGCCAAATCAGCTAAGATTTTACGGTCAATTTCAACCCCAGCCTGTTTTAAACCAAACATAAATTTGCTATAGCTTAAGTCAAACATTCTGGCACCAGCATTGATTCGGGTAATCCACAATCTTCTGAAATTTCGTTTCTTTTCTTTTCGGCCAACATATGAAGATCTGAGTGCTCGCATAACGGCTTCATTTGCTGATCGATATAACTTACTTTTAGCACCATAATAGCCTTTTGCAAGTTTAAGTATTTTTTTATGTTTTTTCTTGGCATTAACGCCCTTTTTAATTCGCATTATCTATATTCCTCCTATCTTCAAATATTATCTTTTTACCATTTTAATCATTTTCATTACTACTTTAGCATCTCCAGGAGCCAAACCAGTCGCTTTTCTGAGGTTTCTTTTTCGCTTACTGCTTTTTTTGTTAAGAATATGGCGTTTACCAGCTTTTGTCCGTTTAATAAAACCTGATTTTTTTATTTTAAAACGCTTTGCAGCACCACGGTGTGTTTTCATTTTTGGCATAACTATTTCCTCCTCCCTGTACAAGGTATCTTTTATAAAAAACTATATCTGAGAAACTTAAGTAAAAAAACTAAATTTCGCTAACAGATAGTCAATTAACACATTTATTTATTTTTGCTTAGGTGCTAAGTACATAACCATATTTCGGCCTTCAATTTTCGGCGCTTTTTCAACCACTGAAAGATCAGAAACACGTTCGGCAAAATCAAGCAATACTTCTTTTCCCTGTTCCGTATAAGCCATTTCACGACCTCGGAAACGAATAGCGACTTTTACCCGGCTACCTTGTTCCAGGAATTTAATGCAATTTTTAATTTTAACATTAATATCATGCTCTTCAACTCGAACCGACATACGAATTTCTTTAATAACCACAGCTTTTTGATTTTTCTTAGCTTCTTTTAATCGTTGAATTTCTTCGTATCGAAACTTTCCGTAGTCAAGAATCTTACAAACCGGCGGTTTGGCGTTTGGTGAAACTTTCACTAGATCCAAGTTCTTTTCATCGGCTAATTTCTGTGCGTCTCTGGTATTCATGACTCCCAGCATTTCACCGGCTTCGTCAATGACACGGATTTCGCGATCGCGGATCTCGTTATTAATTTCGTGTTGAACATCTTTACTAATCGTAATATACCTCCATATATAAAAATTGCAGGTAGAGTCTACTCCACCTGCAAAAAAATACTAACGAACAATCCAAAATGCGTTCATTCATATTTACCTATTTCCCTGAGAAATGAGGTGAGAAGTGGGATTCCTCTACTTTGTTACTCAGCTATTATATGCTTATTTCGCATCGTTGTCAAGCGTTTTTTTTATGAAAGTAACGCCCGGTCATTGGCAAATTCTTCGCCACTGACCTGACCAAAGCGTTTTAGTAAATCATCGACGGTCAGCTGCTGTTTTTCTTCACCCTTGATGTCTAAAATAACCCGACCTTCATGCATCATGATCAGTCGATTGCCATGTTCAATGGCGTGGCGCATGTTATGGGTGACCATCAGTGTCGTCAGATTGCCTTCATTGACAAAACGGTCACTGAGCTTAAGCACCTTGTCGGCTGTTTTGGGATCTAATGCCGCCGTGTGTTCATCCAATAATAGCAATTTGGGCTTTTTCAGGGTCGCCATCAATAAGGTCAACGCCTGTCGCTGTCCCCCTGAAAGGAGACCGACCTTGGCATGGAGTCGATTTTCCAGTCCCAAGTCCAGATGGCTGAGATATTCTTTGTAAATTTCCCGTTCCTTATGGCTGATGCCCCAGCTCAATGAGCGGGTCTTGCCGCGACGATAAGCCAGCGCCAGGTTTTCTTCAATCCCCATATTGCCAGCCGTGCCCATCATCGGATCCTGAAAAACTCGGCCGATGACCCCCGAACGTTTATGTTCGGGCAGCTTGGTAACATCCAACCCATCAATCAGAATGGAGCCCTGATCAACGCCAAAAACCCCGGCTACACAATTGAGAAAGGTCGACTTACCAGCCCCGTTGCCGCCGATGACGGTGACAAAATCACCTTCTGCCAGTGACAGACTAAACTTGCTTAAAGCAACTTTTTCATTGACCGTTCCAGCGTTGAATTTTTTCTCGATATCATTGATTACTAACATTTATCGTGCGCCTCCGTTCATTGATTTTTTGAGGGGACGAAGATAGCTTTTAAAGACCGGTAAAGATAGCGCAATGGCCACCGTAATCGCCGTGAACAATTTCAAATCGTTGGCCGGCATCCCCATTTTAAGTACCAGGGCGATGATAATCCGATAGGTAATGGCGCCCAGCACTAAGGAAATCAGGCAATTGAAAAAATTACGGGTGCCAAAAATAACTTCACCAATAATAACTGAGGCCAAACCAATGACGATCGATCCGATCCCCATCTGAATATCAGCAAAGCTCTGACTCTGGGCGATTAATGACCCCGACAGCGCCACCAGACCATTGCTGATGACCAGGCCGAGAATAATCATATTATTGGTGTTGATCCCCTGGGCGCGCGCCATTTGCGGGTTATCGCCAGTCGCTCGGATGGCACAACCGATTTCGGTTCCAAAAAACCAGTATAACAGACCAATAATCGCCATCACACTGATAAAGCCAAAGAGCATGACTGCATTGGTGGAACTTAATCCCAGCTGCTCCAAGGGGGTGAACACCGTATCAATACGCAACAGTGACAGGTTAGCCTTGCCCATGATCCGCAGATTGACTGAATAAAGCGCAATCATCGTTAAAATACCGGCCAGCAAAGCCGGTATTTTTAGTTTGGTATGAAGAATTCCGGTGACCAGTCCGGCCAGCATCCCGCCGACAAAAGCCAAACCGGTTGCGATGAACGGATTCATCCCATTAAAAATTGAAAAAGCTGCGATGGCAGCTCCCATCGCAATACTTCCTTCGACTGTTAAATCAGCGATATCGAGGATTCGGTAGGTGATATAGACGCCAATTGTCATAACGGCCCATAGCAGACCCAGCGATATTGCACCTAAGATAATCTCAAACATTATTTTGCCTCACTTTTATTTATGGATTAGGTTTATTAATAAGATAGCAAGTCGTCATGCTATCCATGACTACTTGCTAAACTGTTGCTATTTTGCGGTAATGACATATTGCTGCAGATCGGCAGGAATCGTTAAACCGATTTCCTGAGCCACTGCGCCATTGATCGCATACTCAAATTTAGTCGCTGATTCGATCGGCATCGTTTCCGGTTCGGCGGTGCCTTTAAGAATTTTTACAGCCATTAAACCAGTCTGGTAACCCAGGTCTGAATAACTGATTCCCAGGGTTGCTAATCCACCCGATTCGACCATCCCGGATTCACCGCAGATGACCGGTGTTTTTGACTGTGCGGTAATGCTTTGAACCTGAGGCATGGCTGAGGCAAAGACATTATCGGTGGGAATGTAAATGGCATCACATTGGCTGACAATCGATTGGGTTGCCTGTTGGACATCATTGGAATTGGTAACCGTTACTTCCACATATTTCAGACCCAATTTTTCAATCGCTTCTTTGGCAATTTTTGCTTGTAACACTGAATTATCTTCGCTGGAAGTATAAAGGACTCCAACGGTTTTGGCAGTGGGTACCAATTTGACCAGCAGATCGATTTGTTCTTTGATCGGGTTCATATCGGTTGTTCCGGTGACATTTCCACCCGGTGCATCGTTTGAAGTAACCAGACGAGCGGCTTCATAATCGGTGATGGCGGTTCCCAAAATTGGAATTTCGGTGGTTTTACCAGCAATCGCCTGAGCTGCCGGAGTCGCAATAGCCAGGACCATATCGACCTTGTTGCTGACAAAACGGTCACTGATGGTTGATAAATTACTTTGATCACCCTGAGCGTTTTGGACATCGATGGTAATATTATCGCCATCCGTATAACCATTGTCGGCCAGCGCCGTGACAAAGCCTTCGCGGGCAGCATCCAGGGCGACGTGATCAACGTATTGAACAATCCCGATGGTCGCTGCGGTACTTTCTTCTTTTGTAGCCGAGCTTGAGCATCCAGCGCCTAAAGCAACCACCGCTGCAACAAGCAGCGTGGCCATTAATTTTTTTCCGTGTTTTTTCATTTCTTTTCCTCCATTTATATTTTTATTCAATCAAACCGTTTCAGGCTGAATTGTCCACATCCTTAGTCTAAGGTCAGTGATTTTGTTTTGATTTTTTCGATCAGTTTTTCTTTGAGATCCGCCAGACTGATCAGGCCGGCATCGCCAGTGTCGCGGATTCGCAGCGCCAGATCGCCGCCTTCGGCTTCTTTATCACCGACTACCAGCATATAAGGAACTTTTTGCATCTGTGCCTCCCGGATCCGGTAGCCCAGTTTTTCATCCCGAACATCGACCGAGGCACGAACGCCAATGGCAGTCAGTTCTTCGGCAATCCCTTTGGCAAAATCATGGTGGGCATCCGCCACCGGAATAATCATGACTTGTACCGGTGCCAGCCAAACTGGAAATTTTCCAGCAAAGTGCTCAATCAGGATCCCGAAGAACCGCTCGATGCTCCCTAAAATGGTGCGGTGAACAATAACCGGACGGTGTTTTTCGCCGTCTGAGCCAATATAGTTCAGGTCAAAGCGTTCCGGCATCTGGAAATCGAGCTGAATCGTGCCACATTGCCAGGTCCGACCAAGACTGTCCTCCAGATGGAAATCAATTTTAGGACCGTAGAAAGCCCCATCACCGGGGTTTAAACGATAGTCGATGGCTTTTTTCTCCAGTGCTTTTCTCAAAGCATCAGTCGCTATTTCCCAGACTTCATCGGAACCAATGGCTTTTTCTGGTTTGGTTGATAATTCGACCTTGTAGTTAAACCCAAAAACCCGGTAAACATCATCAGCCAGATCGATGACCTTAATGACTTCAGCTTCAATCTGATCGGGAGTCATAAAGATATGGGCATCATCCTGGGTAAAGTTACGCACCCGCATCAGACCGTGGAGGGCACCATGCAGTTCATGACGATGGACCAGGCCCAATTCTGCCATCTTTAACGGCAGATCCCGGTAGGAGTGGCCTTTGCGTTTATAAACCAGCATGCCGCCCGGGCAGTTCATTGGTTTAACCGCATAGGAGGCATCATCAATTTCGGTGAAATACATATTTTCTTTGTAATGATCCCAGTGACCGGAACGCTTCCACAGTTCAGCATTTAAAATAATCGGTGTTTTGATTTCCTGGTAGCCCCGCAGTTGATGGATCTGGCGCCAGAAATTTTCCAGTTCGTTACGAATAATCATCCCTTTAGGATGGAAAAAGGGGAAACCCGGGCCTTCTTCCTGGAGCGAGAAAAGATCCAGTTCTTTTCCCAACTTACGGTGATCGCGTTTTTTGGCTTCTTCGAGCCGGGTCAGATAGGCTTCCAGTTCGCTTTTTTTAGGAAAGGTAATCCCATAGATCCGCTGCAGCATTTTATTTTTTTCATCACCGCGCCAGTAGGCACCGGCCAAACTTAACAGTTTAATCGCTTTAATTGCGCTGAGATTTTGAATATGGGGACCGGCGCAAAGATCAGAGAACTCACCCTGCGAATAAAAGCTGATAATGGCATCTTCCGGCAGGTTTTCGATCAGCTCCGCTTTGTAAATCTCGCCTTCGGCATTCACTTTGGCGAGCGCCTCATTGCGGCTAAGTTCATAGCGACTGATGGTCAAACCTTCTTTAACAATTTTGGCCATCTCTTTTTCAATTTTTTCCATGATTTCCGGGGTGATAATCACATCGACATCAATATCATAGTAAAAGCCATTGTCGATCGCCGGACCAATCGCCAGTTTTGCCTGCGGATAAAGTCGTTTGACCGCTTGAGCCAGCAGATGGGAACCGGTATGCCAGAAGGCGTGCTTGCCGCCTTCATCTTCGAATTTTAACAGATTGAGGGTAGCGTCTTCATTAATTGGTTGACGGATATCGACAACCTCGCCGCTTAGTTCTCCGGCCATGGTATTTTTAGCTAAACCAGGGCTGATATCATGGGCAACTTCAAGAACAGTGATTCCGGGTTCATAAGTCTTTATGGATCCGTCTTTTAACGTAATAGTAATCATCATTTTCTCCTTTATTTTTGCGATTAATTGTGAAATAAGCGTTTAGCGATTCAGGGTGTATGATCAACACCCGTACCGAATGTCAACAGTCGCGATCGCTATTTTATTGCGTTTTGCTTCGTGAAAACATTTATTTAAAAACAAAAAAAGCCCCTTTGTCAAACAAAGGGACGTATCAACGCGGTTCCACCCAATTTGATTCACTTTTATGAATCCACTTAAGTTCTGAGTAACGGTCAGCACCGAAAAACCCTACTATAAAAATGCTACAACAAAACGACTAATAAGTAATCTGCTAATGTAACATCGGTTCAGGTTTCGACTCCAAGGTGGTTTTCAATTATCTGCAGTATAGGCAATTACAGCCAGGTTGCCTACTCTCTGAAACGTATCGATAACTTACTCGTCCTTATCAGCGTCTTTTTTTATTTTTATTGCCTATTAGTATAACCTTTATCTAACCAAGAATCAATGTTTTTTCACAAATTTAATGTATTATTGAATGATCATGCTAAAGCCCGCCGCCGAAAACACCATTAATCCCGGTTTATCTGCGAGTGACAAGACCGTTCCGGAGAGCCGGCTGATAAAGGCGGCCGAAAAAGTTTGAAATTTGACCTGGGTATAGATTTTTTTCGGTGCCAGATTAATAAAGTCACCCAAATAAGTCGCGATATTCTGAGGATCTTTTAAAAACTCGAAGATCCATTCTTTATCGGGACTGGTGTCACTCATGCTGGCTGGCAGTCGGAGATCTCGGGCAAGCCAGTCAAATTTAAGCCATTCTCCGATCAATTGAGATTCTTGATGATCCGTGAAAAAGTCCTGAAGGATCCCGAAGAGCTGTTCCTTTGATTTGCCTACATCATAATAACCCTGGCGGTCCCAATAATGGGAAAAGGCTTCAAAAAAATCAAAGGGGGTGTCATAAATCCGGGCCGCAAAAATAAAAGCCAGGCTATCTTTGAAGGCACCGCTATTGTAGTAGCGATCGACCAGCACTTCAATTTGCCGCAATTGATAGAGTTCTTCGGCACTGATGTACTGATTTGAAATAATTTCATAAGGCGGAAAGCTGGCGTACTGATAGTTATGGATATCCGCTTCATTGCGAATGCGCGTGCCTTTCAGACATTTCAGGAAGCCCAGTTGCAGCATATCCGGCTCAAGGGCAATCACCCGATTAAAGGATTCTTTAAAAACCGCATAGGTTTCATAAGGTAAGCCGGCAATCAGATCCAGATGAATATGGATATTCTGTTGAGCCAACAGTTTTTTGACATGTTCTGCGGTTCTGCTCACGCTAATTTTGCGGCCAATCGCCGCAAGCGTTGCCGCGGCGGTGCTTTGGACGCCAATTTCAAACTGGATCAGCCCCAGCGGTGCCGTAGCAAGCAGCGCAATCATTTCATCATCAATCAGATCGCCAGTCATTTCAAAGTGGAAATTAGTCTCACCGCCACGTTTAATCAGATAGGCAAATATTGCTTTAGCCCGGCCCAGATCGCAGTTAAAGGTCCGGTCAACCAGTTTGACCTGCTTGACCCCCGCCCGAATAAAGAAATCCAATTCCGCAAAAACCCGCTCCAGACTCAACATATTCAACCCCTGTTTAGCCGAAGAAAGACAATAGGAACAGGAAAATGGACAGCCGCGCATCGTTTCATAATAAATGATCTTATGACTGAGACGGTCCAGTTCCAGGTTTGAATACGGAAAAATAAATTGATTTAACAGAACGGTTTCAGCATCGGGATTTTCGATCAGTTCCCCGCAGCGGTTACGATAGCAGAGCCCGGGAATCTTGCTAAAACCGTCCTGATCATCATTTTCGAGCAATGCTGTTAGTTTGCTTTCCCCTTCGCCCTGAATAATGAGATCGCAAAAAAGGTGATCTTTCAGCAATGCCAAACCATCAAAACTGACCTCCGGCCCGCCAAATATAATTTGCACCTGCGGCTTGGCTTTTTTAATGACTTCAGCCAACTTAAGAATAATCTCGATATTCCAGATATAGCAGGAAAAACCGATCCGTTTGGTCTTCTGATCCAGCAGTAGCTTGATGATGCGATGAAGCGGGTCGTTGATCGACATTTCCAGAATTTCGACATCAAAATCCGGCAACTGCGCTGCTAATGAACGGACAGCCAGATTCGTATGGATATATTTGGCATTGATGGCGACTAAAACAAGATCTTTCACAGTAACCTCCAGGTTTATCGGGTATTCAGGTAAGAGCGACATTCATAAAAGCGAAGTTCACGGCAGTTTAGCAAACCAGGATAGACTCTATATTCCATTAAATATATTAACGTCGGGGCGATCCATGATGACCAAGGGGTCAGACCCTCGCCCACATACTGCGCAATTGCCAGTTCGATTTACAAAATTATTTAATTTGACTTATACAGCTATACATTAAACCGGAAAAAAGTAACATCGCCATCTTTCATGACATAGTCTTTTCCTTCAACCCGGGTGACACCGCTTTCCTTGGCTTTCACTTCGGAACCGGCTTCAATCAATTGTTCGTAGCTGGTAATTTCGGCTCGAATAAATCCGCGTTCGATATCGCTATGGATCTTGCCGGCGGCCTGCGGCGCTTTTGTACCTTCAGTGACCGTCCAGGCGCGTATTTCCTGGGGACCGGCGGTTAAAAAGGTAATCAGACCGAGCAGTTTATAGCCGGAGCGAATGACCTGATCCAGTCCGGATTCAGCTAAACCCATATCGGATAAGAATTCCGCTTTTTCGGCATCGTCAAACTGGGCGATTTCTTCCTCAATTTTTGCGGATATTTTAATGATATCCTTGTGATTACCAGAATGGTTCTCTAAAACGGTGGCTTTTAATCGCGTTACCATTTCATTATCCTCATGCAGATCATCTTCAGAAACGTTGGCGATATAGAGCACCGGTTTGATGGAGATCAACTGAATGGTTTGAATAAATTCCCATTGATCGGCTGAGAAATCATCATCATTAGGCATTTTGCCACCCTCAAGTATTTCTCGCAAACGCATCGCCACGTCGATATTGGCTTTTTCCTGAGGATTGGTTTTAGCCAGCTTCTTATTTTTTTCAATCCGTCGATCCAGCATTTCAATATCAGCAAAAATCAGTTCCAGATTGATGGTTTCCAGATCGTCAATGGGATCAATTTTTCCTTCCACATGAACCACGTTGTCATCTTCAAAACAACGAACAACATGAACAATGGCATCAACCTCACGGATATGCGAAAGAAACTTGTTGCCAAGGCCTTCTCCTTTGCTGGCGCCACGGACCAGACCGGCGATATCGACAAATTCGATGGTGGTGGGGATCACTTTTTTTGAGTTATACAAATTTTCTAACACCGCCAGGCGGGGATCGGGTACCGTAACAATCCCGATATTGGGGTCAATGGTACAAAATGGGTAATTGGCAGACTCTGCCCCAGCCTTGGTTAAGGCATTAAATATAGTGCTTTTCCCGACGTTAGGTAAGCCAACGATTCCTATCTTCATAGTTACCTCTTTCTAATTTTCTTAATTAATGAAATTATTTTTTTATGGGCGTCGATCTACTGTCCCGGAGACATTAATCCTGACATTTAAAAAGGTGGGTTTTCCCATCCCAAAGGATCAAGAAGTGCCACCATTTCGTTTTGTTCAGAAATTCGGTTAATACCCATACGGGCATCGATCAGCTTTCTACCTGATCCTGGAGAATCAGCATCCTTCAAGATCAAGTTGCATCGATCCGAAAAAACAAGCCCCGTCTAGCGACTGACTTCACTGTTTTTCCACAGTTTTTCGAGGCTGTAAAACGCACGCTCTTCAGCATGGAAAATATGGATAATCACATCGTAATAATCCAATAAAATCCAGCGGCCTTCCCGTTGGCCTTCAACACCCTTTGGAAAGATCTCCAGTTTTTGAGCTTCGTACTCAATATTGTCAGCAATGGCCTTAACCTGTCGTTCTGAACTACCACTGGCAATGACAAAGTAGTTAGCGATAGAGGTCATTTCGGTGACATCGATAACTTCAATGTCATCTCCGTTTTTATCCTCAATCCACCCTTTTATTTTTTGTGCAAATTCTTCTGGATTAATAAAAATCACTCACTTTCTTCTTGAATTTTATTTTTTTCTTTTATCTTTTTATTTTAAGTTTCTGGTTTTGATAATCAAATCGTTTCGCGCATCAATGGTTCGCTTGTGGAGTAGCGCTCCCGTTTGAGCCACATGACAGATGCTGTTGGTTAATGCCATCATCATTGCCCCATCCAAATCGGTTTCAGCCATTTGCCGAATCGTCTCAACCCCCGGAAAAGAACGGTCTTTTTCGATATAATCAGCCAGATAGATAATCTTATCCAAGCTGCTCATATTCTTGCACCCGGTGGTATGACAATCAATGGCCTTTTGAATCGCGGCGTCTTTGATCCCGTAACGATCCCTAACCAAGACAGCCCCCACCGGGCCATGAAGTAACTGGGGATCATTTTGACTCACCCGATCGATCTTGATCTGATGCTGCTTGGCCCAATCAAGCAGCTGCGCGTCGGTTAGATTCTTGGCACAGTCATGCAGCAACGCCGCCAGCCTGGCCTGATCGGGATCACACCCGAAGTCACGAGCCAGTTTCTCAGCCGCCTCGACCACATTCAGCGTGTGTCTAAACCGTTTAGGGGTCAGCATTTTTTCTAAATCTGCCTCGATCTCATTCCAATTCATAATTATCCCTCAATTGGCGCATTTGACAAGTAAAGATGATGTTCATGAATGTAGGCTTCCACCGCATCAGGCAGTAAATAGCGAATCGAATAACCGTTTTTGATGCGGGCCCGGATATCTGAAGAGGCAATGTCCATTTCGGTGGCGTACAGCTTGAAAATAGAAGCGCCGTAAATCTCCTGCAGCTCTTTGATCCGCATATCCAGCCGATCATGACTATAACCCGGTCGGAAGGTCGTGATAAATTTCACCGACTTCAACAACTCCGGGGCACCCTTCCATAAGGTGATTTCAAACATTAAATCAGCACCGGCAATGAAATAAAAATCACAGTCCGAATAAATTTCTTTAATGCTATTGATGGTATCAATGGTATAAGTAATACCATTCTGATCAATTTCATGGGTTAATATTTCAAAGCTGTCATTGCCTACGATTGCCAGTTCAACCATTCTAAGCCGGTGTTTTCTGGCAATTTCGTCCTGAGATAATTTAAATGGGTTATTCCCAGTGGGAATAAACAACACCTTATCCAATTCGTATTGATCCCGGGCCGATTCCGCCAGCAGCAGATGACCCGTATGGATGGGATTAAAGCTTCCTCCCAGAAGACCGATTTTTTTCTTCATCTCAAATCCTTACTTATTATGAATTCGTGAATTTTCGTGATGGACTCAGTGCCTTTTTCTTGACCCGTTTAATGGGCTTTTGGTTTTTTGTTGGCACCTCGATTTTAGTTTTTAATAAATTCTTTTTATAAAGAATAAATTTATTGCCGATGGTACAGACAATATCCGATTTTGTCGCAACGGCTAATTCCCGCGCCACATCATTGACATCTTCCAGAGAATTATTCTGAACCTTTCCCTTGATCAGTTCCCGGGCAATGATGGCATCCCGGGTCTGGACGATGACTTGCTCGGTAATGCCTTCCTTGCCAATGAAAATAATATCGGGAATATCCATGGCAAGCTTTCTTAAATAACTTCTTTGTTTACTCGTTAACATTTTTTCTCTACTTTCTACGACGCTATTATAACATATAATAAAGCGGGAAATCTATTTAAAATACTCAAATTCGATCTCTTCCAGTTGAACCACATCTTCATCCTGGATTCCCATGCTTTCCAACTCTGCGAAGACACCCTTATCTTTTAACACCCGCTGGAAGAAACCAATGGAATCCAAATCTTCAAAGTTAACCGACGTAATCAATCGTTCCAGGAAAGCCCCCTTAACGACAAATAAATGATCGAATTTTTCAACCGTGAATTGTTTTTCTTTGAAGTCTGGCGTGAAGATCATCTCTGCTTCGGGTTCAAAGTCAAAGATTGGTTCAACTTCGCCAATTTCATCCAGCAACTGAATCGTCCGGCTTAACAATTCGTTGAGCCCCTGACCGGTAACGGCTGAAATAACAAAGACTTCATAGCCCAACTTTTCCAATTCAGCTTTTAACTCATCTGTTTCTGCTGGTTCTGAAAGCAGGTCAACCTTGTTTAAGGCCACAATCTGGACTCGCTTGGCCAGTTTTTCGTTGTATTTTTCCAATTCATAATTGATCTTTTTAAAATCATCCAATGGCTCACGGCCTTCACTGCCTGAGGCGTCGAGCAGATGAATCAGCAGCTTGGTTCGTTCCACATGTCGGAGAAACTGATCCCCCAGTCCGGTTCCTTCATGGGCACCTTCGATCAAACCGGGAATATCAGCAATTACAAAGGGATCAAAATTTCGCCATTCGACCACGCCCAGATTGGGCACGATGGTGGTAAAATGGTAATTGGCAATCTTGGGTTTAGCTTTGGTAATCACCGATAAAAGCGTTGATTTGCCAACATTGGGAAAACCAATCAGACCCACGTCGGCCAGCAGCTTCAGTTCAAGAATAACGGTGCGTTCCTGACCCTTAACCCCGCCCTGAGCAAAACGCGGTGCCTGTCTGGTGGCGGTGGCAAAATTCATATTCCCACGACCACCCCGGCCACCTTCAGCGACCCGGTATTTTTGTCCGTGTTCGGAAAGATCGCAGATGATCCGTCCGGTCTCTTTATCTTTAATAATGGTTCCTACCGGCACTTTAATGATCAGATCTTCGCCAGTTTTACCAGTCGATCGCCCGCCAGTCCCGTTTTCGCCATTTTCTGCTTTATGTTTTCTCTTATATTTAAATTCCATCAGGGTCCGAAAGCCGTTGTCGGCCATAAAAACAATATTGCCGCCATGCCCTCCGTTGCCGCCATCAGGACCGCCATTGGGAACATATTTTTCGCGACGGAAACTCATCCCGCCATGTCCGCCGTTGCCAGCCTTCAGAATTATCTCTGCTTTATCTACAAACATTGCTACCTCGCTTTTTTTATGGGTTCTACCCAAACAACAAAAAATAAAACCTCTTATCTTGTCAAAACGAGCATAAGAGGTTTTATGGATGTATTATTTTGTCACTGGAAAACTAGATGGCTTCCCGAGGATAAATACTTACTTGTTTTTTATCTCTGCCTTTTCGTTCAAAACGTACGATCCCATCTTCTAATGCGAATAATGTGTCATCTCCGCCTTTTCCAACGTTAGTACCTGGGTGAATTTTTGTTCCTCTTTGACGAACAAGAATATTTCCTGCTAGTACGAATTGACCGTCTCCTCTTTTAACTCCAAGACGTTTGGCTTCACTGTCACGACCATTTCTTGAACTACCAACCCCTTTTTTATGGGCGAATAGTTGAAGGTTCATTTTTAACATGTTGTTCACCTCCTATTTATTGTTCTTCAAACTGGATATAATCTCCATAAGCTTCCTTGATCCCCCGGATACCCAGGAGATAGGTCGAAATGAGTGTATCTGTTTTCATCTTCATTGGTTCATCGTTGATTTCGGGAATGGTAAAGCGGACATAGCCTTCTTCGACCACTTCGCCGAGATCTTTCCGACCAAGAATTTCGGTGAGTCCGTTTAAGATGCTGATGGTTAAAACCGAAACCGCCGCACAAACGATATCTTCCCCATGATCAGCAAAACCTGCGTGACCAGATACAATTATTTCATGTGCTTTATTATTCTTACCTTGAATCTTAACTGAAATCATAAAATTTCCTAGGCTTGGATGCCAGTAATTTTAACTTTCATAAATGGTTGTCGATGGCCTTGTTTTTTACGATAATCTTTTTTAGATTTATACTTGTAAATAATAACCTTAGGTCCTTTGGCAACTTCTAAAATTTCAGCTTTAACAACAGCATTTTCAACCACTGGAGTACCAATAATCATTTCGCCATCTTTGTTGACTGCTAAAACTTCAGTAAAAGTAATTTCTTTTACATCTTCTTCTGTGAAATTGATTTTTTCAATTTGAAGAACATCATTTTCTTGAACGCGGTATTGTTTACCACCTGTTTTAATAATTGCATACATGATTCTACACCTCCTCATAACAGACTCG
>JAQUWM010000125.1 GCA_028692885.1 Acetobacterium sp. | reverse complement strand
GAACGCATCAATTGGAACGGCTGGGTTGTGATCTGCCTAAAGAGGTGCTGGTGTTGGGGAGCGGCACCGACCCTGAGGTACTGGAAGCGGCCGGGATCCGTTCGGCCGATGTGCTGGCGGTGGTGACTGGGGCTGATGAAATCAATCTGGTGGCTGCCACCATTGCCCGTCTGGAATATCAGGTGCCAAGGATTTTGGCGCGGATTAAAAATCCCAAGAATGCCTGGTTATTTACGCCGGAAATGGGGGTGGATGTGGCCCTAAACCAGGCTGAGCTGATGGCGACGCTGGTGGCCGAAGAAATGTCAGTAGGGGACATGATGACCCTGCTTAAGTTGAACCAGGGACAATTTTCATTGGTAGAAGAAAAGGTTCATCCAGAATCGCTGGCAGTGGCTAAGACGGTGCGAGAGCTGGGGCTGCCCACCGAATGTGTATTAGTGGCAATTATCAGAAATAGCCAATTGCTGATTCCCCATGGCGATACCAGGCTAATGCCGGCCGATGAGGTGTTGGCGATCATTCATGCAGCTGATCTGCAGGCTTTGGCCGGGATATTGGGGCCAGTCCGCTGAAGCGATTGTCGGTAGGAGGCACCGGTTTTAGCTGAGCGGATTAGTTGCGACAGCACTCTTCGATCATCCCGGTGATGAACGGAAGATCATGTTTTATTCCTGATAGATGGGGTAAAAATAAAGATAATGCGTTATTCGATTTTAATGATTCGTTTAATTTTTCAACTTACGGAGAGGGAACAATGAAAAAACATGAAATCTCAATTGTCGACGATGAACCCATCAATTTGATGATCTTAAAAAAATTATTGAGTCCCTCTTTTCTGATCCGGGCCTATAAATCCGGATCGGAGCTGCTTCAGGCGGTTGAAAAAGGAATCAAGCCGGATCTGATTCTGATGGATATTATGATGCCCGGAATGGATGGTTATCAGACCTTGTCAGAATTGCGGAAAGACCCAGCGAACCTGGGGATTCCGGTTATCTATATTTCAGCACTGGATAGTTTGATTGATGAAGAAAAGGGCTTTCATCTGGGGGCGGTTGACTATATTACTAAGCCATTTCGGCCGGGGATTGTGTTGGCCAGAGTCAATGCTCATCTGGAACTGAAACAAGCCCGCGACCGGCTTAAAAACCAGAACGAATGGCTGGAAGCTGAAGTCAAACGACGGATGGTAGAAAACCAGATGATTCAGGATACAACCCTGAATGTTTTTGCAGAATTGGTTGAAACCCGGGATAATGATACCGCCAATCATGTTTTGCGGACCCAGAATTATGTGCGGATTATCGCAGAGCGATTGCAAAAAAATGAGAAATTCAAAAAACGATTGGGTGATGATACCATTGAACGGATTGTTAAAGCGGCACCCCTTCATGATATTGGCAAGATTGGGATTCCCGATGCGATCCTATTAAAGCCGGGAAAGCTCGACTATGAAGAATATGAGGTAATGAAAACCCATTGCAAGATTGGCGGAAATGCCATTCGTCTGGCCATCAATAAAACCTTATCCGTCAACAAAACAGATAATGAACAGGGTGAAATTACGGCGTTGTACTTTTTGGAAGAGGCCGAGAGAATTATGAATTATCATCATGAACGATGGGATGGAAAGGGTTATCCGGAAGAACTGTATGGTGATGAAATTCCCATCTCGGCACGGATTATGGCACTCGCAGATGTATTTGATGCTCTTACTACGGTACGGCCCTATAAAAAAGCCTGGAGCATGGATGCGGTGGTGGACTATATTTTAGAGCAGAAAGGCTTGCAGTTTGATCCGGATGTAGTGGATGCTTTTGAAACAGAAATTAAGGCTTTCAGACAGGTCTTGTGTCAGGATCGGACAGCGGCGAACAAAAATTAAAAGCCAGGAAGCGAAGGGTGGTGAGTTATAAAATGGAACAGGACAATTCTTGGTTGGTACAGCAGAATAAATTATTGGAATTGGGATCCCGATTGACAAAGGTCGGAAGCTGGCGAATTGATATAAACACCATGACAAGCCAATGGAGCCAGGGAATGTTTCATATTTTTGATTTGGAACCGGGGGAAATTCCGTCAGTGCTGGAGCCAAACCATTTTTTTCAGAGTCGGGATATTGATAGATATCGAGAAGCCTTGAAAGGTGCAATTGAAAACGCAGAATCGTTTGAAATGGAGTTTGAGATAACGACCGAAAAGAAAACAAACAAATGGATTCGTACCGTTGGTATTCCCATTTCAGAAAACGGCCAGATTATTCAAATTGAAGGTGTGGTTCAAGATGTGACGGCATTGCATTTGAGTGAAGAACGGGCGTCGAAAATCGATCGAATCTTGGAAGCGTATTTTAAGGTTGTGCCGGATCTGCTGTTTTTAACGGATGCAAAGGGGATTATTCTCGAGTACCGGGCAAAAAAAACATCGGATCTTTACATTTCGCCGGAAGTCTTTCTTTATAAAAAAATTGATACCGTATTGCCGCCAGATATCAACAATGCTTTTACAGAGGCTATGGCAATGGCTAGAACGACGGGTCAAATGCAAACCTTTGAGTATGATTTGCCCTATACGGATGGGAATCATCATTTTGAATGCCGTCTGTGCTGGCTGGCTGAAAGCGAAAACTTTGTTGAGGTAATTCGGGATATATCGGAACAGTACCGATTAAATCGGGAACGGATAGCGATAACCCGGGCATTACAACAAAATGAAGCATTTTTAAATCGGGCTCAGGAGGTTTCTAAAACCGGTCACTGGCATTTTGATATAAAAGAAAACCGACTGATTTGGTCCAACGAAACCTACCGCATTTTTGGCGTAAAAATTGGAACACCGCAAACTTTCGAATCCTATATGAATTTTGTCTATCCCGATGACCGTGAAAAAATCAGTGCGAACTGGATCGAAAAATCAGCACGAGGTCAGTCTTTTACAGTTTTGCATCGGATCATTGCCGGCGATCAAGTACGTTGGGTGGAAGAACGATCGGAATTTGAACAGGATCAGGAGGGCAATCAGATTGCCAGTTGGGGAACAGTTTCGGATGTAACCGAAAAGATGAACTATCTGGAAGAACTGGAGACCTATCAAAAGCATCTTGAAGAAATGGTGGTTTCTAGAACGACTGAGCTGGAGATGGCCAAGCTTGAAGCTGAAGCTGCCAGTCAGGCAAAGAGTTCATTTTTATCAAATATGAGTCATGAAATCCGAACACCGATGAATGCAATCATCGGTCTGGCCCATCTGATCAAGCGGGATCCCCTGACGATGCGTCAGGAGCAACAGATTGATAAACTGACTGAGGCGGCGAATCACTTGTTGCAGATCATTAATGATGTTCTGGATCTTTCGAAAATTGAAGCTGGAAAAATGTTAATCGATACCCATGATTTTGAGCCTGACCGTGAAATCGACAGGGTATGCAATATTTTGGGTGATGAAGCGGCCAAAAAAAATCTCAACTTACTGGTGGATATCGATCATATTCCCACCGTTTTGCGGGGAGATTCGGTTCGTTTTGCTCAGATTTTACTTAATTTAATGAGCAATGCGGTGAAGTTTACCGAAACAGGGAGCATCAAGATCGTGGCCCGGATCATCAAGCAGGATCAAAAACAGATCCGACTGCGATTTGAAGTTTTGGATACCGGAATCGGAATGTCAAAAAAACAGATTAATAACCTGTTTCAGGATTTTGTCCAGGCCGACGGATCGATGACCCGTCTTTATGGCGGAACCGGGCTGGGGTTGGCCATCAGCTCCCGTCTGGCAAAATTCTTAGGTGGCGAAATTGGGGTTGAAAGTGAGCTGGGTCAGGGAAGTCGGTTCTGGTTTGAACTGCCCTTTGAAATATCAACAGCAGTTCCCCCAAATAGGATCAGCATTAAGTCCTCAGAAGAAGTCCGGGTTCTGGTGATTGATGATATGCTAGAAGCTCGGGAGCTGATGGTCAGTATGCTTACTGATTTTGGAATTCAAAGTGAAGCGGTCAGTTCGGGAAATGAAGGGCTGGCAGCAGTAGCGCAAGCTGATCAGATGTTGAACCCCTATCGGCTGGTATTTATGGATTTGAAAATGCCGGATATGGATGGCATTGACACAGCTCTGATGCTGCAAGCGCTGGAACTGAAAACCCGGCCGACGGTTTATCTGATTACCGGATATGGCAATCAGATATCCTATGAAGAAGCCCAACGAGCAGGGATCAGCCGTATTTTGGTTAAACCGATGACACCATCAACTCTTAATGATGCATTAATGGAGCTGCTGGAGAACGGTATGGAAACAAAAATACCGTCATCCCTGAAAGCGTTGGAAGATCGGTTAAAGCGGTATCAACAGGTGCGAATGCTGATTGTTGAGGATAATCAGATTAATCAGGAAATCGTCGGGCAACTTCTGGAACCCTTCAAATTTAAGATCGAGCTGGCTGAGAATGGCCAGGAAGCGATTAGTAAAATCGCTCAGGCCAAATTTGACTTAATTTTAATGGATGTCCAGATGCCAGTAATGGATGGGTTGGCGGCAACAACCATCATCAGAGGCTTACCGGGTTGGGAGACGGTCCCCATTTTAGCGATGACCGCCAATGCCTTTGAAGAAGATCGGCGTAAATGCATTGAAGCAGGGATGAATGATCATCTGGTCAAGCCGGTGGAACCGGAGCTTTTATACAAAAGTTTAATCAAGTGGCTACCGATTAAAAAAAATGAATCGGAAAACAAAGGGGCTTCCAGAATCGCAGTGGGCAAAGATCAAACAAGACTTTCAGTTGCTGCACCAGAAGAACAAAATCGGTTAAAAGCCCTCCGACAGGTGGAGGGCTTGGATGTCGAAACCGGCTTGAGAATGCTGGATGGCGATATCTCTGTTTATTTGCGATTGATCCGGCAGTTTAGCCAAAAATGTGAAACCGCAGCGATTGATATTTTAAAACAGACCACCGCCGAAAACTATCAGAATATCATGCAAACGGTTCATTCCATCAAGGGCGTGGCGGGAAATCTGGGGGCTATAAAAATACAGGAGCTGGCGGCTGAACTGGAACAGGCGGTTCGGATCAGATCTGGAAAAGAGCAGTTTAAAGAACAGATAAATAGTTTTGTTACAGAAATACGAGGTTTTGCGGAGGCCTTGTCGAAAGATTGGATTTCCCCTGATAGCCAGAAAAAGAACGACATTGACAGGGTTGAAGTCAAGACGATCATGAACCAACTGGCAGTTTTGCTTGAAAATAATGACACCGATGCCTATGACTTGTTTGAGGAGCACAAAGATCTGCTCATACTTGCAATGGGAGGTTCAGGATTTGATCTGGAAAGACAGATTCATGAATTTGATTACCGGGACGCCCTGAATACGTTGAGATCATCTTTTCAGAAGTGACCGGAGATTTTTAAAAGTCCTTAAATAGGCGAAGGATTATGTTAGAAACGGGTTAAATTTGCAAATATTTCTTGATTTTCACAATCTTTTATAGTACAATTCGAAACGAATGATAGAAATAGATCGATGTCTATTTAGCGTGTTTATAAGCGATGTTTATGAATGCAGCAAAGAATTCTTTTGACCATTTCTTTATCTGATTAACTTGGTGATAAAGAAATAAAATGCCATACGGACAGCAGGTTCAAATGCCGATTGGCAACTTTCGTTGCCTTATTGATTGAGTATT
>JAQUWM010000124.1 GCA_028692885.1 Acetobacterium sp. | reverse complement strand
CTATACCAAAGACAAATACGCCAACGAAACCACAAAGATCATCACCACCGATATTACTACCTTTATGGGCAGCATCATCGGGGAATACCAGATCATCTGTTGCATCATAGCAACTGGTATTGTCGTCCGGGCGATTGCCCCCCATCTGGAACATAAATCTTCCGATCCGGGAATTCTCGTCATGGATACCAACGGCGAGTTTGTGATCAGTCTGCTGTCCGGCCATTTGGGTGGTGCCAATGACGCGGCCCGGCTGGTCGCCAAACGGCTGGATGCCCAAGCGGTGATCACCACCGGCACTGATGTTAAAGGTACGATGGCAGTGGATGTACTGGCCCAGAAAATTAATTGCACGATTGATAATTTTACCGATGCTAAAGATGTAACCGCGCTGATTTTAAACGGCGATCCGGTGGCCTTTGTGAATCAGGAAAATTGTGATTTGGATGCGGTTATTTTGCCTAATAACATCGAAGTGGTGGTCGATTTAACTGATCTAAATAATTTAAATAAATATCAGGGTGTCGTTATTACGACACTTGATACAAAAAAAACAGATCTGCCAATTCCTAATGTTAAGCTTGTTCCCCGGAAACTGGTGTTGGGTGTCGGCTGTCGCCGGGATACTCCGGGAGATCGGATTATTCAGGCCATTCAGGAGACTTTAGGGTCCCTGAATCTCAATGTCAAAGGTATTAAAGCCCTGGCTACCATCGGCTTAAAAGCCGAAGAACCGGGAATTATTGAAGCCGGTACTTTCTTTAATGCAAAAAAAGTTATTATCCCCAATGAAATGGTGCAAATGGTTCAAAGCCGTTTTGAAGCATCGGATTTTGTTTTTAAAACAACTGGCCTATACGCTGTTTCCGAACCTTGCGGTTTTGTCGCTTCCGGTTTTGGGAAATGCCTGCTGGAAAAACAAAAACTGGGTGGCATTACCCTGTCGGTGTGGCTGGATGAAAATTAAAAACATGAACAATTGTTGCTTTGCTGTTTGTTTCGTGCAAACAGACAACGATGCTCACGGTAGTATTGTAATAAAATAACCTTGTTAAAAAAGGAGAAAAAATGAGCAAAATTTATGTCACCGGGATTGGTCCCGGACTGTATGAACATATGACCGAGGCGGCCAAAGCCAGCCTGGAAGATGCCGATATTATTGTCGGTTACAAAACCTATATTGATATTATTGCTGATTTAATTGGCGATAAGGAAGTGCTTTCTTCCGGGATGCGCCGGGAAATTGACCGATGTGAAAAAGCATTGGAACTGGCTGAACAGGGCAAAAAAATCTGTCTGGTCAGCAGCGGCGATGCTGGCGTTTTCGGAATGGCTGGCATCATGCTGGAAATCGTTGAAGCCAAGAACAGTGATGTCGAAGTTGAAATTATTCCCGGGATTTCAGCCGCCAATGCCGCCGCATCAACTCTGGGCGCACCGCTGATGCATGACTATGCCGTCATCAGCCTCAGTGACCTGCTGACCGACTGGGCCGTCATCGAAAAACGGCTTCACTGTGCCGGTGAAGGGGACTTTATCATTACCCTCTATAACCCCAAAAGCAAAGGCCGTCCCCACAATATCGAAAGTGCTCAGGAAATTCTACTGAAATATAAGGCACCGGAAACCCCGGTGGGCATTGTTCGTAATGCCAAACGTAAAGATGAGTCTTATGTGATTACGACCCTGAAAAAAATGAACGAAGCAGACATCGATATGTTTTCGATGGTTATCATCGGCAATTCCAAAACCTATGTGACCCGCGATCAATTAAAAATGATTACCCCGCGAGGTTATCAGCTGTGATTCTGGTATTGGGAGGAACCCTTGACAGTCGATTATTAACCGATCTTCTGCTTGAAGAAGGGAAAGAAGTCTGCTATTCGTCGCTGACCAATATTGCGGCCGATCAGATTTCGGAAAACCCCCTTTTGACAAAGATTTCAGGACAATTGGATGCCGGCACGCTGCGGGAAACCATTACCATTTACAATATCAATCTCTGTATTGATGCCACCCACCCCTATGCCCGGGAAATTTCCGAAAATGCTATTTGGGCCTGTGACGCCATGAATATCGATTATATTCGGCTGGAAAGACCATCGAATATCGATGAGGGAGAGGATATTGTTGCCTATAACACCTATGAAGAAGCCCGGGATTATCTGACCGGGGCGATGGGAAAAAGCGACCGCAATATTCTACTGACCACTGGCAGCCGGCAACTGGAAGCCTTTGAAGGACTGCCCAAAGATCGCACCTATATCCGGGTCCTGCCCACGGCAGGGGTGCTAAAAAAATGCGAAAATCTGGGCTACAAGCCCCGACATATCCTGGCCCTCCAGGGCCCTTTCTCGGTGGAAATGAATGTTGCCACCATGAAAGAATATAACATTGGCTTCGTCGTCACCAAAGACAGCGGTGACGTTGGCGGCATTAAAGAAAAGGTCGCAGCGGCCCGACTGGTCGACGCAAAAATTTTATTTATCCGCCGACCCATTGTTGCCTACCCCCGGGTCATCTCGTCCGTTGAAGACGCCGTGGTCTGCGCATTGAAAAACCACTAGAATTTTGACTTAAATTTAAAAAGACGAACAAAGTACCGACAATTGTTACATCATGTTGTGACCAAGGGGTCAGACCCTATGCATCAATTCGAACAGGTTGTAGACCTGTTCGAATTGCAAGCATACAACAGATTAACAATTGGTCGGTACGGGGTTTCGACGATCTTAAATAATTCACTACAGAAAGTTAAGAAAAAAAGGAGAAAACATGGCAAAAAATATTATGTTTATGGGTACCGGGTCATCAGTTGGAAAAAGTCTCATCACTGCTGCCATGTGCCGGATACTCGATAACCACGGTTATCATGTGGCACCCTACAAATCTCAGAATATGGCCCTTAATTCGTTTATCACCAAAGATGGCAAAGAAATGGGCCGGGCTCAGGTGGTTCAGGCTGAGTGTGCCCGGATGGAGCCCCAGGTTGAAATGAACCCGGTACTGTTAAAACCAAACTCCGACGTCGGCTGTCAGGTCATCTTGATGGGAAAAGCCGAATTTAATATGGATGCCATGGATTATCATGCCCATAAACCCAAACTGGTGGAGATCGTGGTTTCGGCCTATGACGCATTGGCTGAAGGCAAAGATGTGATTGTCATCGAAGGGGCCGGCAGCCCAGCCGAAATCAACCTGCGGAACAACGATATCGTCAACATGGGACTGGCAGAATTGGTGGATGCTCCGGTGGTACTGATCGGCGATATCGACAAGGGTGGCGTTTTTGCCTCCATTTATGGTACGATTATGCTGCTGCAACCGGAAGAGCGAGCCCGGATTAAAGGCTTTATCATCAATAAATTCCGGGGCGATGTGGAACTGTTAAAGCCCGGCATCAAAATGATCGAAGACATGGTCAAGGTCCCCTGCTTGGGCGTCATTCCCTACAAACGCTTTGTTATCGATGATGAAGACAGCGTCAGTGAACGGTTTGATAATAATTCCGAAGGTCTGATCACCATTGGGATGGTCTATCTGCCGCACCTTTCCAACTTTACCGACTGCACCGCCTTTGAAATGCATCCGGATGTGAAAGTGGAATACTACCGTAACCAGCGCGATCTGCAGCTGGCCAACCCGGACTTATTGGTAATCCCCGGCAGTAAAAATACCATCGACGACACCTGTCATGTCATCAACAGCAAAATGGGTGATGAAATCCGGCGAATCCATGATTGTGGGGTACCGATTGTGGGAATTTGCGGCGGTTATCAACTACTGGGCAAAGAAATAAAAGATCCCTTCCAGGTGGAATCAACCCGGGGTAGTATTGAAGGGTTGGGACTATTAAACATCGTTACGACCATTGAAGAAGAAAAGCGAACCGTCCGGACTTCCGGCCAGGTTCAGGGAAATTTCATGGGAATGGAACTGGTTGACATGGAAGTGGAAGGCTATGAAATTCACATGGGCACCAGTGAAGCGCTGGACAATGCCAAACCTTTTGCGATACTGGAAGACGGTACCGTGGATGGCGTGATCGCCGAAGATGGCACCGTGATGGGAACCTACCTTCATGGCATCTTTGACAACGATGGCTTACGGGAAAAAATCATTGAAGCCCTGCGGGTCAAAAAGAATCTCGAAGCCGGTCCGACGGCCTTTGATTTTAAGGCCTTTAAAGAAGAACAATATGATCTGCTGGCCGAGACCGTGGAAGCGAATCTGGATATGAAAAAAATAATGGAAATCATTGGAGAAATAGAAAATTGAATCTAATTGAAGGACTTCCCCTGGGTTTAGGGGGAGGCTTTTGGTTTTTACTGATACTCATCGGCGTGTTGCTGGATTGGCTGATCGGGGATCCCCCCTGGCTGCCCCATCCGATCATCGCCATGGGGAAAACCATCGGCTTTTTAAATAAAAAACTGAATCATGGCAAGCATCGCAGAGCCAAAGGCTTTTTGCTGTTATTTTTAGTTCTGGGCCTGACTGGGGCCATTGTTTTTGGTTTGCAATGGCTGTTGTACAGTATCAACATTTATCTGTATATGATCTTTAACCTTTATCTGATTGTCACCGCCCTGGCGGCAAAAACCCTGGCCATTGAAGTACGCAAAGTGATGACCGCCTTAATGGGTGGCGATATTGAAGTCTCCCGGGTTCAAGTCGGTTATCTGGTTGGTCGCGATACCTCAGAACTCAAAGAAAAGGAAATTATCCGGGCGACGGTGGAAACCACGGCCGAAAATACCATTGATGGGGTGCTGGCCCCGATTTTCTATATGCTGCTGGGCGCCTTGATACCGGTACCCTGGCTGAATCCGGTGATGCTGGTAATGCTCTATAAGGCCACTAATACCTTAGATTCGATGGTCGGCTACGTCCAGGAACCTTATAAGGACTTTGGCTATGCCTCAGCAAAATTTGACGATCTCGTCAATTTGATTCCGGCCCGACTGGGGAGTATCTTTATGTTGGTTGCCGGGATGCTTTTGGGATATACCTTTAACGATGGTTGTCGCATTTTCAAACGGGATCGTCACAATCACAAGAGCCCCAATTCGGCCCATCCGGAATCGGTGGTGGCGGGGCTGCTGGGGATACAGTTGGGGGGAACTAACCAGTATTTTGGTGAAATCCTGGAAAAACCCACCATTGGAGACGCTAAATCACCGCTGGAAATATTGGACATCCGCGAAACCATTACCATTATGTATGGCAGCGAGGTGGTCCTGATGGTTTTTGCGACCTTGATGGCAGTGCTTATTTATTCTTTTTAGCAAACAGAAAAATCATTGAATTTGCAAGCATTGAGTTTAAATAAAAGAATTTAAAACAAGTGGAGTGTGCTATGAATAAACACGGTGGATATCAGGGCGAAAACAAAAATATGCTGGATTTCAGCGTCAATATTAATCCCTTGGGGATACCCGCAGGAATCCGGGAAAAGCTGATCGTCGGTATAGATGAATTGGTGAAATATCCGGAGATCACCGGTGTTTCGGCGATTGGGAAGATCGCCGACGATCTGGCAGTATTACCCGAAAATATCATTCTCGGTAATGGTGCCATTGAGCTGATCTATCTCTTTGCCCGCAGCATGGGACCGGGGAAGGCAGTGATTATTCAGCCGACCTTTAATGAATATGAACGGGCCTTAAAGCTATACGGTTGGG
>JAQUWM010000123.1 GCA_028692885.1 Acetobacterium sp. | reverse complement strand
AGCAAATACCTGTTCATGGGCAAAGCCGCCGACAATTTTGCCAGTTTCAATCTCGGTTGGAGCTTTTAAGCGCTTCGCCATTGCGATGATTTTTGAAAAGTCTTTTTTACCATTGGCATCCGCTTCAATGTGAATACAGCCAGGATGACCGGAAGCCCCGGTGGTAAAAATCCGCCCTTTAACTTCGTCACTTTTGGGGGGCACAATACAATTGGTGGTAAACAGAATCGGGCCGTTAAACGATTCAAATTCTTCGAGCTGTTTCCACCAGGCATTACCATAATTCCCAACAAAGTTGTCATATTTTTTAAAGGCCGGGTAGTAATGGGCGGGCAGCATCTCACTGTGGGTATAGACATCCACGCCGGTCCCTTTGGTCTGCTCCAGAAGCTGTTCCAGATCCGTTAAGTCGTGGCCGGAGATTAAAATAGCGGGGTTCTTTTTAACCCCAATATTGACTTCAGTGATTTCCGGATGACCATATTTTCCGGTGTTGGCACCATCGAGCAGCGCCATCGCAGTGACCCCAAACTGGCCGGTTTTTAAGGTCAAAGCAACCAGCTCATCAGCTGACAATTTGTCATTCAAGGTTGCTGCCATCGCTTCGTAGATAAAACCATACAAACTTGGGTCTTCCTTGCCAAGATTGAGGGCATGTTCGGCATAGGCAGCCAGTCCTTTGACCCCGTAGGTAATCAGTTCTCTGAGCGAACGCACATCTTCATTTTTGGTCGCCATTACCCCAACGTTTGCGGCTTTTTTGATCATTTCAGCTTTTGTGGTGGTTTCAAATCGGGCCGCATCATGGAGTGCCGCAACATTTAATTTTTTGCCCTTTTGCTCTTTCTTCAAGCCTAACAGCTTCTGGAAAAAGCCGGGTGAATTCTTTTTATTGGCAACATCGACCATGTCTCTTAACTGATTTCTCAGGGTTGTCATTTTTTTTATTTCTTTGACAAAGGCGTCCGCATCAAAGTTGGCATTGGTGATCGTCATAAACAGGCTTCTTAACACCTCATGGTTGACCTCGCCGAGTTCTCTGGCTTCCAGTTCACCTTTTACAACAATTTCTGAAATTCCTTTGATGGTGTAGATCAGCAGATCCTGAAGTTTAGCCACCTCTTCATTTTTCCCACAAACACCTTTGACACTACAGCCTTTTCCTTTTGCCGCTTCCTGACATTGATAACAAAACATACTCATAACATCGTCCTCCTGAAATTTTTATTTGATCATAACTTATTAAGTTCTTAAAATCTTTTGTATGTTGCTATTATATCGGGAAGCGACGTTTAAATCCGTTGCAAATGCAACGGATTGGATTTTTAAAAAAATTTGAACCTTATTATCAAAAAATACAAAAACCGCTGTAAACAGCGGTTTAAATTTTATCTCTGGTGCTCCCTCAGAGACTCGAACTCTGGACACCCTGATTAAGAGTCAGGTGCTCTAGCCAACTGAGCTAAGGGAGCGATAGTGGTGCCGAAGGCGGGACTCGAACCCGCACGTGATCACTCACAACGGATTTTGAGTCCGTCACGTCTGCCAATTCCATCACTTCGGCGTAAAAATAAAGGTTATCTTGTTTCTAAACTTCTTCTGAAATACTAAACTAATCAACTAAGCGATTCACTCAAAAATGTTCACTTCCTACGGTCGTGCATTTTTGGTTCTCTGCTTATGCCAATTCCATCACTTCGGCATAAAAATAAAGGTTATCTTGTTTCTAAACTTCTTCTGAATACTAAACTTATCAACTAAGCGATTCACACCAAATCAAAGATTTGGGTTCTCTGCTTATGCCAATTCCATCACTTCGGATTAAAATAAAAGGGTGTTTTTTTGCTTTTCTGTTTTAGGTCTCACCGGACACTGTTATAAATAATAACACAGTTTAAAAATAATTTCAATCATTTTTTTATTTTAAATTATTTTCGTAAAATGAAAACACGACAAAATATTATCTTGTTTTTTTTAATTTATAGGGTACTATAAATTGATAACGGATTGACGCTTAAGCAAAAACTTAATTGTCCTTCCATTAATCCGATCTCCAGAAAGTAAGGTGAAGTAATGAGCATGTTTGAAAATCATAAAACAACCGCTTATAAGGAATTCAGAGCGTTTGTCAATGAGTCCGTTCTTGAGTTGATTAAAAAAGCAGAAGATAAGCATTGCAATGGCTGTATTGATTTTGTATTCGATGAAGAAACCGCAACAGCGCATTGCGAGGCACTGGAAACCACCTGGCCGGTTAAAAACCCGGACGCTGTACAACGACTGACCGATTGTTACATTTGCGATCTGAAAGCGATGAAATAATAAATTGCCACACCGATCCCCGGATCGGTATTTTTTTGTCCCCCACTTGCCGATCTTGTTTTAGCCTTTTTTATAGGCTTCCTTGATTTTTTGACAGCATGCCTCAGCGGTCCAGGTTTCTGTTGAAATGCTAAAATCGCAGTTATCGTAATACACCTGCCGCTCAGCCAGCATTTGTCTGATTCGCAACAGCGGGTCTTCGCACCGGAGTAAAGGCCGGGTGTCGTCGTTTTTGACTCGTCCATAGATTGTTTCCGGCTGGGCTGACAGACTGACCACAAAAGCCTGCTCGGCTAATAATTGACGATTCCTTTTAAATAGAATAATCCCGCCGCCGGTCGAGAGGACGGTCTTTTCCCTGTTCACTGCTTTTTTTAAGGCTTCATGTTCGGCATCCCGAAAGGAATCTTCGCCCAGCTGGGCAAAAATATCCGCTATTTCCATCCCCATCTCTGCTTCCACCATGGCATCGGTATCGATAAAATCATATCCCAGTTCCTGCGCCAGTAGTGGACCAATGGTGGATTTACCGGTTGCCATAAAACCAATCAAAGCGATGCATTTTTTATCATTTTTTATGTTATTTTTCTTATTTTTCATTTAATTCCTGCGATTCCTTCCTCCAGTAGTTTTTTTCCAACAACCGGATCTGGAAAAATTCCGGTCCATAATTCAAAAGCCAATAGTCCCTGGTACAGGAGCATATCCAAACCGTTTTGGGTTTGTGCCCCGACTTTTTTGCCATCTTTGAGCAATTGCGTCACTGGTGGGCTATAAATCATATCATAAACCAGCAATTCTTTTTTGAGCAGTTCTTTGGGCAGCGGCGATTGCAGAGGACTATCGGCCATTCCCAGACTAGTTCCGTTAACTACCACGGTCGCCTCGTCGACGGCTTTTTTGAGCGCCTCAGGTGCCATTCCGATGGCCTGAGCTTTGCCCGGCCAGCTTTCGTTAATCAGGTTGGCCAGCGCTGCGGCTTTTTCTGCCGTGCGATTGGCAATGATAACTTTTTTGATGCCCCAATCAGCTAAAGCCATAGCCACCGATTTAACAGCGCCGCCGCACCCTAAAATCAGAATAGTTAATTCATCTTTGGGAATTTTTGCTATTTTTGTTTCCAGCGATTTAATAAAGCCAAATCCGTCGGTATTGTAGCCGACCATTTTTCCGTTACGGTAAACCACGGTATTTACCGCCCCGATTTTTTCGGCCAGCGGATCCAATTGATCGAGAACTTTGATGATCTCCATTTTATGGGGTTTGGTGATATTGAAACCGCCAAAATTCATCAGTCTAAAACCATCTACCAGTTTTTGCAAATCTTCAGACTTAACCGCAATCGGCAGGTAGAGCGCATCGACACCGGTTTCTTTAAATAATCCATTGTGTAACTGGGGCGACAAACTTTGGGCAATCGGGTCGCCGATGACGGCATATATTTTAGTATCAACTGAAATTCGCATGTGCTGGACTCCTTAACATTTTATCGATTTATCTGCATTGTAACACAGGTTGGATGGCTGGTAAATAATCACAATCGACCGGCTGCTTATTTTTTTATTATTATCCATTTAATTGGATAAAGTCTTTGCGCCTTATCATTCCTATGTTATAATTTCAAAGGAAAAGAAAAAGAACGGAGGAAGTATTTTGAACAATCGTAGAATTATCCAAGTGGAGGAAAAGGTGCCCTTGAAGATGCTGGTACCACTAAGCCTACAGCATATGTTTGCCATGTTTGGCGCATCCGTTTTAGTGCCCTTCCTGTTTGGCATCAACCCCGCCATTGTACTCTTTATGAATGGTATTGGGACGCTCTTATTTATGCTTATTACCAAGGGCAAGGCACCGGCTTATCTCGGTTCCAGCTTTGCCTTTTTAGCGCCGGCTGGCATTGTTATTGCTACCTGGGGCTATTCCTATGCACTCGGCGGTTTCGTCGTCGTTGGTTTATGCGGCTGCATCCTGGCCGGGATTATTTATAAATTCGGGATTGAGTGGATCAACGTGGTGCTCCCCCCGGCGGCGATGGGTCCGGTGGTGGCGCTGATTGGTCTGGAGCTGGCCGGCACGGCTGCCAGTACCGCTGGCGTTATCAGCAGTACCAGTTATGTTCTGGACGCCGCTTCCGGCCTATATGAACAGGTCGTCACTGCGATCGTTCCAGAAAATGTCATTGTTTTTCTGGTGACCCTGGCCTTTGCGGTTTTTGGATCAGTGATGTTCCGAAAATTTCTGGCCGTTATTCCGATCCTGATCGCCATTGTGGCTGGTTATATCACCGCCTTGATTACCGGCATCGTCGGTCCGGCGACCTTTGCGGCGGTGGCCGAGGCACCCTGGTTTTCGTTGCCGAACTTCCAGCTGCCGCAATTTAATTTAGAAGCGATTATTATCATTTTACCGGTGCTGCTGGTTATTGCTTCTGAACATATTGGTCATCAGATTGTCACCAGCAAGGTTGTCGGACGGGATCTTTTAAAAGACCCGGGTTTACACCGCTCTTTGTTTGCGGATAATTTTTCGACCATGTTATCGGGTTTAATTGGATCCGTACCAACCACCACCTATGGTGAAAATATTGGTGTTATGGCGGTTACTAAGGTCTACTCTGTTCAGGTTATCGCCGGTGCTGCGATTATTTCCATTGTTTGCTCATTTGTTGGTAAATTATCGATGCTGATCGCCACCATTCCGGGCCCGGTGATCGGCGGAATCTCCTTCCTTTTATATGGAATGATCGGTGCTGCCGGGATCCGTATTCTGGTTGATGCCCAGGTCGATTACGGCAAATCCCGTAACCTGGCGCTAACTTCGGTGGTCCTGGTTGTGGGATTATCCGGCATTGCCGTGACCTTTGGGGCGATTCAGCTTAAAGGCATGGTTCTGGCGGCCGTGGTCGGGATGATTTTAAGCCTGATCTTCTTTGTCCTGGACAAACTGAATCTAACCAATGACCGGGAAGAAGAGCACCTTTACGACCAACCTTAAACTGGCTGCGGGCGAGGGTCTGACCCCTTAGTCATCACGGATCGCCCCTACAAACATGATGATTACATACGAAGCTATCAAAAAAGAATAACCCTGTACCGACAATTGTTAGCTCATGGTGTTTGCTTGAAGGCGGACGCGGCGTAGCCTTACGCAGAGCCCACAGCAAACAACCGCTAACAATTGGTCGATACCGCCTAGTTTATCGCCAACCTGATAACTGATCAGTTATGATCAGTTATTTTTTTATGGTGGCTGTCGGTTGTAAAAAAGAGCATTTTCTATTATACTGATAGTAACAAACTAATCGAAAATAACGAATCACGATAGAGATAGAAGGATGACCCATGAAAAATGATATGAAAATTGCCGTCTTAATTGATGCTGATAATGTCTCGGATAAATATATCAAATATATTTTTGACGAAATCTCCAACCTTGGTATGCCAACATTTAAGCGCATCTACGGTGACTGGACTAAACCTCAGCT
>JAQUWM010000122.1 GCA_028692885.1 Acetobacterium sp. | reverse complement strand
TCGGTAAAGGAAAAGCGATGGAAATTCCAGATGCGATTCGTAAAGGTATCGATGCAGCAAAAAAATCATTAATCAAAGTGCCAATGGTTGGAACAACCATTCCTCACTTAGTCAATGGTGAAGCTGGTGCAGGTCATGTATTACTGAAACCTGCTGGAAAAGGTACTGGAGTTATTGCTGGCGGACCTGTCCGTGCGGTACTCGAACTCGCTGGAATCAGAGATATTCGTACTAAATCTTTAGGATCAAACAATGCCCGTAACATGGTTAATGCTACAATGGCAGGCCTTGCAGAACTGACTACACTTGAAGAAGTAGCAGCAAAACGCGGTAAAAAACCTGAAGAAATTTTAGATTAGGAGGAATCATTATGGCTAAGCAATTAGAAATTACACTAAAGAAAAGTTTAATTGGTCGTAACCCCAAACAACGGGCAACCATTGAAGCTTTAGGCCTGAAGAAAATTGGTCAGACCGTAACTCATAATGATACCCCTCAGATTCGTGGCATGATTCATCGAACAGACTTCATGCTCGAAGTAAAAGAAGTATAGGAGGTGTCAAGATGAAGTTACATACTTTAAGTCCAGCCCCAGGTTCAAAAAAGGCACCCAAGAGAAAAGGACGCGGTACCGGTTCTGGTCTTGGAAAAACAGCTGGTCGTGGACAGGATGGACAAAAATCACGTTCCGGTGGTGGTGTTCGACCAGGTTTTGAAGGTGGACAAATGCCATTGGCACGTCGATTACCAAAACGTGGTTTTTCAAACGCCCGATTCAAAAAAACGTATGCAATAGTCAATGTGGGAGATCTGAATGCATTCGATGCAAACACTGTGATTACTCCGGAACTATTGCTGGAATGCGGACTCGTCCGAAAATTAAATGATGGCTTGAAGATCCTTGGAAACGGAGAAGTTGAAAAGGCATTTACCATTAAGGCACATAAAATCAGCAAATCAGCTGAGGAGAAAATTCTCGCTGGAGGAGGAAAGGTAGAGGTGATCTAAGATGATCTCTACTTTGAAGGATGCCTGGAAAATTCCAGATCTACGACGAAAGATAATATTTACGTTAGCACTGCTGTTTGTATATCGTTTGGGATCCTTCATACCGGTTCCCTTTATTGATACCGAACAGTTAAGCCAACTCGTCAATGATAGTGGAATTTTTGGTCTGTTTGATATTATATCCGGCGGCAACTTTGGTAATTTCACCATTTTTGCTATGAGTATCACGCCGTATATTAATGCATCAATTATCATGAACCTGTTGGCATTTGCGATTCCAGCCCTGGAAGCGCTTCAAAAAGAAGGGGAAGAAGGACGGAAAAGACTGGCTCAGTATACCCGTTATCTGACTATTCTGCTGGCGCTGATCCAAGCTTTAGGAATGAGCCTATCCTTCGGTGATTTGCTAATTGATAAAACCCCCTTTACCGTATTTACGGTTGTTTTATGTATTACCGCAGGAACGGCATTTTTAATGTATCTGGGTGAACAAATCACTGAAAATGGTATCGGCAACGGTATCTCACTGATTATCTTCATCAGTATCGTTTCCCGGATTCCATCAGCAATTGGCCAAATGTACCAATACCTTACCATTGGAACACTGAATATTATCACTTTGATCGTATTTCTTGTCTTCATTGTTGTGGTTATTATTGGTGTCGTGGCAGTTCAGGAAGGGCAACGACGCATCCCGGTTCAATATGCAAAGCGTGTTGTTGGCCGAAAAATGTATGGTGGGCAAACCACTCACATTCCAATGCGAGTGAATATGGCAGGCGTTATTCCGGTCATCTTTGCCAGTTCGTTAACCTTATTCCCGGCCACCGTTGCAAGCTTTTTTCCAACATCAGCCTTTGCAAATTTTATTTCAACTTATTTAGCCTGGGGATCCTGGCTTACTAATATTATTTACATCATATTAATAATTGCGTTTACCTATTTCTATACAGCTGTAACATTTAATCCGTTTGATATTGCAGAAAATATCAAGAAACAAGGCGGTTATATTCCTGGGATCAGACCGGGCAAACCAACCGTAGAGTACTTGTCGAGAATTATGAACCGATTAACATTATTTGGTGGCGTCTTCTTAGCGATCATTGCTGTTATTCCTATTTTTGTAGGTAATTTTATGGGTGTCAATCTTCAATTCGGCGGAACAAGTTTGCTGATTGTCGTTGGGGTAGCCCTTGAAACGGTTAAGCAGATTGAAGCAGAAATGATGATGAGACACCATCAGGGATTTTTAAAATCTTAAAATGAACTGGAGTTAAGTGAAAAATGAGAATTGTATTATTAGGACCTCCGGGTGCAGGTAAAGGGACACAGGCTAAGCGTATTTGTCAAACCTACAATATCCCACATATCTCAACCGGTGATCTCTTTAGAGAAAACATGAGTAAGGACACACCATTAGGCAAAAAAGCAAAAGAATACATGGCACAAGGCCTTTTGGTACCTGATGAGTTAGTTGTTGATATGGTAGAAGATCGGTTGACCCATGATGACGTGCTGGCAGCCGGTTATGGTTACTTGCTTGATGGGTTTCCCCGGACGGTAGGTCAGGCGCAAGCCTTATGTCGCATTAATGCCAAACGTGATTGCGAGTTGGATTTTGCCATCAATCTCGATGTACCTTTCGATATTTTGATTGAACGCGTCGCTGGCCGTTGGATCTGTCCGACCTGTCAGACAACCTATCATGTCAAGTACAGCAAGCCAAAGGTTGAAGGTGTCTGTGATTTAGACGGAAAACCATTATACCAGCGGGATGACGACAAAGTTGAGACAGTTAAGAAAAGAATTCAGGTTTATCAGGATCAGACCGAACCATTAATCGAATTCTATGAAGACAAACAAAAGATCATTAACATTAATGGCCTGCAACACATGAGAGACGTTTTTGATAATATTCAAGAAATCCTAAGTGGAGCTAAGTAAAGATGATAACCATAAAATCCCAAAAGGAAATTGATCTGATGCGCCATGCCGGTAAGATTGTGGCAGGCGCCCACGCCTTAGTTGGTGAAATGATCAAACCTGGGGTAACAACACAAGAACTTGATCAAGCAGTCGAACAATACATTCGTGATGCCGGAGCGATTCCAACATTTAAAGGCTATGGCGGATTCCCAAACTCAATCTGTGCTTCAATTAATGAAGTGGTTGTTCATGGGATCCCTGAAAAACGCCGATTGCAGGATGGCGACATCATCAGTATTGACATCGGAGCGACATACAAAGGTTACGTTGGCGATGCAGCGGTTACCCACGGCGTCGGTAACATTTCAGAAGAAGCAGAAAAACTGATCAGAGTGACCCGGGAGTCCTTTTATCAAGGAATTTCCTATGCAAAAGATGGCTTTCGATTGTCAGATATATCGAATGCCATTCAGAAGTATGTTGAGGATAACGGTTTTTCTGTTGTCCGAGACTATGTCGGACATGGTGTTGGTAAGCAAATGCATGAAGACCCACCAATTCCCAACTATGGACCCAAGGGTCGCGGTCCTCGGCTGCGGCAGGGAATGACCCTGGCGATTGAACCGATGGTGAATGCGGGAACCTTTGACGTCGTTACCTTAAAAGACGGATGGACGGTGGTAACCACAGATGGTCAGCTCTCTTCACATTATGAGCACACCATTCTAATTACCGGAACCGGCGCTCCGGAACTTCTGACAGTCATTTAAGTTGGTGGCTGGATGAATGAATTTAAAGTTGGACAAGTGGTTCGTTCTACAGCTGGCCGTGATAAAGGCCAGTTTATGGTGGTTATTGAAGTGGTGGACGACCATTTCACCACTGTATCGAATGGAAAGCTTCGAAAAGTGAGTAATCCAAAGAGAAAAAAGGTCAAACACTTGGCGAAGACGAATCACATAGCCACAGATATTCGTGATAAAATATTAAATGGACAAAAGATAACTAACGCTGAGTTAAGAAAAATACTCGAATCCTATCACATGCCTGATGGTATTGGGGATGAGAATCGTGAGGAGGTTTGATCAATGGCCAAAAAAGATGTTATCGAGGTAGAAGGCTCAGTTATTGAGTCATTACCAAACACTATTTTCTTAGTTGAATTGGAAAATGGACATCAGATAACTGCACATATTTCAGGAAAACTTCGCATGAATTACATAAGAATTTTACCGGGAGATAAGGTAGTTGTTGAATTATCCCCATATGATTTGACCCGCGGGCGTATCGTATGGCGTGGGAAAGGGAAATCATAAAGGAGGCATACAAATGAAAGTTAGACCATCAGTAAAACCGATTTGTGAAAAGTGCAAAATTATTAAGAGAAATGGTCGTGTTATGGTTATTTGCGAAAATCCAAAACACAAACAAAAACAAGGTTGAACCGTCGAGTCCAGAAAAAAAGAACATGACCGCGGCAATTTTAGTCATGTTCATGATATAAAAACACCCTGGGTTTTAATTTCGTTACGTCACTAACTTGATTGATCCACCAGCATTTAGAAAACAATTTAGGAGGTACACACCCTATGGCAAGAATTGCCGGAGTCGATTTGCCCCGAGATAAGCGGGTAGAAATTGGATTAACTTACATTTATGGTATTGGACATTCAACATCATTAGAAATCTTAAAAGCGTTAAATATCAATCCAGATACCAGAGTTAAAGATCTGACTGAAACTGAAGTCAATGATCTGCGAATTACGATTGATAAATACACCGTTGAAGGTGATCTTCGTCGAGAAGTCAACTTAAACATTAAGCGACTAATCGAAATTGGATCTTATAGAGGATTACGCCATCGTCGAGGACTTCCTGTTAGAGGGCAAAAGACTAAAACGAATGCCAGAACTCGAAAAGGGCCTAAACGTCTCGTCAGTAAGAAGAAATAAGGAGGGCTAAAGAATGGCAGTTAAAAAAGCACGAAGAAAAGTAAAAAAAGTCAAAAAGAATATCGAACGTGGCCAGGCCCATATTCAATCTTCTTTTAATAATACGATTGTTACCATTACAGATATGTCAGGAAATGCTCTTTCATGGGCAAGTTCTGGTGGATTAGGTTTTAAAGGTTCGCGTAAAAGCACCCCTTTTGCTTCTCAAATGGCAGCAGAAGAAGCAGCAAAAGCGGCCATGGAGCATGGACTTAAAAGCGTAGAAGTTTTAGTCAAAGGCCCTGGTTCCGGACGTGAGGCAGCTATTCGAGCCTTACAGGCGGCTGGATTAGAAATTACCCTGATCCGCGATGTTACGCCTATTCCACATAACGGTTGTCGACCACCTAAGCGACGACGAGTATAATAGGAGGGCGAAAATTATGTCAAGAAATATAGAAGCATCATGCCGACAATGTCGACGTGAAGGTGCAAAATTGTACTTAAAGGGCGAACGTTGTTATTCAACAAATAAATGTGCGTTTGAAAGACGACCAACCCCACCAGGCCAACACGGAAAAAGACGAACAAAAGTATCTGAATACGGGCTGCAGTTACGAGAAAAACAAAAAGCAAAACGTATTTACGGGGTGCTGGAAAAACAATTCCGTGGTTATTTTGAAATTGCTGAAAAGCAAAAAGGAATTACCGGTCATAACCTGCTGATTCATTTGGAATCACGTTTGGACAATGTTGTTTATCGACTGGGTCTGGCAACTTCCCGTAAAGAAGCTCGTCAGCTTGTCGATCATGAGCATTTCCTGATCAATGGCAAAAAACTGAATATCCCTTCTTACATCATGAAAGATGGCGATGTGATTGAAGTTCGACCAAAAAGCAAAAAATCTCAGAAATTCAAAGACATTTTAGAAGTGACTGAAAATAGAACCGTGGCACCATGGTTGTCTAAAGATGTTGAAACTCTATCAGGAAAAGTAATTGGCAGACCGGCAGTAGAAGATTTAGATA
>JAQUWM010000029.1 GCA_028692885.1 Acetobacterium sp. | reverse complement strand
TGCTCTTCCGATCTATAAAATTCCTGAAGCTAAACCAGCTTTTTCGGAAAACCATGGCACGACAGCACTGATAATGGCATTGTAGCCCATCCCAACGGCGGTTCCACAGAGTACCCCGTAAAATACATATAGCAGCATTAAACTTTGTCCCGGCTGCGTTGGATCAATTTTCGAGACCCCGAAAAAACCGATAAACAGCATCGCTGCGGCCATTAGAACAATGTATTGGTTTTTGATGAAGCGGGTTAATTGTCCGCTGACAAAACCACCAATACAAAAAAAGATAATTGAGATGGTAAAATTAAGTGATAAGTCCGTTACTGTCCAGTCATTAAAGACCTTGTTCAGCGGTGCTCTGAAAATTGACCAGGCGTATAATAAACCCAAAAACAACAGCATGATGGTTCCAACACATAGGTAGATCCACCGTTTCAAATTCTCGTTTTTCATCATTTCCCTCTGCTTCCTAAAATTTTCTTGCTTTATTGTATCAGCTTGCTAAAGTAAACACAATAACAATTACCAGTAATTATTATTTCTCTTACTGGTAATTATCATTACTACTGGACAGCTTGTTTTAAAAAGATTAAAATATATCTAAAGCTTCCAACCAGAAGTTCAACAGGAGGAAACCATGGATTTATCATTTTTTATTGGTCCGATCATCGGGGGCATTATCGGACTGATCACCAATGGCATCGCGATTCGGATGCTCTTTCGCCCCATAAAAGCGATCAAGGTATTGGGAATGACCTTACCCTTTACCCCAGGCTTGATCCCCAAAGAAAAATCACGCATCGCCAAATCACTCGGGGATGTGGTGGCTAACAATCTGCTAAATGAGGATGTGATCAAGAATGGCCTGCTATCCAAAGCAATGGACGATAAAATCGCGATCGCCGTTAATGGACTAATTGCTAAAAAAAGCACCAGTGATGAAACCCTACGAGAATTGTTTTACTCATTTTCGGGCGATGAGCGGGGGGAGCAAATCATCGCTGATGTCACTACCAAAATTGTCGGTTTTTCTTACGAACGGATGGTTAAAATGGAATTGGGACCCTTATTGTCGGAAATAGCGGTCACCGAAATTGTCAAAAATCTTCAGGGTTCGATGTTTGCCATGCTAATCAATGAAAACCTGATCAGTTCAGCCAAGGTCAAAATGTCTGAAATCATTGAACGGATGGTGGTTGAAAAAGGCGAGGGGATTCTCGACAGCATCTTTGAAAAAGAAAGCACGAATCTGCTCGACAAACGGCTTTGTGATCTTTATAGCGAATACGAAGACCGGATTCCGGAATTTGTTGCCTGGGTTATTTCAACCTATCATCAGCTGATTGATAAAAACATCGGCATTCTCATTCATGCCCTGAACTTATCAAAATTGGTTGAAGATCAGATTAACGGCTATGATGTTCTGACGTTTGAAAAAATGATTCTAGAAATCATGCGCAAAGAACTCAATGCGATTGTCTGGCTGGGCGGATTATTAGGCTGCATCATGGGTCTGGTGATGTCCTTTGTTTAGGGAATTAGAACAGATATTTAAAAAAGGAGCTGAAAATGACTATAAAAGCAGAAATTAATTGGGATCAATTAGGATTTGATTATATAAAAACGGATTATCGTTACCTGTCGTTGTGGAAAGAGGGTCAGTGGGATGACGGGGTTATGACTGAAGATAATGTCTTGCATCTGGGCGAAGCGGCTCCCTGTCTGCACTATGGGCAGCAGTGTTTTGAAGGACTAAAGGCCTATCGGACCAAAGACGGTGACATTCAGTTATTTCGGGCGGACCAGAATGCCAAGCGTTTTCAGGACTCCTGTCAGCGACTGTTAATGCCCGTTATTCCTGAGGCAACCTTTATCAAAGTTTGTCTCGATGTGGTTAAGGCCAACGAAGCCTATATTCCGCCGTATGGTACCGGCGGTTCACTGTATATCCGCCCAATGATGATTGGAGTCGGCAATAGTGTGGCCGTCAAACCGGCCAATGAATATATTTTCACCGTATTCTGTATGCCAGTGGGGGCTTATTTTAAGGGTGGCCTGACACCGGTTAATTTTATGGTATCCGACTATGACCGGGCGGCCTGTAACGGTACCGGCCAGCAGAAGGTTGGCGGTAACTATGCCGCCTCGATGCTGGCTCATGAGATTGCCGTTAAAAAAGGCTATGCGGATTGCATTTATCTGGATCCCACCACCCACACCAAAATTGAAGAGGTTGGCGCCGCTAATTTCTTTGGCATTACCAAAGACAACCGGTTTGTGACCCCCGATTCCCCCTCTATCCTACCCAGCATCACCAAATACTCCCTACTTTACCTGGCTGAACATGTTTTGGGGATGGAAGTATCAGAAGAAGATGTTTTTATTGATGAGCTTGAGCTCTTTTCCGAAGCCGGAGCTTGTGGCACTGCCGCGGTAATCACTCCCATCGGCGGTATTTTCCATCATAACCGGCTGCACATTTTTCACAGTGAAACCGAGGTGGGCCCGGTAACCAAAAAACTATATGATACCCTCACTGCCATCCAACTGGGCGATCTGGCCGGTCCGGAAGGCTGGATTATTAAGTTACCATAGCTTTGTCATTTAAATATGGGCACTACCTACCCGTACTCAGGCACTTTCACCCGTTAGATTGCGCCCATGCCGGGCGCACCATAAAATAAAAGAGCACCAGCTTTCGCTGCTGCTCTTTCTAGGCTATTCTGCCACTAAATCTAAAATATCGGCCTTGGATTTTGCGCCCACTGCTTTTTTCACGACAACCCCGCCTTTCATTACGGCTAACGTCGGGATGCTCATGACCTTGAATTCAGCGGCCAGTTCCGGTTGTTCATCGACATTTATTTTTCCGACCTTTAACGTAAACACCTCATCCGCAATTTCATCGATGATCGGCGATACCATCTTACAGGGACCACACCAGGGTGCCCAAAAATCTAATAATACCGGTTTGTCAGAACTGATGACTTCCTGTTGAAAATTATCTTTTGTGATTGTTACTGCGCTCATATCTTTGTTCTCCTTAATCGTTAATTTGTATATCTTTATTATAACCATTTCTGATTAATGTTCCGTAACTTGATCACAGAGTATCAGATTTCTTAAAATTACTGAATTACGCAAGCTCCTGATTAATGTCCGCGATGTTTCTGTTTTTTCTTTTCCTGTCGCAATTCGAATTGGTGTTGCTTTTCTTCCTCTGTTTTCTGACGATTAAAAGCTTTCCGGATTATCTTTTTGTTTTCCTGTTCTTCTTTCAGAGCCTGCTGCGCCTTAGTACCCAGGGTCTGCTGTTCCAACTGCCGGTGAATCTCGCGCTGCATCCGTTTGGGATTAATCCGTTTTTCAGGATTCTTTTCGTCGGCAATCGACTTGCTGAATTGGAGCCGGTGATAATTTTTTAGTAAAAATTCATAGATTTCGCCATTCTTTGGTTCGGAGCCAAAAGTCACTTTGGCTACTTTCAGGGTTTCGCCATCCCCGCTTTCAAATACCCCCACCCAAAAATGTTCGTCAAAAAAAACCGTCAATTTAGCAGTTACTTTGTCCATATTTAATTCCTCCTAGAAATATAACAAAGAAGGGACAACCTTAGGAGGCAGGTTACTGACGACATTAATCGCGTCTGGACTACCAACCAGAACTGTGTTTTTATCTTATGGTGTTATTATAACACGATGGCCCGAATGATCAAGTATATAACTTGATCATTCGGGCCGGTTTTTTTGCGCTCGATCGGTCTATAAAAAATTAATCTTGGAATAATCAATGCTGCTGTCAGCACTGACCAGTTTTGAATCAGCGTGGACATATTCAACTTTTCCGACAAACATTTCATGAGAACCGGTAACAATCGAATCGACAATGGTGCATTCAATATTAACTGGACAATCGGAAAGAATCGGAGCCTTGACGAATTTAGCTTCTTCCAGATTGACCTTCATCACGGCTAGCTTATCCTCGTCCCGTTTGCTGTGGCTGCCCAGATATTTAAACGTTTCTTCATAGGCTTGATCAACCAGATTCACCACAAAACAGCCCGATTCTTTAATCAGATGATAAGAATAGCGGGAGGGTACAATCCCGACCATAACCATCGGCGGATCATAACTGCAGTTGCCGCAATAACCCACAGCTAGGGCATTGTTTTCGCCATTTAAGCCCCGGCAGGAGACCAGCACCTTGGCCATTGGATTCAAACACGACCTCATATTTCCTTTTATCTTACTCATATTACTCCTCCTCATAAATTTATTTTTTATATCTTAATCACCGAACCGGTGGCCAGATAATCAATTCGGTCACCCATCATCGCTTTCAGCCGGTGATAGGGTTCCACTCCGGTGCAATGACAGGTGTGATAGCTTGCCTGGATCTTTAACAGCTCTTTGCCGATGGCTTCAATTGTTTGGTGGTTTTCCGATATTTTTCGAGATCGGTTATATAGATGAAAACCGCCAATGACGTGATTGGGATCAAGATCATAATTGCTCGCCATATGGTCGAGAATATTGACAATTCCATGATGGGCACAACCGATCAGTAAAACCACCTGATCCTTTTCCCGGATAATCAGATTCTGTTCATGACAAAAATCATCACAAACCTCAATCTCCTCTTTTTCCATCAGCAGATCCTGATTGCCACTAGGCTGATAACGAGTTCCCTGAACGTTGGAAAAAATACACAAGGCATCGTCCAACACACAATCATCCTGTAAAAAGACCAGCCGCGGATTGCCCCGCAATTCCTGATCTAAACCAATATAAGCTTTTTCGCCATTGACCCGATTGGAATAATGGTTTTCGAAAGCCCTGGCATTGATATAAATGGAAGCTTTGTCATTGATTTCCATAAAGTTTTTCAAACCGCCACCATGATCATAATGACCGTGACTGATGACCAGCGTACCAACTTGGGAAAGATCAATCCCCATTTTTTCGGCATTTTCAACAAACAATCCGCTGGCTCCCACATCAAACAACAGTTTATGGGTTTCTGATTCAATGTAAAGACTGAGACCGTGTTCATTTTTAAATGCCTCAGATACTGATGTGTTTTCTGCCAATGTTACAATTTTCATTTTACTACCCGTACCTATTCCTGATTTGTTTCGCTTGCTTCAGTTCTGCAAACAGTGTCACCGCTTAATTTATCGCAATTTTTTTAACCGTTTTTTTGCTGCGTCCGCTACCAGAACCCCCTCCATAGGGGTGAGATCGATCTCTACCTGGTATTTTGACATTTCCTTGATATTAAACATATGTTATTAATACCCTAATTATAAGACATATCAAACATCTGTCAATCATTATTTTGAATCCATATCTCATCACTCAAACTGCGCCTGATACATCTGCCAGTAACTACCGCGTTTTTCTATCAGCTCTTCGTGGGTTCCCTGTTCCACCACATCACCCTGATCCACCACCAGAATCAGATCGGCATTCTGAATTGTTGATAGTCGGTGGGCAATCACAAAACAGGTCTTATCTTTCATCAGCTGACGCATGGCCGCCTGAATCTTTTTCTCGGTGCGGGTGTCCACATTGGAGGTAGCCTCATCGAGGATCAGCATTTTGGCATCGAGCAACATTGCTCGGGCGATCGTTAAGAGCTGCTTCTGACCCTTGGAAATATTTGTGCCTTCATCACTCAAAATGGTTTCGTAACCATGGGGCAGATGTTCGATGAACGAGTGGATACGGGCGGCCTTGGCGGCCTGAACCACCTCTGCCATGGTGGCATTTTCTTTGCCGTAGGTCAGGTTTTCATAGATCGTGCCGTGAAAAAGCCAGGTATCCTGAAGCACCATCGCAAAGGATTTTCTCAAGCTATCCCGAGTCAGCTCCTGGACTTCATTGCCATCCACATAAATATTTCCGGATTCGGTGTCGTAAAAACGCATCAGCAGATTGATGATCGTGGTTTTTCCGGCTCCGGTGGGTCCGACAATGGCAATCAGCTTGCCTGCCTCAGCCTTAAGACTGAGGTTTTTGATAATCACCTGATTGGCATCATAGCTGAACCGAACATTTTCCAGTACGATATCACCATTTACATTGATTAGCGCGGTCATCTCTTCAGTGTCTCGAGCCTCAGACAGTTCATTCAGCAAGGCGAAGACCCGCTCAGCCGCTGCCAGCGATGATTGCAGATCGTTCATGATATTGGCCATTTCATTAATCGGCCCGGAAAACTTTCGCGAGTACAGCACAAAGGAAGAAATTTGCCCAATCGACATCGCTCCGGTCAGATATAATAGCGCACCAAACACACTGATGCAGGCCAGCGAGACATTGTTGATAAAATTAATGGTGGGAAAAATCATACTGCCGTAATATTCAGCATTATAATAGGCATTCACAGCTTGTTTATTTTTGATGTTGAATTTTTCAATCGTATGCTCTTCCTGGTCATAGATTTTCAGAGTCTTTTGGCCCGACACCATTTCTTCCACAAAGCCATTCAGTTCACCCAGTTTTTGGGATCGCCGACTAAAAAGTGAGCGGGTCTTTTTAACCAGATAACGGGACATAAAGATCGAAGCCGGTACGGTAAAAGCAAAAATAAGCACCAGCCTGGGCGAGATCGCCAACATCATCAAAAATGAACCAAGGACAGTGATGACTGCCGAGGATACCTGGATCAGGTCGCTGGAAATCGAACTGTTCACGGTATCAATGTCATAGGTAATTCGACTGATGACATCACCGGTCTGGTGGACATCAAAATAGCCGACGGGTAGATCCAGCAGTTTATTGAAGACATCCTTGCGCATCGCATAGGTAACCTGACGACTGACTCGGATCATCAGAACTTCCAAAACATAGGTTAGTCCGGCTGAGCCGATATAAAACCCAACCATCCAGAAAGCGTAATAAAACACCCGACTAAAATTAACCTGACCTGTTCCCAGTTCAATGGCATCAATGGCGTAGCCAGAAAGCAGCGGCCCCACCAGCGCCAGCAGGTTGCTCCCAATCGTTAAGGCGATGGCGGCAAACAACCGCCACTTGTAACGCATCAGGTAGCCACCCAACTGGATCAGGGTTCCTTTACGGTTTTGCGGTTTCTCAAATTTTTGTGATCGTCTCATCTCAGCACACCCCCATCTGGGAATGACTGATTTCCCGATAAACGTCACAGCTCTTCATCAGGTGCTTATGCTTACCCAAGCCGATGACTACACCATTTTCAAGCACCAGAATATGATCGGCATGGCGGATCGAACTGACTCGCTGAGCCACGATAACAATCGTGGTCTCATCAAAGTTTTCTTTAATCGCTTTGCGAAAGGCAGCATCGGTTTTATAGTCCAGGGCGCTGGAGACGTCATCTAAAACCAATATTTCCGGATGGGAAGCCAGCGCTCGAGCAATCAGGATCCGCTGTTTTTGACCACCACTGAGGTTAGCTCCTTTGATGGTCAGCTGTTCTTCCGATTTATCGGATTTTTCATCGACAAATTCTTTGGCCCCAGCACAGTCAATCGCTGCAGCAATGGCATCTTTCGACAGCTTTCGGCCCAAATCAATATTTTCCTCAATGGTGGCTTCAAAAATCATGTCATTCTGAAAGGCCACCCCAAACTTTTTATGCAACTCCCGGGGATCGATGGATCTGACATCACGACCATCAATGGTGATCGTTCCCTCGTCGGCATCATATAGCCGCATCAGCAGGTTTAACAGGGTGGTTTTCCCGGCGCCGGTTTCGCCGATAATTCCCAGGGTCTCTCCTTTGGCCAGCGCAAAAGAAATGTTGGTCAGATTAGGTTCTTCTTTGTTATATGAAAAGGTGACATTCTGAAATTCCACAAAAGCACCCATTTTGTTAGCTTCACTATCTTCAGCCACTTCCTGAACTGCCAATGCATCGACACTTTCCAGCGCCTGAACGATCCGATCGGCCGAAGCCGTCGCCTTTGGCCACATCTCAAATAATTTGGAAATGGCTAAAACGGCATGGAGAATTATCGTGAAATAAGTCATAAAGGCGAGGATGATTCCCACTTCTGAGCTCCCACTATTGACGCCAAAGGCTCCCACTACTACCACCCCGACCAAACCCAGGTTCAGACAAATATTCATCGCCGGCGAAATCACCGCCACCGTCATCCGGGCTTTTTTCTCGCGGTTTACGACATCGGTATTAATAACCTCAAACCGTTTTTTCTCATAGTCTGTTTTAGATAAGGCCTTAATGACCCGGATTCCGTTGATGTCTTCTCTGACCACTCTGACAAAGCCATCAAAAGCCTGTTGCAATCCAGCAAAAAGCGGCATGCTGTTTCTCGAAACCAAAGTGATCAACACCGCCATGATGGGCATAATCGCAATCAGCACCATTGCTAGAACCGGGTCCAGGGCCATCGTGATAATAATGCCGCCAACCAGCATAATCGGTGCCCGAACCCCCAGGCGTTGGATCCGGATAATCATCTGGTGGATGATGTAGGTGTCGGAGGTTAGTCGGGAAATCAGCGATGGTTTGGTCAGGGTATCCATCTGTCGATTGGAAAAATACATTACCTTGGCAAACAGATCATGACGGATTACCTCGGTAGCATCGCTGGCCACCCTGGCGGCCATCCGATTGGCAACAATATTAAAGACCATCCCAATGATGGCACAGACCACCATCATACCACCCCAATAAAAAATCGGAACCTTTTCATTTAATGGGATTATGTCATCAATAATATAGGCTAAAATTGAGGGAATAATCAAATCCATGATCGAACCGGTAAATTTAAAAAATACCCCAAAGGCCATCCGGCCATAATAGGGTTTTAAATATTCTGTGATGATTCGTTTCATCTACTACTCCCTTCTCGCTTTTCAATCGCAGCTTAATTAACTTCACGCTTCTATCATTTTAACCGTTTTAATATTTTTGTTCACTAATTTTTTTAGTTGAATTGAAATTTTATTGGTGACGGATACACTTTGAACCACAAAAAAAGCAACCCCTTATTCAGAGATCGCTTAAATAACTATGACTGCTGATCCGGTTTTTCCAGATCCAACAGCTTTCTTTTGAGCTGAAGCCCGCCACCATAGCCGACTAAACTGCCATTGGCACCAATCACCCGATGGCAGGGAATGATGATCGATATCGGGTTCTTGTTGTTGGCACCACCCACAGCCCGACAGGCTTTTTCATTGCCGATGGTCCGGGCAATATCCTGGTAGCTACAGACCGCTCCATAAGGAATATCCTGGAGGGCTTTCCAGACCTGTTGCTGAAAGTCGGTGCCTTCCGGTTGGAGTGGTAAATCGAAACGTTGGCGTGTCCCTGCCAAATATTCCTGAAGCTCCTGAACCGCTTTTTTTAGAAGCGGTGTTTCCCTGCAATTAACCTCTTCTGGTAGTACCTCGCTAAAAATCAGCCGAGTAATGGCGCTGCCATTCTCGGTCAGAACAATTTTCCCCAATTGGGTTTGATAACAAAATCCATTTTCCATCGTTTTCACCTCTTTTCATGATTTCACAGGATAAATACAAAGTTAATCGGCAATCATCATTTATTGATTTTCTGAACTACTTACCCTGCATCTATCGATTTCAGCAGGGATGGCACCGAAACATTTCAAAATCGCGGTGTCTTATCCTTGAAAATTTCCTCCAATGGCCGGCCGTCACAGTCATAAAAATCAATCCCCAGAATAGTTGCCATGGTCGGTGCGATATCAACCATTTGAATTTCGCCTAACTGGAAATTATTTTTTATATCAGTGCCTGATGCCACAAAAACACATTGATAATCCGGTTTATCCGGTGAATAACCATGGGTCGCGTGGTCACCTTCTAAAGCATCCACTGGGATAACAACTGGGCCATCCAAATCATCATCAAAACAGTAGCCGATCTTCGCTTCCAGCATATAGCTAACCGAGCTTTCGGCGTGAAGCTGATCCAATTCCGCTCGGCTGTACAGCCTTTCGATTCCATAACAATCTTTGTTGATTGCCTGGTTTAGAATCGCCACTGCCATTTGCTCTGCTTCAAGATCATTTTCTCGCAAATATAGATACGCAGCTCCCCCAGCACTCTGGATATAGGCCCGCCATTTCATTTTTCCGTTTTCCCGATAAATAAGGCCGGCTTCTTTCAATAACTGATTAAGCTTTACCCTATAGCGGATATTAATTTGACCATGATCCCCCACCACAAGAAAGGTCGTCTGCTCTTTTAGCCCCGCTTTTTCAACGGCCTCAATGAGATCGCCCAACCTTTCATCCATCCGCAGCATAGCTTGCTCAACTTCCGGACTGTCGGTACCTTGATGATGCTTAGCATCATCAAGATCAATTAAATGCATTAACAGTAGATTGGGTTTCTTTTTGATGATCGTATCGACTGCACACATGGTGGTAAAATCATCCAGATAAGGCTGTTCGATGCCTTTTCGGAAGCGACCAAAGTTCTTTTCGAGGCCGAGGCAATAAAGCGGACTGCCGTTTCTTAAAATCTTCAGAACCTGGTTTTCGTTTTTAATGGCCCGGATCTCGGGTAGATTATAATCAATGGCGGTTCGACCCGTGACCGGCCAAAGAATTCCGGCTGATTTCAGATGATGTTTCTTTAAAGCATCATAAATCGCCGGCACCTTGATCTCTTTTTTATACCAGAACCAACGCTGCTCGGCTTCCGGAACAAACGGTTGAAAGGGGTTATTATGATAGATTCCATGCTTATCCGGATAGACTCCAGTTACCATGGTCGTATGAACGACATAGGTCAGGGTCGGATAAACACTTTTTAAACTGGTGCTATAGGCGCCGTTTTTTACTAATTTTGATAAATTGGGAAGCCGGCTGGCCAGCTCCCAATTGTCTTGTGAAAAGGCATCGTAAGAGATGACGATTAAATGTTTTGATTTAGCTGTGCGCATTGTTAAACCTCACTCCATGATTTCCGAATAGTGACCCTGATCCACCGGCAGCGTCATAAAAATAATAAATCCAATCACAAACAAGGGGATAATCCCTAACATACTCAATCTGGCATTGCCGGTCAGGGTTGTTGTCAATGCCATGATCGCCGGTCCGATAATGGCTGAAAATTTACCAAAAATATTATAGAAGCCGAAAAACTCATTTGATTTTTCCTTAGGAACGATCTTAGCATAATAAGATCGGCTTAATGCCTGAATTCCTCCTTGAGCCGAGCCGATCATCGCACCAAGAATAAAAACATGCCCGACCGACGTGATAAAGATTGCCGCCACGCAGGAAATGATATAGGTAAATATCCCCACAATGATCATGATTCGGGTCGAAAACCTTTTGGCCAGGTAACCGTAAAGAATCGCGCAGGGAAATGCAATCAGCTGGATTATCAGCAGAATTCCCAGCAAAGTGAAGATATTCAGGGAATCACTGCCCAGAATTGTCGTCGCGTAAGGCACCACCATTTTAATGATGGTATCAACACCATCAATATAAAAAAAGTAGGCTGCTAAAAAGATAAAAACGGTTTTATGATTTCTGATATTCTTGAAGGTACCCGCCAACCGTTTAAAACTGTTAATCACCGGTCGCGGTTCCGGTTCAAGATAGTGCCGCTGCTTGACATCTCTTATCATCGGGATGGTAAAGAGCCCCCACCAGAGCGCCGTAACAATAAAGCCAATCTGATATCCAATCACTTTGTCCATCCCCATCAGAAAAATCAACCCTAGACTGATTCCAAAGGGAATCACACTGGCGATATAGCCAAACGCAAATCCGGTGGTGGAAACCCTATCCATCCGTTCGTTACTGGCAACGTCAACGATAAAGGCATCATAGAAGATGTTCGCCCCGGAAAAGCCAATCGCTGATAAAACAAAGAAAAAAATTAATAGCTGCCATTGTCCACTTGACGGCGACACAAAGGCCAGCGCGGCCGTTGCAAAGACACCAAGCAGCGTAAAGAAGACAAAAAAGCGCTTCTTCTTGTCCTTATAATCTGCAATGGTACCCAAAATGGGACTTAACACCGCAATTAGAATACTGGCGAGCGAATTAAAATATCCCAGATCCATATTGCTTTGGACATTATCAAACATCCCAAATACAATTGGCAGTAGCGCTGTCGTAACTGCCATCGAATAGGCTGAATTCCCACAATCGACTAGAACCCACGAAATTTCTTCTTTACTTAATTTCATCAATGCGTCCTCCGTTGTTTTATTATAAGTTAAATTAAAGAATTTGCAAATCGAACTGGCAATTGCGCAGTGTGCGGGCCGAGGGTCTGACCCCTTAGCCATCACGAACCGCCCCTTTAAATCTTTAATACTATGTACTATAACATAAATAGGGACGTTTTTTGCTCGTCATGCTTAGAAAAATATAACGAATCAAACGTCCCGGCGTCATTAATCTGTAACTTTCGGTGCATAAAACAAAGAGTCGCTTATAAATAAGCAACTCTCAGACTGCGAAAAAAGGATAACCCCTGCCGATTATGATATTCTGGTTGTAAGGGCGGTATAACCTGAACAGCATCGATCAATAGGGCTTATTTGATTGATCATATTAATTATTTATACACGGATTATTACTATGTTTAAAGACCTTTCCGGTAATTTTTGAGTTAAGAAACCGTTAAAATTGTGTTGAATGGCGATCAGCCCGAATTGCTGAACCTTACCCTTTCGCCCGTTACATTGATTGCTTCGACATCAATATTTAATCACGCCCAAGGCCTCTAAAATCGAACTAATGAGAATACCAATAATACATAATGGGGCGACATATTTGACCATAATGATAAAGAGCTTTTCCCGTTTAAAGGGTGAGGACAGTTTGACCTCGTCAGTAATGATCTTAGTTTCCAGAACATGTCCAACAAGGATGCAGGTGAAAAAGGCTCCTACAGGCATCAAAATGGAGTTCGTGATAAAATCAAAGAAATCCAGAAAAGTGAACCCAAAAATGTGCACATTACTCCATATCCCTTGACCCAATGAAGATGGAATTCCCACCAGAATTGCCAGCACCGCGATAATGAGCACCCCTTTTTTTCGTTCCCATTTAAACTGATCACAGGCAGTTGCCACCACTGCTTCCATCAGCGAAATAGACGATGTCAGCGCGGCAAATAAAACCAGCAAAAAAAAGGCCCCGCCCATTACATTTCCAAATGCCATCGTTTCAAACACCTTGGGCAGGGTCACAAACATCAAACCCGGTCCCTTGTTGAGCGCTGAGGGATCGCCACCAGAAAAGGCAAAAACAGCTGGGATGATCATAAACCCCGCTAATATGGCAATGCCGGCATCAAACATTTCAATTTGCTTGACTGACGTTTCCAGATCATCTTTTTTACTGAGATAAGAACCATAGGTTACCATGATCCCCATCGCCAGCGATAGCGAATAAAACATCTGCCCCATGGCCGCCAAAACTGCCTGAAAGCTAAAATTTGCCAAATCCGGGTACAGGAAGTACCAAACCCCGGCCATGGCACCCGGCTGCATGATCGAATAGATCGACAGAAAAACCGACATCACAATCAAAATCGGCATTAGTATTTTACTGGCTTTCTCAATGCCATCCTTGACCCCTCTGATTACCACAAAGGTGGTGGCTAGGACAAAAATAGACTGCCATAAAATCGGTTCTAGGGGTTGGGCAATATAACCTGAAAAATAGTCGCCACCCGCTGTTGCGATACCGCCACCGGTTACAAAAACCGCAAAATATTTGATCACCCAGCCCCCAATTACACTGTAATAGGGCAGAATCAGAAAAGCCACTAATGAGGCAATAATACCCACAAAGCTAAATCGTTTGTCCAATGCCCGATAGGCACCCACAGGGCTAAGCTGGGTTTTTCGGCCAATCGCCAATTCTGCCGTCATAATGGCAAACCCCAGCGTTACCACAAAAATAAGGTAGATCACCAGGAAAAGACCGCCACCATATTTTGCTGCCAAATAGGGAAATCGCCAGATATTCCCCAGCCCTACTGCCGATCCGGCAGCTGCCAACACAAATCCTATCTTACTTGAAAACTCACTGCGTTTATTCACACCAATTCCTCCAACCATTTCTATTTCAAATTTCTTTGTTATGCACTCTTTCGGCTCTCGTTTTCCATCGCGGCCCAAATTAATTCGCACCTCTACTATTTTAACCGTTTTAATATTTTTTTCCACTACTATTTTTTTTAATCGAACTATTTATCCCTAATTCATAATCATGCCAAAAAGCCAGTGTTTTCGATAATTGGCTACTACGAAAACACTGGCTCATATTAAATTTAAATAAATCGTGCGATGTTATTACGCTATTAATGTTTTTCGATATAACCTCTGATATTTGAAGCATTGACATAAAGCTTCTGCCCCGAGCCATTCTGTACCACTAATGTCGGTGCGCTTCTAATGCCATATTTTGTGACGTAATCCGAATTTTTTTCTACTTCTACTGTTTTATAAACGATCTTTGCCTGTTCTAAGAAATCTTTTGCGGTTTCACAGTTTGGACATGTTTTTGTGGTAAACAGCAGCAACTGATCTGACTGCTGCTGATTCTTTATCGCTACGGTGTCGTTTTCCCGTTCTTGTTCCGGTTCTTGTTCCTTTAAATCCAGCACCGCCACTTTATTCTGCGCGAAACTATAAAGCTTGCGATCCTTGAATTCCTGAGTTTTGCCCTTGTTCCAATTTTGGACGGGTCGATAATAACCGGTAATCCGGCTGTAAACCTCGGTGACTTCCCCGCATTGATCACAACGATAGCTTTCCCCGTTGATATACCCGTGATTTTTGCAGATCGAGTATGTTGGTGACAAGGTATAATAGGGCAAGGCCGAATTCTCGGCAATCTTTCTTACCAAGGTTGCCGCCGCCTTCCAGCCGGGCAGTTTTTCACCCACAAAGGCATGAAAAACAGTACCCGAAGTATACAACGGCTGCAGATCATCCTGATTCTCCAGGGCTTCAAAAACATCATCGGTAAAGCCGACCGGCAGATTTGACGAATTGGTATAATAGGGCGTCTCACCATTTTGGGCCGCCGTAATAATATCCGGATATTGCTCAACATCGTGCTTGGCAAGACGATACGTCGTGCTTTCTGCCGGTGTTGCCTCCAGGTTATACAAATCACCATAGCTTTCTTGATAATCGGAAAGGCGCTCCCTCATATGGTTAAGCACATCTTTGGCAAAGGCATGGGCGTTCACATCGGAGATATCTTTTCTCAGCCACTTGGCATTTAACGTTGCTTCATTCATGCCAATGATCCCAATGGTCGAAAAATGGTTGTCGAAATTACCGAGATAACGTTTGGTATACGGATAAAGCCCTTCATGGAGTAACTTTGTGACAACATTTCGCTTGGTCTTAAGACTTCTTGCTGAAATATCCATCATCTTATCCAGGCGTTCATAAAAATCTCCCTGATCACTGGCCTGATAAGCAATTCGTGGTAGATTGATCGTAACAACACCAATCGATCCCGTGCTTTCACCACTGCCAAAAAATCCGCCCGATTTTTTCCGCAGCTCACGTAAATCCAAACGCAATCGACAACACATACTGCGGACATCACTGGGTTCCATCTCACTGTTGATATAATTAGAAAAATAGGGCGTGCCATATTTGGCGGTCATTTCATATAAGAGCCGATTGTTTTCAGTATCACTCCAGTCAAAGTCTTTTGTGATCGAATAGGTCGGGATGGGATACTGAAAACCACGTCCATTGGCATCCCCTTCGATCATGATTTCAATAAACGCTTTATTAACCATATCCATCTCTTTTTTACAGTCTTTGTATTTAAAATCCATCGCTTTGCCCCCTACGATCGCCGGCAGTTCGGCCAGATCGTTGGGCACTACCCAATCCAGAGTGATATTGGAAAATGGTGCCTGGGTGCCCCATCGTGAGGGCGTGTTTACCCCATAGATAAAACTTTCGATGCATTTTTTTACGGTGTCATAAGACAGCTTATCGACTTTTATAAAGGGTGCCAGATAGGTATCAAAGGAAGAAAAGGCTTGGGCTCCGGCCCATTCATTTTGCATAATGCCGAGAAAGTTTACCATCTGGTTACACAGTGTTGCCAAATGACCAGCCGGTGAAGAGGTAATCTTTCCCGGTATACCGCCTAACCCTTCCTGAATCAATTGTTTGAGACTCCAGCCCGCACAATACCCAGTCAGCATCGATAGGTCATGCAGGTGAATATCGGCATCTCGATGAGCCTTGGCAATTTCAGCATCGTAGATTTCACTCAACCAGTAATTCGCCGTAATCGCTCCAGAGTTACTCAGAATCAAGCCACCGACAGAATAAGTGACGGTCGAATTTTCTTTGACCCGCCAGTCCGTCACGTTTAAATAACTGTTAACCGTATCTTTAAAATCCAGGATGGTGGATTTCATATTACGCATTTTTTCATGTTGTTTTCGGTATAAAATAAACGCTTTCGCCACGTCCGCATAGCCGCTTTTGATCAATACCGTCTCGACACTATCCTGAATATCTTCCACCGCAATCGTGCCATTGGCGATTTTTGGTTCGAAATCACTTGTTACCTTCAATACCAAAAAATCAATGATTTCTCGATGGTATCGCATATCTTGCGACTCAAAGGCCTTTGTAATTGCTTTGCTTATTTTTATTAAATTAAATTCGGCGGTCATCCCGTCCCGTTTCATTACCTGATACATTCTATGCTACTCCATTCATACTTATAGTCATCCGTATTTTAGCATGAAAAGAACGCTGCGTCAACGACCTAATACATCATATAGTGATGAAATAAATACAAAACACAATATGTGACACCATTCCTTATATTCCACGAAGTGCAACCGCTGGAATCAAGGGCTGAACCAGCTCCTTAAAAACCTGCATCGCTGCTCTTGAATAACCACTGAGCCCGGGCTCCAGGACATCTCCCGAATCAACAAAATTCTGGAGATAATAGCGTTCCGCCCCTTTGAGCCACCGGGCCATCGATAAAATCTCATTACTGGTGTGAAATTGGCAAACGACTGTCGTTCTGAACTCATAATTAACTCGCCGTGAAAGCAACAAGTCAACACTTTCTTTTACCGACTCAAGAGAATAGTTATTGATGCCGATAGTTCGACCATACAAATCCGGCGAATTTTTGATATCCATGGCCACATAGTCGACCAGGCCCATTTTAATCAGCTGTTTTAATTTCCCCGGGAAGCTTCCATTGGTATCTAATTTTACCAAAAAACCCAGTGCCTTAATTTCCCTGATAAAATTTTCAAGATCATCGTGTAAAAGTGGTTCGCCGCCGCTGATACACACCCCATCTAAAAGACCCCGACGTTTTTTTAAAAACATGATGACGTCTTCCTCGCTTATTGCCTTTTCCGCCGGCCGATGCTCAATAATGGCAGCATTATGGCAAAATGGGCAGCGATAATTGCACCCCACGGTAAAAACAGTACAGCAGGTCTGATCAGGATAATCCAACAGCGATAACCTTTGAATCCCACCAATATTCATTTAAAACTCCTTACTTTAATCACTTCGACATCCTTGTGATTCCGCCATACTGCATTTTGGATTGTCAATACTTTTGTATGCAACAACACCATAACTTCTTTTTGAGGGCACGGAGACCTTAGATCTACAGCAAATCTTCTGCTGGTACATATTCTATATTTAAGCCTTCAGCGACACCCTTGCAGGTAACATGTCCCTTGTAGGTATTTAAACCTAAGCGTAAAGCCGGATCTTCTTTCATTGCTGTTTCAGGCCCCTTGTTTACAAGGTCAAGAAGGTAAGGCAGGGTTGATCCTGTTAGTGCATAGGTGGATGTTCTTGGCACCGCACCAGGCATATTTGCAACAGAGTAGTGGATTACACCGTGTTTCTCAAAGCAGGGTTTATCGTGGGTTGTGCTATGATCAATGGTTTCTACCGATCCCCCCTGGTCAATGGCGACATCAACAATGACCGATCCTTTTTTCATTGTTTTAACCATCTCTTCACTGACAATTTTGGGTGCTTTTTTTCCGGCAACCAATACCCCACTGATGAGAAGATCTGATTTTTTTACCAGCTCTGCCATGTTGAAAGGATTACTGACCAAGGTGGAAACCCGACCATTAAAGACGTCATCCAAATAGGTTAATCTCGGTTTACTGATATCTATAACGGTAACATGGGCACCCAGACCGACGGCCATCTTTGCAGCATTGATCCCAACCGTACCGGCTCCGATGATCATTACCTCTGCTGGCAATACACCAGTAACGCCGCCTAATAACATCCCCACCCCGCCATTATAGCGTTGCAGCATGGTGGCACCAACTTGTACTGACATTCTTCCTGCCACCTCGCTCATTGGAATTAACAAAGGCAACGATCTATCTGCTAATTGTACCGTTTCATATCCAATTGCAGTGATTTTTTTCGCAATTAATATATCGGTTAACGGAAGGTTTGGAGCAAGATGGAGATATGTGAATAAGGTTTGCCCTTCTTTCATCAGTTCATATTCTGACTCAATCGGTTCTTTCACTTTGACAATGATATCGGCTTGATCAAATATTGCTTTCGCCTGCTCGAGGATTACTGCTCCTTCAGCAATATATTCACTGTCTTCAATTCCACTTTCAATACCTGCCTTTGTTTCTACAAAAACCTTATGACCATACTTTGTCAGAGCATGAACACCTGCTGGTGTTACGGATACCCGTGGATTCATTGTTCTTAATTTCCTTTGGAATACCTACAATCATGATAAAAACCTCCTGTTTTTTTATATATTTACAAGCATCGGTACCTGATACTTACGTTTTGGTCATCATATACCGAAGGTATTGTCACTACCGCCTGCTATTATTCAGCCCGTTGTCTCAATAAATATTCAGCCATCGCAGTATCTCCCAGCGGTCGGCTCATCAGGTAACCCTGAATCCAGTCACAATTTTTATCTTTGAGAAAATCAAACTGGAGAATTTCCTCCACCCCTTCAGCTACCACCTGGATGCCAAGACCATGCACCATCTCAATGATACTACCCACAATCCGATTATTTTTTTCGCCTTTTTCAATCGATGCAATAAAGGAGCGATCAATTTTAAGCACATCAATGGGTAATTGCAACAGATAGCTCAGCGAAGAATAGCCGGTTCCAAAATCGTCCAGTGAAATCATTACCCCAAATTGCTTTAAGTCACGAATGATCGCTATCGCCTGTTCCATATTGCCAATAAATACCGACTCCGTAATCTCAAAGGTTAGTCTTTCCGGTGGTGTTCCTGTTTCCCGGATCACAGTTTTGATCCCTTCCAGAAAACCCGGTCGCTTCATCTGTACAGCTGATACATTAACCGCAATGCGGATGTCGATGTCGAACTGCTCCCGGACTTCCTTAATTTTTCCACAAGCCTGTCGCAGCACCCATTCCCCCAGCTCGCCAATGAGACCAATTTCTTCCGCCATAGGAATAAACTCAGCAGGTGAAACCAGCCCACGACCCGGAGCCTTCCAGCGCAAAAGGGCTTCAAAACTCGCTTTTTTTTGATCCACCAGCTCTACAATAGGCTGATATTCGACAAAAAACATTCCTTTTTCGAAAGCTTCAATCAGCTGGTTTTCCAGCTCCATCTTATAGAGCACTTCGGTCTTCATTTCTTTCCGGTAAAACTGAATAGAATTTTTACCCATGGCCTTGGCTTTATACATAGCCGTATCGGCTGCTTTTAACAAATCGCTGCTGTTTTTGGCATCCACCGGCCAAATCGCGATGCCAAAGCTGGCGGTAATAATCGCTGATTTGTCATCGAGCCTGAAGAGATTTCCTAGAAGATTTAGATACTTTTGAGTATCTCCCAGGATCTTTTCGTCAGAAATTGGGCGGCGGATAAGAATCGCCAGTTCATCCCCACCCAAACGACCCAGCAGATCTTTATCATCCATGGCATTTCTTAACCGGGTGGTGACCTGTTTCAACAACAAATCTCCGGCACCATGTCCCATTGAATCGTTGATCTTCTTGAAATTATCCAGATCGATAAAAACCAGGGCAAAGTGATGGGGGTTTTCCTTATTCAGATCAATCAGCAAGTCAATCTGCTCCAGAATCATTTTCCGATTAGGTATTCCAGTCAGGGTATCAGTATAAGCCAGGAATTCCAACCGCTCTCGATTAGCTTCAATCTCAGTATTATAGAGGCGCAGCAATTCATTCTGCGCTTTGAGCTGCTGTTGATGAGCCATCACATCATCATAGAGTTGGTTCAGGTCTTCCTTCTGACTAATGGTATTGGCATAAATGGCAGATTTTTTCACAAAGATCTGTTGATAGATCCGGTTAGTGACAACACTGGCCACGACAATACAAAAAAGTACGGCTAGGAGTGTCAGATTAAAAGCATCATCAATCTGGATCGATGCCTTAGGATAATAAAACAGACTGCCCGTAAAAAAAATAGCACCACCAATGATCATGTAGTAAAACAACGTCCGCTGGATCATCATATTAGACATGATGATCATGATCAGGATCATCATCCAGAAAATAATGGTAACCCGTTCATAATAAATCACAAAGGTCATCAGCAATCCTATTAGCAGAGCGATACTCATTAAATGGATTTTCAGCCGGTTTGGTTGTTTCAAGCGTATCAGTATCATCATAAAAAGCCCGCAGAAAAAAAGGCTGCTGGTGACTATCAAAACACCAATCAGACGCTCCTGCCAGTAAACACCAATGATCTGACTAATCACTGTCGCCAGCAGCAGCATTGGTCCCAGCAACGATAACATCAAAATCGTTTCGCTTTCTCTAATCTTTTCCGGATTATCTGATTCTGCAATGCGGTCGATTATTTTTTCAAAATGGGCTTGAATCGTTTTAATAAAAATCACCCCTTTTTTAGCAACACTAACTAATTTTAAAACTACTTTTTTAAATATAAATCACTTAGTCTTATTATACCCAAATCGAGCCTTAAAAACAAAAATGCGATCAACAAAAACGTAACCCTTAATAAAGATTACGTTTTTGCTGCAATTCACTGATAGAAATCAGAAGTTCACTGCTTCTTTATGAGTGCAATTCTATTTCTTGAAATAATAAAGCGGATTCTCTTCTTAAAATATATTGACAAATAAAAAAAGGTAATGTATTATCTAATAAGGTAATGCATTACCTTATTAGATGTTTGGAGGTAGTATGGACAATATCGATTCAATGCCTAATCAAAAATTCATCTTTGGCGGTATTCAAATCGTTGCCAACCAGATGGATACGATGCTGGAGCGAGAGCTGAAAGAACACAATTTAACAACCAAGCAATGGCTGCTCACTGTTGTGGTTGCCAATACTTTTGATCACGACCCGACCATCAAAGAAGTCGCCAAAGGAATGGGGACTTCTCATCAGAATATCAAGCAAGTTGCGCTGAAATTAGAACAAAAGGGTTTTGTTGTGATGGAAAAAGATCCCAAAGATGCCCGAATCACCCGAATCAAACTGACTGCTGCTGTCGCGTCTTTTGGTAAAGAAAGTCAGGAGAAGTCAGTAATCTTTACTGAAAAATTATTTAAAGACATCTCGGCCGAAGAACTGGCCATGACCCGGTCAGCACTAGTAAAAATGCTGAGCAACCTGGAAGAAATGGATCAGGAATCAAAATAACAGGAGAAAAAACACGTGAAAAAAGCAATGATTATTATTCTCAGTATTCTGGGGGTATTGTTACTGATGGGTGCTGGTGGAATTTTTTACATCACCAACGGCCTGCAAGCTGGGGAAAACCTGGCGATCACCCCTGTCGATCTGACTGAAATTGAAGATGGTACCTATACCGGTGTTTACCAGGCTGGTCGGTGGGCCAATGAGGTCGCCGTCAGTGTTGCGGATCATCAGATCACAAACATTGATGTGGTCAAAACCGTCACTATCGAATCACCCGAAATGACCAGCACCATTATCAATCGTGTCATCGAAAAACAGAATACCACTGTCGACACCGTCAGCGGAGCTACTGTTACCAGCAAGGCCTATCTCAAAGCCATTGAAAACGCCTTATCCCAGTAAGCCTTATTTCATTAATATGAGTCACTATTAAGCTACAAAAAAATGTTTTTAAAAGAAAGGATCAACTATGAAAACCATGATACTTTATGCCAGCACTTATGGGTTTACCCGCGATTGTGCACAAAAGTTAAAGCAGAATTTAAATGGGGAAACCATTCTTATCGATATTAATAAGGATCCCATCCCGGCACTGGATAACTTTGATACTGTTTTAATTGGAGGATCCATCTATATTGGGCAGATTCAGAAAAAAATAAAAAAATACTGTCTCTCCCATTTAGATGAGCTAAAAAATAAAAAGTTGGGCTTCTTTATCTCCTGCGGCTCAGCCGAAACGGTCGATACTTACTTCAAAAATTCTTTTCCGGAAATACTTCTTGAAAAAGCCCTTTCCATACAGAATTTTGGCGGTGAGATGAGACCGGATCAGATGAACTTTTTTCATAAGTTCATTTCGAACATGGTTGATAAATCTGCTGACAAACAAGCTGCGCCTCCGATGAAACCATTACCGGAAAACATTATCCAAATGAGCAACGTGATGAATAACCTTTCCTGACCACCAATCCTTCTGGATCTAACTGAAATTCTATTGAAATTTTTTGGCACAGTCATCTTTATCTCTTTTTTCCGTAAAAGCAAACAGCCTGTTGTCGATGGCGGACAACAGGCTGTTTATTCATTCACTTATTTTATAATGTTTTAATTTTAGATTGCTGGTTTGTTTATTTCTTCGAGGGTTTTCCCCATCGTTTCCTTGCCGAACACGGCCACTACAATGGCAACTACCGCAAACACCAGGGTTAGAGTGATAAAAACATTGGTATAGCCGATTTCGGTGCCATAATAATTATAGATCACCGGCACAATAAAGGGTGCTGAAAAGGCCCCAATTCGACCAAAGGCCGCCGCCCAACCGGAACCGGTGGCCCGGAAAAAGGTGGGATAGACTTCCGGGGTATAGGCATAAACGCAGCCCCAGGCCCCCAGACTGAAGAAATAAAGCATCGAACCATAAATCAGGATTTGCTCGACACTACCGGCATGACCAAACAACCAGGCCGCCAGAGCCGTTCCGGCAAAATAAATGGCCAGTACTTTTTTTCTGCCCACCTTTTCGATCAGATAGGCAGCACTGAAATATCCCGGCAGCTGAGCCAGACACATAATCAGGGTAAACTCAAAGCTTTTGGTCAGCGTAAAGCCCTTGGCCACCAATAGCGAGGGGGTCCATAAGACAAACCCATAATAGCCAAAATTGATCCCAAACCAGATCACCCATAAAACGATGGTCGAACGGATATATTCTTTGGCCCATAAATCCAGAAACGATGCCTTGATATGTGCCAACTTATCGGTTGCTGATTCATCGGCTTTCGCCTGGCTGGTAATATTGGCCTGCTTTTCCATCGTCATCAGCAGATCTTCAGCTTCACTGGTTTTGCCCACCGATTCCAGATAACGGGGGGATTCGGGTACGGCCATACGAAAAAAAGCCGCAAACAGGGCCGGTACTCCACCCACAAAAAAGGCCATCCGCCAACCGTACACAGGAATAAATAAATACGCCACGAAGGCCGCAATTAACCATCCCCAGGCCCAGAAGCTCTCTAAAATAATAACATTGCGGCCCCGCATCCGGGTCGGTGAAAACTCACTGACCAGGGTTGATGCCGCCGGCAGTTCCCCGCCCAGACCAAAACCGGTACAAAATCTTAACACCAGCAGCATCGTAAAATTCACGGCAAAACCGGACAGTGCACTGGAGACTCCATAAATAACCAAAGTCCACATAATCACCGTTCGCCGGCCCCATTTATCGGCGGCCATGCCGGATAATCCAGCTCCCAATGCCATCCCCAGCATCCCGATGCTGCCCAGCAAACCGAGCTGGCTGGGATCCAGGGCCCATTCTTTGCCAATAGCTGCCATCACACCGGAAACCATCCCCTGATCCATTGCATCAAACATCCACCCAATCCCGGTTAATAGCAGAACCTTTTTCAACATCGGGGTCATCGGCAGCTGATCAATCCGCGAAGCAATATTTAACATCGTTACCCTCCTCATCATTCTTAAACTTGTGATTATTATAGCATACTTATTTTTTTTTGCTACAAAATCCCTGTAAGAATTGAGAGAATTTGTTTGTATTTGAGCCGCATTGCCAGTCACCGCGACAAACGCAATGGCATTGCTCTTTTAGCTCTTAATCGCTTTTTATCGTCGCCAGCAATTGCTTCATGGCCTCCGTAAATTGCGGATGAAGACTGGCTATTTCCTTTTCCGCGCCGGTTTCAAGGGCTTTTTGCAACTCCCTGGCGATTTCAAAAAGTTGCTTTGCACCAATACTGCCAGAACTGCTTTTAACCTTATGCACCGTTTGAGCAGCTTCCTGATAGCGCCGATTTTTGATGTCGAAATCGAGGTTTTCAGCCACTTCCTGGTTTTCATTAAAATAGGCTTCCAGCACACTCTCATAAAGTGACGGATTATCGCCCATATAGCGAAGTCCTTCTTCTCGGTCAAGGACCATCGCAACAACCGCTGCTGGATTATTCTGATCAACGCTCGGGCGGTCCAGTTCTTCTTTGTTCCTTGCTTCTGCGCTCACCATCTTACTGATGATTTCCACAAATTGTTCGGGATCGAAGGGTTTACTGATGTAATCGTGAATGCCATAGGTCTCACACTTTTCCTTGACGCCCTCAATAACATCAGCCGTCATCGCGACAATTGGAACATCCACCGAAAGTTCCCTGATTTGCTCAGCCGCTTCATATCCGTTAAGCACCGGCATGTGGAGATCCATCAGAATTAAATCAATCGCGCTGCGGTGCGCCTTAAACAGATCAATCCCCTCCTGTCCGTCATTGCCCAGCCAAACCTGGAAGCCCACTGGTTCCAGCAGTGATTTGGCAATCAGTTGATTAGTTTTGTTATCCTCCACCACCAAAATGCCATAATTGTGTTCCAGGATCTCCTTGTTAATATCTTCCTGTTTAAACTCCTGATTGGCAACAAGGGCTTTGGTTCTGAAAATTTCCAGAATGCCGTTGTATAAAACCGATGGGATAATTGGTTTTCCGATGCCGATGTCAACTCCCTGGGTATCCAGTTGGTCAAACAAGTCTTCCCGCATCATTGGCAACAGCATAATGACCCGGGGCTTCTTCAGAATTTTCTTGTTTTCCTGAATCATTTGAATAAATTTAAAACCACCGCCGGCAGGGGTATCGTAATCCAGAATCAGCAGGTCAAAGGGCTCTGAAAACTTGCCGTTTTCCAGTTCCAGCATATTGATGGCACTGTCTGGAGCGGTTGTCAGTTCGCAATGCATCCCAAAGGCACCTAAATAACTGTCAATAACATTCATGTTTGATCCGGTTTTTTCCAACACCAAGGTCTTGATATCATTAAAATACAACGATGAAACCTGCTGCTGGTATTCCTGTTCTTTTTGCTGATCTTTTTCCAGCGACAACTCGACAATAAAGGTTGATCCTTCACCCACGGTACTGTAAACCTGGATCTCCCCCTTCATCATTTCGACCAGACTTTTGACGATCGAAAGTCCCAGCCCGGTGCCGCCAAAGCGACGGTTAATGCTGGCATCTCCTTGGGCAAAGGGCTCGAATAGATTTTTTATCTGCTCATCAGACATGCCAATTCCGGTGTCCCTGACGGTAAAAGCCAGATGGTAAAAATTAGATTCCTTGGCCACCAGGCGGATATCCAGGGCGACTTCCCCGGCATTGGTAAATTTGGTGGCATTATTAATCAGGTTCAGTAATATCTGTTCAATTCGTTTAGCATCACCAAAATAACAGTTTGGTATTTTGGGGTCTTTACTCAACTTAAAGCCAATCCGCTGTTCTTCAATTTTATAGGAAACAATATTAATGACATCCTGAATCACCAGATCCAGATTAAAGGAGACCCGTTCCAGCTCGATTTTCCCAGCTTCAATTTTGGAAAAATCGAGAATGTCATTAATGATGCTGAGCATCGTATTGGCCGATTGGGTAATGCGGTCCAGATACATCTTCTGGGTTAGGGTCACTTGGGTTTTTTTGACCAGATAGGCCATCCCGGTAATGGCATTGAGGGGGGTTCTAATTTCATGGGACATCCGCGCCAGAAAACTGGATTTAATATTATTGGCGGCTTCGGCTTCCTGCTTGGCTATTTCCAGGTCACGCTGGATTTTCTTGCGCTTGTCGATTTCCCGACGGAGCCGTAAAATCCAGTAAATGGAAACCAACCAGATGGTTATGATCACCCCACTGACCACCATAACCACCTGATAAACGGGTTCGTAGTTTGGTTCCACGTCAACCCCAATCCACTTGCTATTAATCGCAATCCGTTCTTCCTTGGTGATCGTTGCCAAGGCTTTATTCATGATACCAATCAGCTCGGGCCAGTCTTTGCGCACTGCAAAATATAAACCCTGCTGATTTTCAGCTTCAAAGGCGACATACTTCAGATTGGTCAAACCCGTTGATTGAATGATATAATTGCTGGTGGCCAGATTTCCCACACAAACCGTTTCCGTTCCATTGGCAACGGCAGTGACAGCAGCTTCTGCCGAGTCGTACAGGCTCAGGTTAATTTGTGGGTATTGTTCCAGGTAGCCTTGATGGGAACTGTTTCTTTGAACTGCCACGGTTTGTCCATACAGATCTTCAATGCTGTTGATGCCTTGGGTGGAATCCTGAACGACAATCACGCGTTTAAAGTAATAATAGGGTTCTGAGAATAAAAAATTCTGTTCTCGGGCTGGCGTTTTAGAAACCGCCGGGAGCATATCAATTTCACCTTGAAGCGCTTTTTCATAGGCTTCGGTCCAGGTCAGTCCCTGGGTTACTTGCATCTCTAATCCTGTTTTTTCGCTGATTATTTCCAAATAGTCGGAGGTAATACCCTGATAGGTGCCATCCTCGTCAAGAAACTCAAAGGGCACAAACTTGGGATCAACTCCCAGCCGAATCACCGGATGCGCTTCCATAAAGGCCAGTTCTTCCGGGGTCCAGTCGATGCTGTCATCGCGGGCATAACAAAAAGACGGCCATCCCAGAATAAAAATTAATAAAATAATTAACCGGGTCAGTCTTTTCATCACGGCACCTCCGCAGTATGGATCTCCTGTAGAAATTTGCGGGAAATATCAATGACATTTTCCTTGATTTCCAAAAATCCCGTGACAATATCCGGATCAAAATGCTTGCCGCATTCACTCCTGATCAGGTCAATGCTGTAGTCAAAATCATAGGCTGGCTTATAGACCCGTTTACTGGTCAGCGCATCGTAAACATCAATAATCGCCATCAGGCGCCCCGGCAGCGGAATATCTTCCCCGCTTAATCCGCGCGGATAACCACTGCCGTCATATTTTTCGTGATGTGCACCGACAATTTCCATCGCCGTTTTGATAAAGCTGGGTACGTCCTCATCACAGTAGATTTCGTTTTGTAAGGCATTGACGCCATAATTCACATGTTTTTTCATAATCACAAATTCATCCTCGGTGAGTCGACCCGGTTTTAATAAAATATTATCGGGAATGCCAACCTTGCCGATATCATGAAGCGGAGTGGTGGTCACCAGCTCTTGGACATAGGCTTCAGTCAGAATGTCTTGATACTTGTCTTTTGTTCTTAAGTGAGCACACAAAATTTTCATAATCAATTGGGTTCGAATGGTATGTTTTGACGATTCGACATTACGGACTTCCAGTAGACCAACCAAAGCCTGGATGGTAATATCCCGGGTGGCTGCCACTTCTCTGGTTTTCTTTAACACCATCGCATCCAGCCGTTCATTATCCCGTTCGATCATATTTTGGATCCGTTTTAATTTAATATGGATATTGATCCGAATCAACAGTGATTGAATATTGAGTGGCTTTCTGATGTAATCCACCGCCCCTAATTCCAGGCCTTTGACCTCATTATCAATTTCGTCATAGTTTGTCAGAATAATCGTACGGATCTTGCGATATTCGGGATTCCGCTGCTGCGCCTCAAGCACCTCAAAGCCATTCATTCTGGGCATGTTTAAATCAAGAATGACCAAATCAATGTCCGGATTTTTAGCAATCACTTCCATCGCTTCTAATCCATCGCTGGCTGTCAGCGTGTGGTAATCAGCTAACATCGTGCTGATAATCAGCCGATCGGTGGTCGAATCATCGACAATCAATATCTTTGTGCTCATAGTTCCCTCCTCAGAGCCTTTCATTGCCTAATCGGCTTGATTTATGCCTAATCGGCTTGATTTATAAAGTTATTTTTTGTATTTGTTATAATCTGTAAGAACAATTTACAGAATCAACCTGATTATAACCATAATACCACGTTTAATAACATTTAAACACAAATAAGTGATGGCGATTTTTCACGACAAATATTTATATCGAAGAAAAGTGGGTAATTATAAATTGTCATAAGTTTTATTTATTGTATCATAGTTTTGAAACTGCCTAATCGAAAACCTGGAGGAGAAGAAATGAAAAGAATTGTTGTGTTAATTCTGACGGTGGCGATGTTATGCCCCCTGTTTGCCGGTTGCAACAAGGCAACGGTTGAAGGAGACAAATCAAAAACTCAGGAAACAGTGAACGTTATCGATTCAAGAGGGAAAGAAGTTGAGATTAATTATCCTGCTCAAAAAATTGTATGCCTGTTAAACAGTGCCCTCAATGATCTCTATATGTTGGGAGCGAAAGATCAGGTCATCGCCATTGATCAGTGGACCTATGATACAAAAGAAGTGTATGATTTCACCGCTCAAATCGATGAGCGGGTAAAGAATAAAACCTTGCCGGCAATTGATCGTAATATTGAAGACGTCGTTGCGATGAATCCGGATGTTGTTGTGATCTGGGCAGATCAGGCTGAAGATATCAAAGTGCTTGAAGATAATGGTATCAAAGTTGTCGGT
>JAQUWM010000121.1 GCA_028692885.1 Acetobacterium sp. | reverse complement strand
GCGTATCGATTTGATAACCTGGGCAACTTCTTCAGTTGTCAAAAACTCCGTTGATCGGGCCATCCGTATTTCATAGTCGCTACCTTCCCGGTTTTTTCTGCCACTTTTACCATCATTCGCATCGCTTACAGCTGATCCCAGGACATCCAGGCTGTCAACACAGCCAATACTGGTGCCCTTGTAAATTACCTCATAGGCACGGGTTTGAGCATCAACTACCCCGGCTCCAACCAATACTAAAAAAGTGCAGACTACAACTGCGGAACCCCGTAGTTTAAATTGCCTTTTTGTCTCACTGTTTAATGTTTCTTCACGATTGCTATGTTCACTCTCTATGAATTCATCCTGTTCAACTGCTTGGGTTGACCAATTGAATCGGTACTTTTTTAATCTTTCCCGGACTTTCTCAAAAATATTTTTATTTTTCTCCATAGCTCTCCTCCTTGTTACAATTTATTTACAAATATATTACCATATGGTTTTATACTTTACAAGTTATTTGTCTTTTTAATTCAACTTATGTCTACATATAGTATTTAATTCATAAATCAGGAAGAAAAATACAGATATTAAAATCTGCTTCAACTATTCGCCGTCATTCCAACCCAAAACTTTAATCAGTCGTAATTCCGAATAGCCATAGGCACTGGCCGGATAGTTTATTCGATCTGTGGTGTTTGAATTAATCAGATAATCGGTCATGTTTCCATCACTGTCGTTTATCACCTCGGTAATAATAACCGAATGAAGCCAATCGCCATTATGTCCATATTGTAAGACGTCGCCCCGAGAACCGGAAAAGACATTCTCGTCCACCAGCGCCACCAGTCCGTACCCCTCATTTTCACTGGCATAGCTGTAAAATTCCGCCACCCCTGTCCAGGCTGGGCTCCGGCCCCATTCTGAGCCATCGCCATCATCCATTTCTTCACCATACCATTTCCACTGGGCATTAATATAACCATCACTATCCATCGGGATGCCTCCGGCAAAAAGCGCTTGGGAGATATAGTTATTGCAATTACCGCCATAACCATCATAAACCCCATAGTCATCGTTGCGCAGGACTGCACTGGAATCGACCCAGGTCATGGCATAATCCACCGCCGCTTCGGCATCATAGCTGTGATCGGTAGTTGCCGCCCAACGATCATCCCAGTTCCCGGAATTATACGCGTCTTTTTCCCAGGATAATTCTTCAATAACCGATAGTGCCTCGCTCAGGAGTTGATCCGCCACATCCTGAGGATCGTCGTAGCTATCTGCGATGGCTTCTTCCAGCATCAGAAAACTGTCTTCTTCTTTATAATGCTCAGCAATCACGTAACCATCTTCTGTTTCAGTCAAATAAAAGGTATGGACAATCCCAGAACTATACGAATCCACATCAGAAATAAAAGCAAAATTGATATGATGGTCTTCCAATAAAGCCACTTCAATCTCACCATACCCTTCATCGATACTTGTGACGGTCAACCCGCATTGATAATCAGTCATCTTGAGATCGTTACTCTGGCTTTGTCGTAATTGAATCAGATAATCCATCGCCGCTTGATTGACCCAGGCGTTTTCACTGGACGAATCCGCAAATACCGCAGTGATATCGACTGACTCCAGATTGGCCAGAGCCTGAAAATAAACTTCAAAATAGTCACTAATCGGCTCAAGCATAGCATCGTCCAAGGTTTCATCACTGTTCCGGATTTTTATGCTGTTGCCGGATTTTATAGCGTTATTCTCCACTTTAGCGTCAAAAATACTTCCGGTACTGGTAGTGATGGTATCTGAATTTGCCACCACCCCGACACAAACAACACCCATCGCCATCAGAGTCATCAGCGCCAAGCCGATCATCGTTCTTTTTCGTTTGCGCCTTAGCAATCTTTCTCTTCTATTCATTTTTCACACCTCTTCAGCATTTGTAACAATTATATATCTACAATGTGTATCTTTTGTGAACAAACCATGAAGATTGAAAAACATAAAAAACTTTTTCTTATTAATAATGTACCACCAAAACCTTAATCACCAACACAAAGATTCAAAAAATAAAAAAAAACAGCTTTCGCTGTAATCTTTAAGTGGTGGTGCCCAGAGGCGGAATCGAACCACCGACACGGGGATTTTCAGTCCCCTGCTCTACCGACTGAGCTATCTGGGCTTATCGTTTTTTCTAATTTTCTAACTTTAAACAAAAAAATATGGTGGGCCTTCAGGGGCTCGAACCCCGGACCTACCGGTTATGAGCCGGTTGCTCTAACCAACTGAGCTAAAGGCCCTCCAAGCTAATTTAAAAAAAAATGGTCGAGGTGAGAGGATTCGAACCTCCGGCCCCATGGTCCCAAACCATGTGCGCTACCAAACTGCGCTACACCTCGATACAATACTTAACTATTATAAATGTTTTTTTATCTGTTGTCAAGGACTATTTTATCTTTTTTATTTCAGAACATTGTTTATCTTTGACGACTTGCTTATTATAGCATGATCAAATGCTCTAATGCAAGTCTTTTTTTCACAAAAGAATCATTTTTTTGATTCTTTTGTGAAAAATATTTATCTCGATCTATTTTTCTAAAACTGTCGCTTTGGCGGTATTTTTTTCTTTTTCGTGACGATTAAGAAGGCCCTCGACCTGATTAATCGTCCAATCAAAAATTTTCAGCAAGGGATAAATATCAAGGATGATGATTACCAATACAATAAACATCACTGGCAGAAAATCCTGAATCGGCATCAGGAAAAACAAATCTTCCAGAAACAGCACACAACATAAGAATGAAACCGTCATCGCAAAGAATAATGCCCAGCGTTTATTATCTAGCGGCTGGCACACCCGAAAAAGAATAACCAGACCAATTAAACCGGTCGAAATGACTGCCAGCGTCGATACCTGCTGGTGATCAAGAGGCAGATAAGATCCGACGATCATAATCATCACCACATTAAAGACCACCGTTAAAGCACCCGGCAGGGATTTTTTGAGAACCTTTTCCAGAAAATTTCCAGTGATCCGGTTCTTATTCGGTTCCAACGCCAGAAAGATCGAAGGTGCACCAATGGTCAGTGCACTGATCAGCGTCAATTGAATCGGCACAAAGGGATAGGCCTCATTGGCAATGATCACAATAACGGCTAACATCAGCGAAAACATGGTCTTCACTAAAAATAGCGATGCCGCACGGGTAATATTATTAATAACCCGACGCCCTTCCATCAGCACCCGGGTGAAACTGGCAAAGTTGGAATCCAGTAAGACCAGTTGCGAAACCTGCCGCACCGCATCGCTGCCCTCGGCCATGGCAATGCTGCAGTCAGCCTCGCGTAAGGCCAGCACATCATTGACGCCATCCCCGGTCATCGCCACGGTATGGCCGTGACTTTTAAGGGATTCAATCAAAAGTCGTTTTTGTCCTGGCGTTACCCGGCCAAAAACCGAGTAGGCCAGCGCCGCCTTGCGAATATCCTCATCTTCAATGAGTGTTGCTGCATCGACGTAATTGTCCCAGTCCAACAAACCGGCCCGGCGAGCGACCTGAGATACCGTTACCGGATTGTCCCCGGAAATCACCTTGATCGTCACGCCTTGATTTCTGAAAAACTCCAGCGTTTTTTTAGCTTCCTGGCGAATTTTATCGCCCATCGGTAGCAGCGCCATGGTTTTAATATTGTCTGGCAGGCTACCATCTTCTTTAAAGGGTTCTTTGGCATACCCCAGCATTAAAACCCGGTTGCCTTCACTGGCATAGCATTCAACCTTGTCCTTGATTTCATCATAACGCTCTTTTAAAATAAATTCCGGTGCCCCAATCACAAAGGTTCCCTGTTCGCCAAAAAAAGCGCCACTCCACTTGCGCTCCGAAGAAAAGGGAATCACGCGATCACAGTGCCATTTTGGAGCCTCCCCTTTACAGCTTTCGCTCAGAGCCCGATAAGTGGCATTGTCATCTTTCAAATTAGCAATCAAAGCCCGGATCGCCTGAACGGAATTTTTGTCATGACAAATCGTTTCCATTGACAAAACCTCCATATTGCCTTCAGTGATGGTTCCGGTTTTATCCAAACAAAGGACATCCACCCGAGCCAGGGTTTCAATGCAGTAAAGCTCCTGAACCAGGGTCTGATGGCGTCCCAAGCGAATCACCCCAACGGCCAGAGCGACACTGGTTAGGAGTACCAGCCCCTCAGGAATCATCCCAATCAGGGCAGCCACCGTTTGGGTAACGCCGGCCTGAAGCGGCAAACCCTGGACAAGCAATTGTTTATAAAGTAACAGTAAACCGAGCGGAACAATCACAATGCTGATGCTTTTCATGATAAACCCCAGGGCTTTCATAATTTCTGAGTTTGGTTTTTTGGCGACCTTAACGCCTTCCACCAGTTTCGATGCATAATTTTCCAGACCCACCTGAGTCACCTGCACCGTGGCTTGCCCGGATACCACAAAACTGCCGGAAAGAAGGGTATCCCCTTGCCCTTTGATAATCGAATCCGACTCACCCGTCAGCAGTGATTCATTGACTTCCAGTTCGCCTTTTACCACCTGTGAATCCGAGGGTATCTGTTTACCCGCTTTCAGGATCAGAATATCATCCAGCACAATTTTATCAAAAACGATTTCCTGGAGATTACCGTCCCGCAAAACATTAACATGGGGTTGAGAGATCAGCGAAAGCTGATCAATGGTTTTTTTGGCCTTTATTTCCTGAACAATACCAATCAAGGTATTGATAATAACAATATTAATAAACAGCAGGTTTTGAAACGACTCGACAAAAATAATCAGCAACGCCAGAATGATATTGAGCAGATTAAATAAGGTTAAGCTATTGTCTTTAATAATTCTGCCAATCGTTTTTGTTTTGGATTGGGGTTGGATATTAACCTTGCCGGCCGTTATCCTTTCTTCAACCTGGGCTTGAGTCAGTCCAATTTCAAGGTTGATATTATTTTCCATTGAGTCCTCCCGGTTATTTATTCGCTGGTTGGATTATATCACCATAATCTTAAAATACCTTGTAGCTTACAGCTAGCCTAAAATACCGGTCACAAAACATGCACCTAAAGTATTACCGACAATTGTTACATCATCTTGTTTGCATCTGAGTGGACACGGCGATAGCCTGTCCGAGTCAGCAGCAAACAACAGATTAACAATTGGTTGGTAGGGTAGCACAGCACCAGATTTTCAAATTTTTCAGACAAAAAAAGAAGCCCGCCCTCAGGGACAAACCTCTTTATATGTGTGGTATTAATATTCTTTGCTACGCCAGACTTTCTCTGACCACTTGATTAACAAGCTTTCCGTCTGCACGACCTTTAACCTTCGGCATCAGGGCACTCATTATTTTTCCCATGTCTTTTACATCAACTGCGCCGGTTTCTTTTATCGTTTCAGCCACAATCACTTTGATTTCATCAACCGTTAATTGTGTAGGAAGGTAGCTCTCAATGATTGTTATCTCTTCTTGAGCCTGCTGGATTAAATCGTCTCTTTGAGCTTTCTCAAACTCAGCCAGGCCATCCCGACGTTGTTTGAGCTGTTTTGCAATAATTTCAAGAATCTGATCCTCTTCGAGTTCCACCTTCTGATCCTTTTCGACTTGTAAAATAGCCGCCCGAATCATGGTAATGCTCGATTTCTTAACCTTATCCTTGTCCTTCATTGCTGTTTTCAAGTCAGCCTGTAATTGATCCTTTAATGCCAATTGGTCACATCCTATCTTTTTTTCATCTTTCTTTTTCTAGCTGCTTCTGATTTTCTTTTGCGCTTTACGCTTGGCTTTTCATAATGCTCTCTTTTGCGAATCTCAGACATCACGCCAGCCATTGCTGTTTTTCTTTTAAAACGTCGCAATGCACTTTCGAGTGTTTCGTTTTCTTTGATTTTTACTTCAGACATTTTTAACCCCCCCCTCTAATCCGTTGCTAATTTCCGGCACGGTCAATCAACATGGTATGAGTCAAACTATATTATACGCATTATTTCTTACGCTGTCAATTATTTTTCAACC
>JAQUWM010000028.1 GCA_028692885.1 Acetobacterium sp. | reverse complement strand
TAAAAAGGAAGAACTTCAAAAGATGCTGGAACTGGGAGAAGCAAGCATCAAAAAAATCATTGCCTTCCAAAAAGATACATTACAGGATTAACGGGTAAGTTATAATGAGAACAATACTTTTAGCCACTGCAAATCAGGATAAGGCCACCGAATTGAAGGCGATGCTGGGCGCGGATTTTGAAGTCCAGACGATGAAGGATTTTGGCATTGACATTGACATCATTGAAGACGGCCTGACCTATGAAGCGAATGCCCTGATTAAGGTTCGGGCATTACAGCCCTATGTCCAGGGAAAAGATCTGATCATTATGGGCGATGACTCTGGCTTGTCAGTCGATTGTCTTAATGGGGCGCCGGGAATTTATTCGGCCCGTTACGCCGGTGATCATGTCAGTTATGCCGATAACAATCAGAAGCTCCTGCAGGAAATGGCGGATGTGCCGGAAGATAAGCGGGGGGCGGCTTTTATTACGGCGATTGCGATGATTTTACCGGATGGCCGGGAGCTATGCTGCGAAGGGCTGGTGCGGGGGAAAATTGCCTTTGATTATTGCGGCGTCGGCGGATTTGGCTATGACCCGCTATTTATCCACGAAGCGTCGGGCCGCTGTTACGGCGATATGAGCAAGGCAGAAAAAAACCGCCTCAGTCATCGGACCGTCGCCATTGAAAAGGCTCGGGAACTGCTGAATCAGGCACTATAAAAAACCGGGCAATAGGGATTTTTTATTAACACAGAAAGAATAAGGGATGGGGGATAAAATGAAAATTGGCGTAATGAGTGACAGTCATGGCAATCTGAAAGCGGTGAAACAAGCCGCTGAGGAAATGGGTCAGGTGGATGTAATTATTCATTTGGGAGATTATGTTGAAGATGCTCTCTATCTGCGAACGATCACGGATATCCCCGTTCACATCCTGAAGGGAAATTTGGATTCTTTTGCTGAAGAGGGCAGTATGTCACTGGAGACCACCTTGGGTGGCTTTAAAATTTTTGCCTGCCATGGTCATAAGTACGGGGTCAAGAATGATTTGCACCGCATTTACTATGCCGGGTTGGAAAAAAATGCCCAGGTAATCCTCTATGGCCATACCCACAATGCCTATATTGAAGATGATGGCCGCATTTTGATGTTAAACCCCGGTTCGGTGGGGGCGCCCAGAATGGGTGACCCTGAAAGCTATGGTTTGATTACCATTGAGAATGGAGATGTTGACGCAAAAGTCATCCCGCTTTGGAACGAGAATCGGTAATTGCATGAAATAGTTAGGCTTGACAAAACACGATTGTTCGACTATTATAGAACAATGAATAATATTGATTTAGTAAAGATTTTCAAAGCACTTTCAAGTGAACAAAGATTGAATATTTTTATAATGCTATATGAATGGAATCAGACGATTTCTGAAGGAACAGCGGACTGCCTATGCTTGGAGGATGGGGTAGAAAAGTGTTTCACTAAAACATGTGATTGTCTGGATTTATCAAAGTCAACCATTTCACACCATTTTAAAGAGCTTGAAAATGCCGGCTTAATTAACTGTACCCGGATTGGGCAAAGTTCCGTTTGTAAGATTAATATGAAAGCGATTCAGGCGATTAGAGATTTTTTAAAATAGTTCAGAGTTTTCTCAAAGAGTTCGATTATTATGAAACAATAAAACTAAAGTGGGATTAAATAAATTTGGAAAGGAGACAATTTATGCTTAATATAAGCGACGTATCAATGACCTACCAAAAGGGGAAAAAAGAAGCATTGAAAGATGTCAACCTGAATATTGAAGAAGGCGAATTTACAGCCTTGTTGGGACAAAATGGGGCCGGAAAAAGCACCCTAATCAATATATTAGCAGGTAATGTGAAAAAGACAAAGGGTACGGTAAAAATCGGAGGTTATGATATTGACAAAAAGGAGTTAGAAACAAAAAAAATAATCGGCATTGTACCACAGGATACTGGTTATGATTTTGTGTTTACTGTAGATGAAGCCCTGAAAAAACAATCAGGCTACTTCGGGATCAGGGATAATAAGGAATATATCGACGAAATTCTGGACGCATTGTACTTAACCGAAAAAAGAAGTGCTCGAATCCGGGATCTGTCCGGGGGGATGAGAAGGCGATTTTTAATCGCCAAGGCGCTGGTTCATAAACCCAAAATCCTGATTCTGGATGAGCCCACAGCGGGAGTCGATATTGAAATGCGCCATACCTTGTATGATTTTTTGGTTAAGCTGCATGAAGCGGGAACCACAATTATTCTGACCACTCACTACATTGAAGAAGCTGAGAAATTGTGTAAGCGGATTGTTATTATTGATGGCGGAAAGATCATCGCAGATGAGCCTAAAGAAGAGTTGATGGAGGCATTTTCCCGGGAATCCATCATCGAAGTTCATTTTGAGGAAGAGTTGAACCTAGCAGATTTTGATTTTTTAAGCGACTATCACCCGCATATCGAAGACAAAACCAGGCTCCAGCTGAAGGCTTCAAAAAAGGATTTGTCCAAAGTCTTTAGACAACTTTCAGAGAAAAACATGGAATTTACCAATCTGGTCGTCGAACGACCAAAATTGGAAGATATTTATTTAAATATCATCAAACATTAGGAGGCCATATGAAAAACAGGATATTTTATAATAGAGTTGGATTTTCAACCCTCTTGAACAAGGAGATACATCGGTTTATGAAGGTACCAGTACAGACGGTTCTGGCGCCGCTGATTTCAAATATTCTTTATATGGCAATTTTTGGAGGGATGCTTCAAACCAGAGAGGTCGGGATTGAAGGGATCAGTTACCTTAATTTTCTGGTACCGGGTTTAGCGACAATGGGGGCGATTTTTGCCGCCTTTCAAAATCCGTCCTTTTCGATCATCTCACAGAAATTTCAGAATACCATTCAGGATTTAAACAGTTATCCCATCTCGCTGGCTGAAAAAATTCTGGCCTTTGTTTTTGGTGGGATGTTTCGCGGCGTGCTGGTCGGTATTCTAACCTATGCGGCAACGATTTTCTTTGTCGGTTATGAAGTGGAACATCCAATCTTTTTCGTGTTGGCATTGACCGCTACATCCTTTGTGTTTGCATCCCTTGGTCTGATCGCCGGACTGGCATTAGATAATTTTGAGAAAATGAATTTTGCCTTGGCCATTGTCATCACCCCACTTACCTATTTAGGCGGTGTTTTTTTTGAGATTTCAAAGCTACCGGGTTTGTTATCGGCCATCAAATATGTAAACCCCATTTATCCGCTGGTCAATGTGTCTCGTTACGCCTATATTGGGGTATGTGAGGGCAATATTGTCATCCATGTGCTATTGACTATGGTGCTGGTTATCAGTTCATTTCTAATTGCAGCATACATCTTCAAAAAAGGCGTGGGAATTAAAACAGTTTAAACCACTTTTGTTATTCTCATTGACCAAAACTGAACGGTGCGTATAATAAAAAAAAGAAAAAATAAAAAATAAAAAAGAGTTGACAACTCTTTCAATTTCAAGTATACTAACACTTGTCTCTAAGAGAGGCAATGCGGGTGTAGCTCAGTGGTAGAGCCCTGGCCTTCCAAGCCAGTCGCGAGGGTCCGATTCCCTTCACCCGCTCCATTTTTGCGAAAAGAATTGAGCGCCTGTAGCTCAGTAGGATAGAGCAACGGCCTTCTAAGCCGTGTGCCAGAGGTTCGAATCCTCTCAGGCGCACCATTTATTTTAAACATTATATCATGGTGGGTATAGTTCAATCGGTTAGAGCGTCGGATTGTGATTCCGGAAGTTGTGGGTTCGAGTCCCATTATCCACCCCATTTTCTATATCATTATTTTATAGGGGTATAGCCAAGTTGGTAAGGCACCAGATTTTGATTCTGGCATTTCGTAGGTTCGAGTCCTGCTACCCCTGCCACTTTTACCAGGCAGAGAAGACAGAAAAACTAAACAATTCACATGACCCATTAGCTCAGTTGCAAAGCAGAGAACCAAAAATGTACGACCGTAGGAAGTGAACATTTTTGTGTGAATCGCTTAGTTAGGCAAACTTCAGTATTCACAATCGTATAGAGACAAACAAAAAGTAAATTAGCATGACCCATTAGCTCAGTTGGTAGAGCATCTGACTTTTAATCAGGGTGTCGGGCGTTCAAGTCGCCCATGGGTCACCATTTGAAATCATAGCCGCAGCGATTGCGGTTTTTTTATTTTTTGAAAAATGTTAAAATAACTTAATTGTTGTTTTGTAATGGGATAGGGTATAAATAGAGAAAATCTCTATTGCCGTGTTATTTCGGCGACAACACAGAGAACCATAACAGTAACAAAAAATAGGGAAAGCTAGAAAGGAAACTGATATGATAAATGATAGTAAAAAAGCAAATATTAAAGAAATCGTTTTGGCGGGAGGCTGTTTCTGGGGAACTGAAATGTATTTTAAAGCCATCAGAGGGGTTCTTAAAACTGAAGTGGGTTATGCCAATGGAAAAACCCAAAATCCCACCTATGAGGATGTCTGTCATCGAAATACGGGGCATGCCGAGGTGGTCAAGGTGACTTATGACAATCAGGTGATCAGCCTGCCATTCCTGTTGAGTATGTATTTTGAAGTCATCGATCCGGTGGCGGTAAATCGTCAGGGGAATGATGTGGGTGTCCAATACCGCACTGGTATTTATTATTCGGATCCCGCTGATGAGGAAGTGATCTTAAAGTCAGTCCAGGCATTAAGGCTGGATTATGGGGTGCCGCTGGCCATTGAAGTATTGCCGCTGGAAAACTATAGCTCCGCCGAAGCCTATCACCAGGACTATCTGTTAAAGAATCCCGGCGGCTATTGCCATATCGGCAACCGTGAATTTAAAAAGGCTGCAGTAGCTCGGGATCCGTCCTTAAAATAAGAAACGGCTAAGGTAAACTGATCGCAAAAACCGAAGAACTTTGCCATTGGTAAATAAAAAGACTTTGAAAAGAGGAAAAAGCATGAGCATCATTGGTAACATTATCTGGATTATTCTTGGTGGCCTGATTATGGCGATCGCTTGGTTGATCGCTGGCATTCTCTGTTGCATTACCATTATTGGAATACCGTTGGGGTTGCAGGCTTTTAAAATGGCACAGTTGGTCTTTTGGCCATTTGGGAAAACGGTTGATTATTCAAAGATGGGAACCGGTTCGGTGATCTTAAATATTTTATGGATCCTGATTTTCGGCTGGGGTCTGGCAGCGGGATCCGCGATTCTGGGGATTCTATATTGCATTACCCTGATTGGGATACCGTTTGGACTGCAATGGTTTAAATTTGCCAAGCTGGCATTGTTTCCCTTTGGCGCACAAATTACCGATATTTAAGTAGGGCAAAAAGCTATTAAGCTTGACAAGAAAATGAAATCGATACTATAATAAACGGTGGGTGCGCGAAGCTCACTGTTTTTAATATGATTTTGTTTAGTTAAATTTGTTGATTGTAGGAGGGTAAGGAACATCGAAACGAAAAAGACGTCCCAACAACCCATCATTGAAATAAAAAATCTGGGAAAAACATTTCGTCCCAAAAGCGGCGAGGTAAAAGCGTTAGAGGGTATTAATCTAAGCATTAACCAGGGCGATATTTACGGTATTATTGGTATGAGCGGGGCCGGTAAAAGCACCCTGGTTCGCTGTATCAATTTGCTTGAAAAGCCTACCAGCGGCAGTGTCTTCATTGATGGACAGGATATTTCAAAAATTACCGAAAAAGAATTGCGAACCGTGCGTTACTCAGTGGGTATGATTTTTCAGCAATTTAATTTGCTGATGCAGCGAACCGCGGAAAAGAATATTCTCTTTCCCCTTGAAATTGCTGGGGTGGATAAAGAAACGGCCCAAAAAAGAACCGCCGAACTTTTGGAATTGGTGGGCTTGCCAGATAAGGCCAAGGCCTATCCCTCACAATTGTCCGGGGGACAAAAACAACGGATTGCGATTGCCCGAGCGTTGGCTAATAATCCTAAGATTTTGTTGTGTGACGAGGCCACATCGGCTCTGGATCCGTCGACTACTAATGCCATTCTCAAGCTGTTAAAGGAAATCAATCTTAAATTGGGCATTACCATTGTGATCATCACCCATGAAATGAGTGTGGTCGAACAGATCTGCAGCCATGTGGCGATCATCGATAAAAGCCAGATTGCTGAAGATGGCGACGTTGAAGACATCTTCCGCAATCCGAAAACCGATATTGCCAAAAAAATGATCTTTTCTGAAGGCGATCAAGGTCCGGTTATTATGGGCAAAAACACCTATCGGATTGTCTTTGATGAAAGATCGTCCAGTGATTCGGTGATGGCAAAAATGATCCTGGAAACAAAATGCCTGGTCAATATTCTCCATGCCGATATGAAAAATATTGATGGCTTCACTTTTGGGCAAATGGTCATTCAATTGCCTGAGGATGAACTCAGTGCGGCTCGAGCTATTAATTATCTCCGCTCGCATCAAATAACCGTTGAGGAGGTGGGCAGCCATGTGGGATAGTTCAATGACCGCATTGATTGTTCAAGGGACCTTTGAAACCCTCTATATGACATTGGCATCAACACTGTTGGCTTATGTGATTGGGTTGCCGATGGGGGTCTTGCTGGTCACCAGCGATTCCGAGGGGATTGTGCCAATGAAGGTGCTCAATCAGGTGCTCAACATTGTGGTCAATATTACCCGCTCGATCCCATTTTTGATCTTGTTGATTGCGGTAATCCCACTGACTCGGCTGATCACTGGAACAACCATCGGATCCACGGCCACGATTGTACCGCTGGTGATTGCAGCGGCGCCATTTATTGCCCGATTGGTCGAATCTTCGATCAAAGAGGTGGATTATGGCATTATTGAAGCCTCGCTGTCAATGGGGGCCAGCCCGATACAGGTGGTGACCAAGGTGATGATTCCGGAAGCAAAGCCCTCGCTGATTATTGGCGCGGCCATTGCCACAACCACCATTTTGGGTTATTCGGCCATGGCAGGGATTGTCGGCGGCGGCGGCCTGGGCGACATTGCCATCCGTTTTGGTTACTACCGCTATGAAACTGGTATGATGGTGATTACGGTTGTGCTGCTAGTTTTAATTGTTCAGCTGTTCCAGGAAGTTGGAATGAAAATTGCCCAGAAACAGGATCGCCGAAAATAAAGCATCGGGATGTTACGATCAGCCGACGATTTGGGTTGACAGCTGACGGCGTTCGTGTTATATTACACATTATTCAACTAGGAATTATATGAAAGAAAAGAAAAGGAGAAGAACATGAAAAAATTAGCTTCAGTATTATTGATCAGCGTTCTCGGTTTGGCCCTATTCACAGGCTGTGCAGCTAAAGGCACAGATGATAAAACCATTGTTGTTGGAGCCAGTCCAACACCTCATGGAGAGATTTTGGCGGTTGCTGGCGAAGTATTAAAAGAAGAAGGTTTTACCCTTGAAGTTAAAGAATTCACCGATTATGTCCAACCAAATTTAACCTTAGAAAACAAAGAGTTGGATGCCAACTTTTTCCAACATCTCCCCTACCTGGAGGACTTTAATGTAAAAAACAACACCAAACTGGTTAGTGCTGGTGCGGTTCACTATGAACCATTGGGCTTATACCCAGGGAAAATTAAAAATTTAGCTGCTATTGTTGATGGATCAACGATTGCTATCCCAAATGATACAACCAACGAAGCCAGAGCGTTGTTATTACTTGAAACAATTGGCTTAATCAAGGTTGATCCCAAGGCTGGTTTGGAAGCAACTCCCAAAGATATCATCGAAAATCCTAAAAATCTCGTCTTTAAAGAACTAGAAGCAGCCCAGTTGGCACGTTCACTTCCGGATGTTGATTTGGCCGTTATTAATGGAAATTATGCCATTGAAGCAGGACTGAATGCCGGAACTGATGCCATTGCCAAAGAAGAAAAAGATTCATTGGCAGCTCAGACCTATGCCAATATTGTCGCAGTTCGAGCTGGAGATGAAACAAGTGAAAAAACCCTGGCTCTGATGAAAGCGCTGCAAAGCGAAAAGGTGATCAGTTTTATTGAAGATAACTATCAGGGTGCGGTGGTACCGATGTCTTAAATAATAATATCCGGGAAACGTCTCAAATTGAGGCGTTTCTTTTTTTATCTAAAAATTATGATCGGGTTGATTTTTAGAATAAGTGTTGCATCCGTCAAATGAATTGTGATATTATTTTGACGCTGTGTAAAATCGCAGCACTCTGGAGAGTCTCAAAGATGAGCGCCGAAGGTGTAACCATGAAAATATTGGTCCGGCAATGACTGAGCATTTCAGGCTATCTCTCAGGCAAAAGGACAGAGCAACCCATTGGAGTTGTTCACCCTCTTCACAATTTAGAGAAGGAGGAACAAAATGTTTCAACAATTTAATGAATTTTTAGTATGGTTTGACGACCTCGTATGGGGTGTGCCATTGATTGTGCTGATCCTGGCGGTGGGGATTTTCCTGACCATCCGATTGCACGGACTTCAGATCCGCTATTTACCAAAAGCGCTGAAGTATATGGTAAAAAATGAAGAAGGCGGCAAAGGCGAGGTAACCAGTTTCGGAGCCCTGTGTACGGCCCTTTCAGCAACGGTCGGAACGGGCAATATTGTCGGTGTTGCCACTGCCATTGTCGCCGGAGGGCCGGGCGCTTTGTTGTGGATGTGGATTGCTGCCTTGTTCGGTATGGCGACCAAATTCGCAGAAGGGGTTCTGGCCATCAAATATCGGGTCATTGAACCGGATGGACATGTCTTGGGTGGACCTTTTTACTATATCGAAAATGGTATGGGAATAAAATGGCGCTGGCTGGCAAAAATATTTGCATTTTTTGGTGCTGGGGTTGGTCTGCTGGGAATTGGAACCTTTACCCAGGTCAACGGGATTGCCAGTGCGGCCAATAATTTTTTTGATCCCAATAACCAATCGACGGTAAATCTTTTGGGAATGGACTATTCCTGGAGTGTGATTATTACCGGAACAATTGTTACTATTTTTGTGGGACTGGTTGTTGTTGGCGGTTTGAAACGAATCGCCAATGTTTCTCAGATTATTGTCCCTTTTATGATGGTTATTTATGTGATCTGTTGTGGTATTATTTTGATTACCAATGCCGGGTTGATACCGGCGGCAATTACTGAAATTGTCGCCAGTGCGTTTGGTCTTCGGGCTGTCGCCGGCGGTGCTTTAGGAGCCGTACTGATTGCCATGCAAAAAGGAATTGCCCGAGGAATTTTCTCTAATGAAGCCGGTCTTGGCAGTGCGCCAATTGCAGCGGCCGCGGCAAAAACTAATGAACCGGTACGTCAAGGGCTGGTTTCAATGACCGGAACCTTTTTAGATACCATTGTGGTATGTAGCATGACAGGGCTTGCCATCGTATTAACGGGCTCATGGAATATTGGTCTGGAAGGGGTGGCAGTCACCACCAATGCTTTTCAGGCGGGATTACCATTTGCACCGGAAGTCAGCTCTTTTCTACTGATGACCTGTCTGGTATTTTTTGCTTTTACCACCATTTTGGGCTGGAACTATTACGGGGAACGCTGTCTGGAGTATCTGTCTAATGGCAATATAAAGGCAGTTCTAACCTATCGATATTTATATATTCTGGCTGTATTTATCGGACCATTCATGACTGTTTCGGCCGTTTGGACCATTGCTGATATTTTTAATGGATTAATGGCATTGCCCAATCTGATTGCTTTAATCGCTTTAAGTGGTGTGGTTGTTGCCGAAACCCGAACCTACGTTAAAAAGCTTAAGGATAAAGAAGTGGAATAATATGAAGTAAAAAAGACCCAATGAAAGTTAACTTTCATTGGGTCTTTAAAATTTAAGGGTAACTTATTAGCGGGTTCTGCCGCCATGACGCATGCCGGATCCGTCTTGAGGACGAGTGCCGCCGCCGACATCACAAACACCATCGCCATCGGCATCGACAAATGCGCCGGTACCAGCACCGTAGCCAGATCCGCCAGTGCCAACAGGATTCCCGGTTAGGTCACAAAGACCATCGCCGTCAGCATCACCAGTTCCCTGACAATTCCCGTATGGTCTTTCGCCACCGTTTCCTTGTCTAACGCCTTGTTCATTGGCATTAGCGGCAAAGGTTGTACCTGCTGTTGCTAACATCAACGCGAGTGATGTTACTAAAATTAATTTTGCTTTCATTGTTAATTCCTCCGTTTTTATTGTATTTTGTTGATGTCTGTATTATATGATGGTTATATGTCATTCGTGTGTCAAAAATGAAAAATAAAAGACAACGATGAAATTCATATGATAAAATGAAAGCGATATTAGTCAGGGCAGAGTGATTAATACTGACACAATGTTGTCATAATAATGTGGTAAGCTTTTATAAATAAGAAGAAAATGGAGGCGCGTAGACAATGAAGGGTATTCGTATTCTAGTGGCTGAAGATGAAGAAAAATTGCGAGAAATCGTTTTGAAATATTTGAAAAAAGAAGGTTACGAAGGCTTTGGTGCCGCCGATGGAGAAGCAGCATTGGATTTATGGGCGGAAAAAAAACCGGATTGTATCATTCTTGATGTCACCATGCCAAAGATGGATGGTTTTGAGGTGCTTGCTGAAATCAGACAGACTGATAATGTGCCAGTGATCATGCTAACGGCCCGAAGGGAAGAAGACGATAAAATCCAGGGCTTTGAAGTTGGGGCGGATGATTATGTAACCAAACCCTTTAGTCCCCGGGAGTTGATGGTTCGCATCAAAGCCTTATTAAAACGAAGCGGAGTCGCCACTACGGAAAACAAGCTGGATGTATGTGGGATGCATTTAAATGCCGAAGAGCGGGAAATAACCATCGATAATGAAATTATTAACCTGACTCAGAAGGAATTTGAGGTACTCATTTTTTTTATCAATCACCATAAACTGGTCTTATCCCGGGAACAGATTCTGGATCGGATCTGGGGGTTTGATTATGACGGTGATATTCGGGTGGTTGATACCACGATCAAGCGGCTGCGTAAAAAAATGAACGAAAAAGGAGAGTGCATCCAAACTGTCAGAGGGTTGGGATACAAGTTTAAAGAATGAGAAGTTCGATATTTTCGCGACTGATGCTCTATCTTGGGGCTTTCTTTCTGGTGCTGTGTTTATTGACCTATTACATTCTTGGTTCCTACTTTGAAGTGTACTATACAGAGAAAAGAACGGCGGTCCTAATTGAGAAAACGAGTCAGGCTGCAGCCCTCTATAATCAAGGTGGATTAACCCCGGAACTGCAGTCGTATATTGATGTTGCCGAAGAAGAAGGGATTGTTATTCAGATTATTCAGCAACAAATGGGTACAGAAGATGTTTCGATGGAAAATAAGACCGTTGATACAGTGGCGGTCGGTCAACGATTAGAAGGGATTAATCAAACGGATGCTTCAGGACCGACGATTGTTGAAAAAAAACGTTTGGCAGCGGGCGGTGAGCACAGTGGTGAAGGCAACGAATCGGGCGCAGGCGCTGGTGCCGGTAATGGGTCGGGATCAGGTAGTGGATCGGGTAGTGGATCGGAAAACGGCAAGGGTTCCGGCGCTGGTCAACAGAACAGTGTGGAGAATCAGGTGAAAGAGCATCAGGAAGATGAAAGCTTTGTGATTGTGCTGGGAAATGATGATCATCAGGTCGAATGGCTGACCCATAAGGTCGTCGCCGTTGATGGCGCCCAGATCATTGGTCGAATTCCGCTTTATTCAGTTCACGAAGTCGTTGAGATTGTGGAAAATTTTTTATTGGTATTCTTAATAATTGTTTTTGCCTGTTCGCTGCTTTTTGCTTACTTTTTTTCCCGGGGCATTTCCAGGCCGATTGTTTCTTTAAATCGTCTTTCCCGGGAGATGGGAAATCTGAATTTCACCCAAAAATATCAGGGTGCCAGAAAGGATGAGATCGGTCAGTTGGGGGAAACCCTGAATCATATTTCGGATGAACTGGAAGGGGCGATTCTAAAACTGCAGGAAGAATTGGATAAGGAGCGGACCTTTGAAAAAATGCGGCAGCGTTTTACGGCCCAGGTGTCCCATGAAATCCAAACGCCTTTGGCGGTGATCAAAAGCTATGCCGAAGCTCTGGAAGATGGAATCCTTGAGAATCGCGAGGAAGAACGGGAATATTTTGTGACAATTCAGAAGGAAGCGGATAAAATCAGCGGCATCGCCAGTGATCTGCTCGATCTCGCCCAAATCGAATCCGGTGCCTATCAGCTTAAAAAAGAAACTGTTTCCGGGGTTGAGGTCATCGCTTCAGTGGTCGAGCGGTTTGTCAATACCTATCCGGAAAAAAATATCGTCTTTAATAATCACTGTGAACCGGAAAGAAAATTGGCGATGGATCGCAAACGGATGGAACAGGTTTTTTACAATCTCTTAAATAATGCCATCAAACATGTCAGTCCGGCGGACGGGATTATTCAGGTTGGCTGTGAAATCCAGGAAAAAGAGTGGATCGTTTCTGTTTATAATGTGGGTAAGTCGATTCCTCAAAATGAGATCAATCAGATCTGGGAATACTTTTACAAGGCTCAATCGGATAAAAAAGGCACTGGTTTGGGTTTGGCAATCGTCAAAGGCATCATAGTCTGCCATGGCGGCAAGGTGGCTGTGGATAACCGCGATAATGGCGTGTGGTTTGAAGTGCGGTTACCGCTTGAAAACTTTTGAAATTTGAATTTTCAAAGTCTCCAGATATGTTATAATGAGAAAAAACAGTCAAAGTGACAGGAGTATAGAATGAGTATATTAAATGAAACAGTGGAAAAAATCCAACCGCTTAATGAAGAAATGATGAATACTGCTAAAGAACGAGTAGATTTTCTGCTCAAACCAGTAGGCAGTCTGGGGACGCTGGAAGAGATTGCCGTGCAATTAGCCGGCATTACCGGTGAAATGTACCCAGACGTCAGCAAAAAAGCGATGCTTGTTTTTGCCGCTGACCATGGCGTGTTTGAAGAAGGCGTTGCTGCAGCGCCTCAGGAAGTTACCGATCTGATGGCTCAGATGGTCGTTGCCGGAAAAAGCGGTGTGGCTGCACTGAGCAAGCAGGCAGGTGCTGATATTTTTGTTTGTGATGTGGGAATGAAATCCGATCTGGAACCGAAATCAAAAATTCTTGACAAGAAAATCAGAAAATCCACATCGAATATGCGAAAAGGTCCGGCGATGACCCGGGCAGAAGCAGTACAAGCACTGGAAGCCGGTATCGATGTAGCTCAACGGGCCATCAATAACGGGTATAATATTTTAGGGACTGGTGAAGTGGGGATCTCCAATACCACCGCCAGCGCCGCCATCATTGCTGCTCTCAGCGGGGTTGATCCGGGTGAACTGACTGGTGCTGGAGCCAACCTGTCGGAAGATAAGCAGGTTGTTAAAGCTCAAGTGATCCGGGATGCCATAGCCCTTAATCAACCCGATAAAGCCGATGCTGTTGATGTTCTGGCAAAGGTCGGCGGATTCGAAATTGGTGCCATGGCTGGAGCGATGCTAGCTGGAGCCGCCAATCATATCCCGGTTTTAATTGATGGTTTTATTTCCACCGCCGCTGCTGCCATTGCGATCGCAATTAAACCGGAAACTAAAGGTTACCTGATTTGTTCGCATGCTTCAGCCGAAAAGGGTGCCGCTTTTGCTTCGGAATTTATCGGTGCCAAACCATTTCTGAATATGGGCATGCGTTTAGGTGAAGGCAGTGGTGCCGCGATTGCCTTTAATATTGTCGAAGCAGCCTTGTACATGAATCGTGAAATGGCAACTTATGGTGATGTTGGTCTGGGTGTTGTCTAAAAAATGAATCAATAATACTAAAGCCCATCAAAAGTGAATCTTTTGATGGGCTTTTTTCAGGATCAGATTGGTCAAGAGCTAGTTTCGACATAGCAAGGGCTTAGAATTTAGCGCGTTTTAAAAGTTTGATTTGACCAATCATTAAAACTAAACCATAAACGATAGCCAGTGTAACGGGTAATGCCATCGCCGGGATAACAAAAAATTCTTGTCCTGTAAATGAGGCGAGGATATCAAAAATGGGCGGAAAAACCCAGGCGACAAAGCGGGTTGGCGGGAAATAGTCGGCCAAGGCGCCCTTTGAAATGCCCATAACAGCAACAAAGAACAGCAGCAGCACGGCCATTTTTCGGTTCTTGATAATCCGGGGATGAAAAAACGAACCGGTCATCGCTCCTAAAAAGGCCATTAAATAATGAAGGAAAAACCCGATCGCCACATCATCAAACTGGAGGCTGCGGGTGAATAAGTGATCGTTGTTGACACTATTTAAAATTAGTGGATACAGGAGGCCAAGCAGGCTCATAACAACGCCAATGATCAGCAGTACGGTCAGTCGGCTCAGGTAATAAAGGGTGTCGTTATTGACCCTAAGCAAAACCAACTGTTCGGTAACCGGATTTTCAAGTTCAGCGTAGCTGAATCCGACATAGGCCATGATAAAGAAAAGAACGCCGGCCGATTCGGAAAAGCTCGAAACAATCGAAAAAGGCATGATGCCGTAAGCGGCAAATAAATAAATCAGGTAGATTAAAAAGGGCAGCAATAATTTATAAGATTTCAGATGGGTTTTAAAGTGATAAACTAACAGATTTTTCATTGCTCCATTCCTTCCATGGCCCGCAGTTTAAACTGATGTTTTAACAGCTCCTTTAAAACTAAATCACTCTGATCTTTGGGAACAATCAATTTTAAACGGTTATGATCCCATTCGGCTTTTTCAATTAAATGGTGCAGCTCGGAATCAAGCGTTGCTTCGGCTGGCGCTTCAAAAGTCATTACATCATAGTTGGCTTCCTTTAAGCCAGATAAATCCAGGGGTATTAACTGATGGTCTGATATTTCGTAAGCGGAGTGAGCCAGTTGATTGACGAGAAAACGCTCGTGACAGGACATAATCGTCGCCACGCCTTGTTGATGCAGTTCCTGAACCATCTGGATAAACAATTGTTGGGATTGGATGTCCTGGCCGGATAACGGTTCATCCAGCAGTAAAATATCTGGGGTAGTTAGCAGAGCCTGGATAACCGCCACCTTCTGGATGGTGCCTTTGGAAAGATGCTTGATCGGAACATTGCCCATGTCGTCCATCTGAAAGGCCTGAAATAAGTCGGTCATACTGGTGTTGACTTTTGCCGGTGTCAGACCGCCAATCAAACCCAGGGATTTAATAAATTCTACTGGGGTCAGCTCAATTTTGGGGAAATTTTCGGGGATATAAGCTATTTTAAGCTGCGGCGCATAGTCGATAGCGCCGGAAGAAATTTTTGCCAGACCAGCGATGATTTTCAGCAGGGTGCTTTTACCACTGCCGTTGGGTCCCAATAAAGCAATGGCATTTTTGGGCGTGATCTCAAGATTAATATCTTTTAGAATTAATTTTTTTCCGAAACATTTTGAGATGCTATTCAGCGAAATAAGAACATGGTTCATTGGTAACTCCTTATTGATCGTTAGGTTAAGATTAAAATAACATAATAATGATAACTGATCATGCTAATCCTATCATATCTATTTTCAAACAGCAAATTCATTAGTTGTCTGGTCGATGACTTTGGTCGAAAATGAAGTCTTTGAGCAGACAGCTCTAAAAAAATCTTGACATTATTTTGCGGTTAGTAATATAATAATTGAAATAATTAAAAGCTGTGAATGAGGAAAGTAATTTTCGTTGGAGTCGACAGAGAGTTGGTAAGGCTGGAAACCAATGACGATGACGTGAGTGAAGTTCCCTCAGGAGCTGATTGGCTGAACAAACGTGAGTAAATTAATTTGTTTATCGGTTTACTAGGCAAATCCGGTGTCTCTCACCGTTAGCAAAAGTAAGAACAGGATCCTTATGAATCGTGTTCGATAAAGGTGGATTAGTTAATAATCAAATTAGGTGGTACCGCGAGTCAGACTCGTCCTTTTCATTAAGGACGGGTCTTTTTATTTGTACAGCGATGGAGTGATCAGTTTGCTTGTTGGTGAACGTCAAAGTACCCCTAACCATAAAGATGCAACAGTAAGTGTGTCTTGAAATTCACACCAAAAACAAAAAGTAAAACAATTCGATTTAAAATTAATCAGAAAATTTTGGAGGAAAAAATGTACTGGAATAAGAGCTACGAATGTATGCCAAGAGAAAAATTGCAGGAATTGCAATTGGAACGACTAAAGCGAATGGTCAATCGAATTTATCACGATGTGCCCTTTTACCGCAATAAATTTCAGGAAAAAGGCCTGCTACCGGAGGATGTCAAATCACTGGAAGACCTTCAGAAGCTGCCCTTTACTACCAAGGTTGATTTGCGGGATAATTATCCCTATGGCCTTTTCACAGTACCTCTGGAACAGATCGTCCGAATCCATGCATCATCGGGTACCACCGGCAAACCGACGGTTGTTGGTTATACCCGGAATGATATTTCGATGTGGTCGGAATTGATGGCCCGCTGTCTGGTCGCAGCCGGTGCGGGTCCTCACTCGGTGATCCAAAATGCTTATGGTTATGGCTTGTTTACCGGCGGCTTGGGGGTGCATTATGGCGCTGAGCGACTGGGCGCATCGATTATTCCCATCTCTGGCGGAAATACGGCCAAGCAGATTATGATTATGCAAGATTTTGGCTCAACTGTATTGACATGTACCCCATCTTATGCTATTTATTTAGCAGAGGTGTTGGCGGAGGCCGGCATTGATCCGGCCAGTTTAAAGATTCAGGCTGGTATTTTTGGAGCCGAACCCTGGTCAGAAAATATCCGCAAAGATATTGAGAAAAAACTGAAAATTAAAGCCTATGATATTTATGGTTTATCGGAAATTATGGGACCAGGCGTTGCCATCGAGTGTGAATGTCAGGATGGCCTTCATGTCTGGGAAGATCATTTTATTCCCGAAATTATTGATCCGGTGACATTGAAGGTGTTACCATATGGTCAACAGGGCGAATTGGTGATCACCACCATTACCAAAGAGGGGATTCCGATTCTGCGTTATCGAACCCGGGATATTACCACCATCAAGCCAGAACCCTGTGCCTGTGGCCGAACCCATTTAAGAATCAGCCGACTCCAGGGTCGAACCGATGATATGCTGATTATCCGTGGTGTTAACGTCTTCCCGACCCAGATTGAAAGCGTGCTGCTGGAAATCGGCGAAGTGGAACCCCATTATCAATTGGTAGTCAGACGAGACGGCTCTTTGGATACGTTGGAAATAAAGGTCGAGCTCAGCGAAGCCTTATTCTCGGATCGGATCAGCAATCTGGAGAACCTCGAAAAACGGATCAGAGATCGGATCCAGTCAACCATTGGCATCAGTGCCAAGGTAGCCTTGGTCGAACCCAAAAGCTTGCCCCGAAGTGAAGGGAAAAGCCAACGGGTTGTGGATTTAAGAAAAATTTAGGAGAAGAAAAAATGATACGACAAGTTTCCATTTTCATCGAAAACCATGAAGGCCGACTGAATCATATTCTGAAAATTCTGGCCGAAAATAAGATCAATATTCGATCCCTGAATATTGCCGATGCCACCGACTTTGGAATCGTGCGTCTGATTTTGCAGGAAACCGAAAAAGGGATTGAAGTGCTTAAGAAAAATGATATCATCACGACAGTAACGCCGGTTTTAGCCGCAGAGATTTCTGATGATCCCGGCGGACTAAGCACTTTGGTAGATGCGCTGACCCAGGCCAAAATCAATATCGTCTATGCCTATTCCTTCCTGCCTAAAAAAACAGATAATGCGATTATCATCATCCGGGTTGATGATGAGGTTCAGCAGAAAGCGATTGAAACCCTGGAAAAGGTCGCCAAGATAAATCTATTAGATCGAGAAACGCTATTGCTGAAATAATTTAACATCTTAGGGCAAATTATAAAAATTCGCAAATTTCCTATTGACATTCCGCAAAACTTTTCGTAAGATCAAAGGTATGAATTAAATGTAACTAATTAAAATGATTGATATAGGAAAGGCAAACCATGGCAAAGTCAAGAAAAGGAACCCAAACAAAGAGTAATATCATAACGACAGCAAAGATATTATTTTACGAGAATGGTTATAACAAAACTGGTATTCAGGACATTGCCGATCGTGCCGATGTCAAGCTGGGGACGATTACTTACTATTATAAAAAGAAAGACGATATGATCACCGACATCTACAATGTTTTCTTTTTGGCGTTGTATGATTATGTTTCGTCGGTATCTGAGCATCTCAATCTCTATACCAAGTATTGTTATTCGTTGGTGTTGTATTATGAAGCAATATTAAATGATGAGCGTAACAAAACTTTGTATTATGAGGTGCTGGTTAAAAATGTAAATCCTCACGGACGAACCAACATTACCAATACGCTGAATCGCTCCTGCCTGGATTTTCTTAATAAAAACTACATTGAGGCAGATCTGGAAGTCATCGCCCGTTCAGAATATGGTGCCCGAAAAGAGCTGTTCATTGATTTCTATGAAAAAAACATCAAGTTTACCAGTCGGGCAATGATTTATTTCTTTATCCGAAATTTATTCAGACTGATGAATCTGGATGGCGAAATGATCGAAAACACCATTCAGCAAGGGTTTGAATTCTCAAACAAAAACAAACCGGAAGGTATTAAATTTTTAATCTAAACAACTTTTAAGGGCAGCAATCCAAGGGATGCTGCCCTTTTTTGCGGTTTTGATTGCGGGCATAAGAGAAGGGGTTTGGTTGTAAGAATTTCTTAAGGAAATTCAGCGTTGTTTTGACAGAAGTTTGTGTTAAAGTTGAACTACGATGAAACAGAAAGGCGGAAGCTTAGAAAATGAGTATTTTAATATGCGATGATGAAAAAGAAATTGTTGAAGCGCTGGAACTATATTTAAAAAACGAAGGATATGCGATTCTAAAAGCTTATACTGGAAAAGAAGCCATTGACCTGGTAGAAAAAGAAGAGGTTCAATTGATCATTATGGACGTGATGATGCCGGAGATGGATGGACTTCGGGCAACCATGAAAATAAGGGAGACAAAAAATATTCCGATCATCTTTTTATCGGCTAAAACCGAAGACAATGATAAAATTATGGGTTTGACCATGGGTGGCGATGATTATATTACCAAACCCTTTAATCCCATGGAGGTTATTGCCCGGGTTAAGTCGCAATTGCGACGCTACAATACTCTCGGCGGATGTCCCGAAAAAGTGGGCACTTATCGCACTGGTGGGCTGGTCCTGGAAGATGACTATAAACGACTAACGGTGGATGGGGAAGAAGTAAAATTAACGCCAGTAGAATACAAGATCATGCTTTTTTTGATGTCGGAGAAAGGCAAGGTGTTTTCCATTGATCAGATTTATGAGAACGCCTGGGAAGAACCGGCCTATAATTCGGACAATACCGTAGCGGTGCATATTCGCCGGATTCGGGAAAAAATTGAAATTAATCCGAAAGAACCAAAATATTTAAAGGTGGTGTGGGGCATTGGCTACAAAATTGAAAACTATCTGGACTGATCAGAAATTTAAAATTGCCTGTTCGTTCTTGGCGGTTGCCTTTATCACCCTCAGTTTTGGGGCTTTTTTTGAAGCCTACTGGTTCAATTGGGGTTATCTGGCAAATTCAAACAACTATCTGGAGAGTGACGAGCTGGAGAGTAAGGTGTTGACTGCCTATGATCGTATCGATCGGGTTTACAATTTTTATCAGAGCGATGAAAATATTCGTGCTGGCAATGCCATTGATCCCGGTGTGATGGAGGCCTATAAATGGGAGATATTAGCGGGATTGGGCATTACCGATCCAGACGATATGGGGGTCTCAACCGAAAAGGAGATGCTCAATGATCCAAACTTCTGGCAACAATATGAAAGTGAGCTGGAGGCGCAAAAAAAACTGCTGATTAATGAGGGGCTCTTTCAGTATGAACGACAAAAAAAAGAGCTGGAACAAACCCAGGGATTATCCTATGTTATTGACAGCAAGGGGGTTAAAAATAGCCGTCCCAAAGAAGCTGTCCTCGATGATCTGCTTGGTCGCCGGGTGAATTTCACGTACAGTAAAGGGGCGATTTCATCCAGTCTGCCTAATATTGACAAATTTGAACCATTGGGCTATGCGGTTGACCCGGATTTTCAGGTCGTCATTAGTTTTGATGATGCCTATATTGCCCAAAGGGAAGTGTTGTATCAGGCCGAACGGTTGGGATTTATCTGGTTGATGAGTATTTTTGTGGTGTTTTTTATTCTAGCTGCCATTTGCGCTCTGCTTGCTTGTATTTCGGCCGGACAAAAAAAAGATGTGATCGGGATTAGTCTTTCACCGATGGATGGATTCTTTATTGATGCCCACTTTTTATTATTGCTGGGTGTGGAAACACTGATCATTGCGGCGATTGTATTTTTCTATGATCAGAATTTTCCCAGAGCAGTCATGCTGATGCTCTTGGCCGTTGGTGCTGCCTTAGGGTTGAACTTTTTACTGTCGCTGGTGCGAATTTTGAAAGATGGCAGTTTATGGGAACGGTTGTTGTTTCTGAAACTGATCAGACAGTCATGGAAATTTATTAAAGACCAGTTCAAGAAAATTACCGGCTATTACAATGATGTCATGAAGGGATCGCCGACTGTGAAACGATTTATGTTCTGGGCCATTCTGTTGGTTGTTCTGGCGCTGTCTGTACAGGTGCCGATTCTCGGCATCTGCTCGTTTATCTGCATTATTTATCTGCTCTATTTGGGTGGCAAAAAGGCTAAAAAATATGATGGCATCCGGGAAGGATTGGAACGAATAAAAAATGGCGAGGTTGATTACAAACTGACGGGCTTTGATGGCGCTCTGGGAGAGTTGGCTGAAGGCATTAATGCTATCGGCGATGGCATCTCATTGGCAGTATCCGAAGAAGTAAAAAGTCAGCGGTTAAAAACCGAGTTGCTGACCAATGTGTCTCACGATATCAGAACTCCGCTGACCTCGATTATCACCTCCATTGATCTGCTAAAAAACGGCAACTTAAATCCCGAGGAAAAGCAAAAATATTTAGATGTTCTGGAAAATAAGGCCCACCGCCTGAAAGTGCTGACCGATGATTTGTTTGAAGCAGCCAAAGCTTCATCAGGAAACATTGAAGTGGAGTTTCAGGCTGTTGATATGGAAATGCTGATGACCCAGGGCCTGGGCGAGATGGAAGAAGAACTGGCAAATTCCCAGCTCGAGTTTATCACCCAATACCCCCAGGATATTTTTGTCGTCACCGCCGACGGCCGTCTGATCTGGCGGGTCATCGAAAACCTGCTGTTCAATATTCTAAAATATGCGCAAAAAGAATCCCGGGTATATATTGAGTTTTCGAAATGTGACGAAGATAAAATGGGTATGGTTGTTTTTAAAAATGTCTCGTCTCAACCTTTGAATATTTCACCAGATGAACTGATGGAACGATTTAAACGGGGTGATGAAACCAGAAACAGTGAAGGCAGCGGTTTAGGCCTGGCCATTGCCAAGGATTTAATGGCGATCCAGCAAGGTGAGCTGAAACTGGAAATCGACGGGGATCTTTTTAAAGCCGCCATCATTCTTCCCCTGGCTGAATAAATAGCTGTGAAAAAAGTTTTATAAGATAGGACCCAAGCGGTTCTATCTTTTTTTGTGATATCAAAGAAAAGCGGGTATTAAATAAGATAAGGAAAGGAAAGGGTCATATCTTGCTCACAAATGACTATAAGTGACTGAATATGAAAAATAGTGATTGACAATGACTGTTTTTGGTGATAATATTCAGAAAAAGAGGTGAGTGAATGATTATTGAAGAACGATTGGCAAAAATCCTTCAAATGATTGAAGAAAAAAGAGTGGTGACTGTGTCGGAACTGTCGGAAAACCTTGAGATTTCAGAATCCACCATTCGCAGAGATCTGACAACCCTTGACAACAATAAAAAATTACGAAAGGTTCATGGCGGAGCCGCAGCGATTAACGGCAGTTTTACAGCCGCTGATTTTGATGTTCATCTCAGAGAAGATCATCACCGAAACGAAAAACAGGCCATTGGGAAATTCAGTGCTGGACTGATCGAAAAAAATGATTTTGTCTACATTGATGCTGGAACGACAACTGAAGCCATGGTTGATTTTATCAATGAAACCGACGCTGTTTATGTGACCAATGGCATGGTTATCGCAACAAAGCTTATTAAAAGGGGGTGTCGGACAATTATTATCGGAGGCGAAATCAAACCCATCACCGATGCAGTAGTGGGAAGTGAGGCCTTGAATTGTCTGCGCAAGTACAATTTTTCAAAAGGCTTTTTTGGCACCAATGGTATTGATGTGAAAGCTGGCTTCAGTACTCCAGATCCTACTGAAGCGCAGGTTAAGCGGGAGGCTTTCAGTCGCAGTAAGACGGCCTATGTTCTGGCTGACCCCTCTAAATTCAATTTGACTGCTCCGGTGAGTTTTGGCACCTTGGATCAAGGTGAGATCATCACCACAAAGCTGGAGAATGGCCATTATAAAAAGTATACCAAAATTTGGGAGGTGGATGAAACATGATTTTTACGGTAACCTTTAATCCGTCTTTGGATTATGTGGTCGGGCTTTCGTCATTTCGAGAAGGTGAAGTTAACCGCAGTGAGTGGGAGCATATTTACCCAGGGGGCAAAGGGATAAACGTATCGATGGTTCTTAAAAATATGGATATCCGAAATATTGCTCTGGGTTTTGTGGGTGGTTTTACGGGAAAGGAAATAGAGCGGCGCATCAAAGATTTTGGATGTTACGCTGATTTTGTAAAACTCAAATCGGGAAATTCCAGAATTAATGTCAAAATAAAAGCAGGTAAAGAAAGTGAAATCAATGGACAGGGGCCTGATATCAGCAAAAAAGAGCTTGGCCTGTTATTTAAAAAGCTGGAATCGATTGAAACAGGAGATGTGTTGGTTTTAGCCGGAAGTATTCCGGCGGCATTGCCGGAGGAGACCTATGAAAACATTATGAAATTGCTGGAAAATCGTGGCGTAAAAATTGTTGTTGATGCTACCGGTGAGTTGTTGCTCAAGGTTGTTAAATATCAGCCGTTTCTAATTAAACCAAACAACCATGAGTTGGGGGAAGTGTTTGGGGTTATTCTGAATGGTCGGGAGGATATTATTTTTTATGCTAAACGATTACAGGAAATGGGGGCTCGGAATGTGCTGGTATCGATGGCCGGGGATGGTGCTATACTCGTTGATGAAAACGGAGATATCCATGAAATGAAGCCCCCAAAAGGAGTGGTTAAAAATTCAGTTGGAGCTGGTGATTCGATGGTGGCTGGGTTCCTTGCCGGTTATCTTAAAAATCAGGATCTTCAGGAGGCTTTTGAGATGGGGGTTGTAACGGGTAGCGCAACAGCGTTTTCAGATACATTGGCTACCAGGGAAGAAGTAAGCAAGTTATTTGAACAATTAAAAGAAATAAAAACTAAGGGGGAAGAAAAAAATGCGAATTATTGATTTATTAAATGAAAAAGGCATTGATCTTAATGGAAAACCTGCATCCAAGGAAGAAACCATTAAGCAGCTAGTAACGTTGATGGCCGAAAGCGGTAAAATTACAGACGAAGAAATCTTCAGAAAAGTGGTAATGGCCCGGGAAGCAGAAGGAACCACCGGCATTGGTGAAGGTGTTGCCATTCCTCATGGTAAATCTCCGGTGGTTAAGGATGCTGGGCTTGCCGCCATGGTTATTAAGGAAGGTACTGACTTTGAGGCATTGGACGGAGAACCCGCTTATCTCTTCTTTATGATCGCGGCGCCTGAAGCGGCCAATAATCTTCACCTGGAAGTGCTCAGTCGGCTGTCCACGATTCTGATGGATGAAGAATTTCGGGCTAAACTTATCGCATCAACGGATGTTCGAACATTCTTAAAACTGATTGATGAAAAGGAACGGGAAAAATACGGTGCAGCGGAAAAATTCGAAAACCAGGATAATCAAAGAAACTATCAGCTCTTGGCTGTCACTGCCTGTCCGACAGGAATTGCGCATACCTATATGGCCGCTGAAAGCCTGGAAAATAAGGCCAAACAAATGGGCATTACCATGAAGGTGGAAACGAACGGATCTGGTGGGGTCAAGAATCAGTTGACCGCAGCAGAAATCAAAGCGGCCGATTGCATTATTATTGCCGCCGATACCAATGTGGAAATGGGTCGTTTTAATGGGAAACCCGTTATTCAAACCAACGTGGCCCGGGGAATTCACAAACCTCAGGAACTGATTGAAGAAGCCCTGACAGGAAAGGTGCCGGTCTATTCTGGGGGTGTCCAGACTGGTGAAGAAATGGCTGGCTCAGGAGAAAAAGAAAGTGTCGGTCGTAAGATTTACAAAGATCTGATGAACGGGATCTCCCATATGCTGCCCTTTGTCATCGGTGGCGGGATTTTGATTGCCCTCGCGTTTTTGTTCGATGACTATAGTATTGATCCGGCAAGTTTTGGAAGCAATACTCCCTTTGCTGCCTTTTTGAAGCAGGTTGGTGATACGGCCTTTGCATTTATGTTGCCGGTATTGGCTGGCTATATTGCGATGAGTATCGGGGATCGACCAGCGCTGGCAGTTGGTTTTGTTGGCGGGATGCTGGCTAACACCGGTGGCGCAGGTTTTCTCGGCGCATTATTTGCTGGTTTTGCTGCCGGTTATCTGGTAGTGGGTCTAAAAAAAGTCTTTGCTAAACTGCCGGCCAGTCTGGAGGGAATCAAACCGATATTGATTTACCCCTTCTTCGGTATTCTGTTGATTGGTGCCTTGATGGTCTTTGTCATTAATCCGCCCGTTGCGGCACTCAATGCAGCATTAAGTGCCGGTCTGAACAGCATGGGGACATCCAGTAAGGTCTTTCTTGGGATTGTCCTTGGCGGCATGATGGCGGTGGATATGGGCGGGCCAGTCAACAAGGCATCGTATACATTTGGCCTGGCATCGTTAGCCACTGGTCAATATGATATTATGGCAGCGGTAATGGTCGGCGGGATGGTTCCGCCATTGGGAATTGCTCTGGCTACCACCATCTTTAAAAGTCGCTTCAGCAAAAAAGAACGGGAAGCCGGTATTGCCAATTATGTCATGGGTCTTTCCTTTATTACTGAGGGGGCGATCCCCTTTGCGTCAGAAGATCCGCTTCGGGTTATTCCTTCCTGTATCGTCGGTTCAGCCCTGGCCGGCGGATTATCGATGTTTTTCGGTTGTACATTGCTGGCTCCACACGGTGGGATTTTCGTATTCCCGCTGGTAGGAAGTCCCTTCGGCTATGTGATTGCCTTAGCGGCCGGTTCGGTGGCAAGCATGCTGATGCTCGGTATTTTGAAAAAACCCAAAAACAGTGAAGTTGATGAACTGGAGATCATATAGATAATCGTCACCCTAAAAACCCACCCGATGAGGTGGGTTTTTATATATCCTTTTTATGTAATAATTGTAAAGAAATAATAACAAAGTAAATTCTAAACGAACAATGGTCGGGTTTCATTGTACACGGTGGGATAAATCGGTATAATTGAACAAGCGGATAACAAAATATCGTGACAATTCATATTAAAAGGAAGTAACCAATGAGAAAGACCAAAAGTATCGGGCTGTTTTTGTGCCTCGTCTTGACGATCATTTTGAATGTGGCATGCCTTCCAAGAGGTGTTCAGGCAGAAAACTTAGCTGAACCGGGATCACTGATCCCAGTTATTGGCTTCTCTTCCGATTCCGTTTATAATGGAGAACCTCAGGTTTTGGCAGTGGTAAATCCAGTTGCTGATGAACCGGATCTTAATCCGGAACTGATTGAGATCACCTATAAAGGGATTCAGACAAATGGAGAAACCTATCCATTATCAAAGATTCCACCTTCACAGGCAGGAATTTATATGGTGTTTGCAGCCTATCGGGGTGACGAAGCCTATCAGAGCATTGAGGATAAAAAAGAAATTAAAATAAAGCCCATTGAATTAAAGACATCAGAGTTTTTTACCGAAAAGCCAATTGTTAAAATTTATGATGGTAATACCAGTGTGCCTGAAAATGCTTTAACGGGATTGGCGAACGGCGGTGTTGTTGATGCAGATATAAATGAAGTTACATTTAACTATAAAGCTGCCAATTTTTTGTTTAAAGATGTAAAACCGGTAAATTCTAATCTGGTGATCCTCAAAGAAATAACGGTTTCCGGTGACAAGGGAAAAAACTATCTTATTGTCGATGAAAAAGTTGATGAAAAAAAAGAGCTTAAACCATTAATGAGTATCAACATATCACTGGGTGCGAGTATCCTGCCCAAACCGGTGGAAGTCCTTCTTAGCGGTCAGGACAAAGTTTACGACGGAACGCCAAACCTCTATGATTACCAACTATCCGTTAATAAAACGGATCTGATTCAGGGTGAGGAATTAGGTGCTTTTGGAGCGGAGAATTTTTATCCCTATTACGGAGAAATCGATACGCAACAAAAAGATGTCGGAAATTATTATGTCTGGGCGACAGGTGGATTCTATTTGTATGGAAGCAATGGGACAAATACCGAAAACTATACAATTAATAATCAAACGATTGTTTCAAAGAAAAAATACAATATTACTCCGGCCACAGTAACAGTTATCCCGGCCTATGTTTCAAAGATTCAGGGCGAAGCAGACCCGGTATTAACCTACACGGTCTGGCAGGATGATTCTGGGGATGGTTTCAATAAAGGGCTGTATGTTGACGATGTGATGTTTGGATCATTAGAACGCGAAGCAGGGGAAACCGTTGGCCTTTATGACATTTTTTTAGGGAGCTTGAATAATTCTAATTATCGTATTATTTTGGCTGATAGCGGCGATAAATTTGAAATTATCAAAAAAGAAGATGCCGTGGCTACCTATAGTGGAAATGATTATAGTAATGGCGGAAATGGAGGCGATCTCAAGGAAGAGGAATCGCCGGTGCCCTATATGGGTATTGCTCTACTATTTCTTTTGCTGATTGCCGGAGCTATTTTCTTTGGGAAGAATCGATTAACAAAAATGGATTAGTTAAAAATAAGGGTTAAAGAAAAAAGATCTGTCAATATAGACAGATCTTTTTTAGTGCCGTGAATGAGATGGAAACGATTTGAAAATAAGTTTAACACAAAAAAAAGAAACGTTTACAGTGATTATATGGTAAAATAGGCGGTAAGTATGATAATAATCATAGCGAACGAATTATGTACCAGTTGGAAAGGAAAAGAAAATGAATAGTGGAAAATTAAGTGGACGGTTGTGGCAAACAGGATTGATGGTAGCGTTGATTTTATTGATGTTGCCGATGGGTATATGGGCGGAAGTTGATGGCAAAATGGCAACGACAGTATCCATTGCCAGTTCGCCATCATCGGTGATCTTTAATGCGTCGGCCGACGAGCTGGATAAGGCAGTGTATAAAGCCATGAACATCGTCGTCGTGGATAGCGACTATAATAAAATCGACTTTACCACAGACGACATTACCCTCGACTATAATCGGCAGGTTGGAACACAAAAAATAATTGTTAGCTTTAAGGGGAATGATCAGTATGAAATCAGTACTGCGACCGGAACGATTATCATTAATGATGTTCCCAAAAAAGATACCCGACTGGTGCTAAAAGCCAATCCCCCATCGGTAGGATATTCTGCTGATACGGCAACACTGGATAAAGCGGTTTATGATGATCTGGTTATTCAAGTGGTGGATGGTGATTCCAATAAGGTTAATTTTGCCCCTAGTGATATTACCCTAACCTATAATCATGCCGTGGGAACTCAAAATGTTGTTGTCGCTTATAAGGGCAATTCCCAATACAACCCAAGCCAGATAAATGCCTCGGTTCAGATAACCGGAAAGCAGGATACCAAGGTATCGATTGCGGCTAAACCCGCAGCCGTGGCTTATACCAGTGATTCGGCAAAACTTGACTTAGCCGTTTATCAGGCATTGAGTATTGCCATCGTCGATGCGGGCAACAACAAAATCAGTTTTACCGCAGCCGACATTGATATGAGCTACAATCGCGCCCCGGGAAAACAGGATGTCACCGTAAAATATAAGGGTAATGACCAGTTTTCGCCAAGCACATCCACCGGAAATATCGAAATCACCGGGAAGGTCGATCCGCCGGCGCCAACGAAAGAAAACACATCCGTCAATCTGGCAAAGCCGCCCGTTGTAGTGGCCTATACCACTGATTCAGGAAAATTGGATGCCGCAGTATATCAGGCATTAGGTATTCAGGTGGTTGACAGTAAAAGTAAAGCCATCAATTTCACAACCACCGATATCGAACTCAGCTATAACCGTGAACCGGGCGATCAGCCGGTGACGGTGAAATATAAGGGAACCGATCAGTTTAACAGTAGCACGGCTACCCAAACAGTCACCATTACCAGCAAGGACGACAGTGCGCTGATCATTTCGCAAAATCCGCCCAGTGTTGACTATGATGACAATACAACAAATCTCGATGAGGCCGTTTATCAGGATCTCTGCGTTGCGGTAGTGGATGACAACAACAATGAAATTAAATTCAATCGGGACGATATCGAGCTTGATTATACAAGAGCAATCGGTGAGCAGGAAGTTGTTGTCAAATACAAAGGCAACAATTATTTTAAAAGTGCGGTGGCAACAGTACGGGTAAACATAGTCCAACCAAATGCCAATAACCCCTGGCTGATTGCCGGAGTGGCCGGAATTATCGGTGCCATTATCATTGTTTTGGGCATTATCGGGGTTGTGATTTATCGAAAAAGACACAATGTTTTTTAGATAATCGTATCGTTAATAAAGACAATAAAGATCTGTCAGAGACAGATCTTTATTGAAAGATACAGAACAAAAAGTGTCTTTGTTTTCGTTGAAATAACGAGTCATTAGGACAACCTTAGCAAGGGTTTAATTTACAGGAACGTTACTTAAAAAGCATTGACAACAGGGGCATAAAAAGATATAGTTGATTAGGGCGTGTTGATCAAGTCATAATATTACAAGATAGTGTATAATATGTAAGGTAATGTAGAAAATCCAGAAAACATTGAGATTCCAGAAGAACATTACAAAATAAACAATAATGTGTGAGGGT
>JAQUWM010000120.1 GCA_028692885.1 Acetobacterium sp. | reverse complement strand
GAAGATGCAAAAATTGAAGTAGCCGGAAATGTGGTCATCGCGAAAGGCATTTACGGCGGAAGCGCCGGCGATGTGATTGTTGGAAAAGATCTCCGTTGCAATTATATTGAAAATGCAATCTTACATGTTGAGGGCGATATTACCGTTGATTACATCATTGATGGAAAAATAACCTGCCATGGCAATATTTACCTTTCTGGATTCAAGGAACTGATTATCGGCGGCGAAATCAAACTCCAGGGCGAACTGATTGCTAGAGACATTGGTAATGAACGAGAATATCCGACTATTATTCGCATCCTTGGCGAAAAAGGTATTGATCGCGAGGAACTTGAAAGACTGAATATAAAAAAAGCAGAAATTCAGCAACAACTCGAAGAAAATAATGCCAAAGAAGCTCAGATCAATGGATTATTGCTGGCTCAGGAAAAAAAAGATATCTTAAACCGTAATCACAAAAGTCCAGAGATGGAACAAATCGCAACCTTGAAAAAACAAATTGACAGACAGTTGTTGATCCTTAAAAAAGAAATAGAAGAGCTGGATAATGCCATTGCATATGTCGAGAATAAAGGCAGTATGTGCTATTACGGTTCCGTTTCAGCAAAACGAAAACTCTACCAGGGAACCCGCATCTATTTTGGTGATATGCTCTTTTCATTTGAATTTGACAGCTTGGAGCATTGCCGAATCTATTGGGATCATGATGATATTGTCAACGGTATGATGTGATAAATGTAGAAATAAATTGATTAGAAAGAGGTAAAAAAATTTGTTCGAGAATTATGATGAACTGAATGAAATACAAATTGATATGCTTCGCGAAATCGGCAATATCGGTGCCGGAAATGCGGCCACTGCCCTAGCGACGATATTGGACGAAAAAGTCGATATGAGTGTGCCCAGTGTGCGAATCACCGGCTTTGATGAAGCGGTTGAAAATCTCGGCGGGGCCGAATCCTTAACGGTAGCGGTACTGGTGAATTTCAGTGGTGACGCCCATGGCATGATTATGTTTTTGCTCAATGTCGAAGATGCCAAAGGTATTATGGATATCCTGGTGGGCGAAGACGAAAGTGACGAAGAACTGAGCGAAATGAAGATCTCCGGAATCAAAGAAATCGGTAATATCCTCGCATCCTCCTATGTCAATGCGATTTCGGCTTTAACCGGACTGACCATCGAAGTCTCAGTTCCTTATGTGGCCATTGATATGGTTGGCGCCCTGATGAGTGTGCCAATTATTGAGTTTGGCGCAATCGGTGACAAATTGATGTTTATTGAAGAAAATTTCCTTGGCGAAACCAACGACTTAAAGAGTAATATGATCATGTTTGCCGAAATTAATACCTTAAAAGTAATTATGCAAAAACTAGGGCTGGAAATATGAGTCAATCAATTGTAATTGGAATATCAGATTATAAATTAGCCAAGGGCCCCGAGGTATTAGTTACCTATGCTTTGGGTTCCTGCGTGGGAGTATGCTTATACGACAAGGTTTCAAAGGTGGGCGGATTGTCGCATATTATGCTGCCGGACAGCACTAATTTTTCCAGCAAGGATTTTAACCGAAAAAAATTTGCCGATACCGCCCTCGTTGATTTAGTCGATGAAATGAAACGAGCCGGCTGTGGCAATAACCGGATCGTGGCAAAAATTGCTGGCGGCGCTCAGATGTTTGAGGTTCAGCCGGGTAGTAAACTGGGAGCAATCGGTGAACGCAATATTATCTGTGTCAAACAGGTGTTAAGCCAGCTGCGCATTCCTATTCTGGCCGAAGATACCGGGCTCAATTTTGGACGAACTCAATATTTTGATCTGGCTACCGGGATCATGAAGATTCAGTCCCTTAATCGGCGGATTGAAGAGTTCTAATCAAAGTCTTGGATTGGGAGAATGGCGCATTGACAATTAACCATAACCATCTCTCCATTGCTGAGCATGTATGCCCAGCTTTTTTTGGATTAAATTTTAAAAAGGTTTAAAGATCATTTATCAGGGTAAAAAAAGAACAAGAATTTTGTCGATCAGATGGACAAATTAGGGTGTACCTTTTTAAACGTTTCAAGTATAATGGTAACAGCGAGAACTTTAAAAAATTATTTAAAGAGGAGAATTATAATGGCAGAGAATGTTGTAGATAATTATAATCTGGAAGAAGATACCCAGCATGGTAGATTTCTAACCTTTTCACTAGAGGATGAAGTATTTGGCATTGAGATAAAATATGTAACCGAAATTATCGGCATGCAGTCGATTACCAAAGTCCCGGAAGTACCAACCTACATCAAAGGGATCATTAATCTGCGTGGGAAAATTATTCCCGTTCTGGATGTCAGACTGCAGTTTGGCAAAGAACCAGTCGATTATAATGACCGTACCTGTATTGTCGTCATCGATATTGAAGCTGTCTCGGTGGGACTGATTGTCGATAACGTCGAAGAAGTGTTAACCATCGATGACGAGGAAATCGCACCACCACCATCAAATAAAACCGGCTTTGAAAATCGCTTTATGAAAGGGATTGGTAAGGCTGGCGGTAAGGTTCAATTATTGTTGGACTGCGAACGCTTGTTAAAAAATGAAGAAATCGAAGTGCTTGAAGAATTACTTGAAGAAAAATAGTTGGAGGATCCGTGATGAGACTTAAGCAAAGAATTAAGGTGCTGATCGTAGACGATTCCCTGGTCTTTCGTGAGTCTCTATCGAGGGAAATAGCGAAAGATCCGGATATCGAAGTCGTCGGAACAGCAACTGACCCCTATATGGCCAGAGATTTGATCATCAAATTGAAGCCTGACGTAGTAACGCTGGACGTTGAAATGCCCAAGATGAATGGGATTGAATTTTTAAAAAAACTGATGCCCCAATACCCCTTGCCGGTGATTGTGGTCAGTTCGGTTTCTAAGAATGTTCTGGATGCTCTGGATGCTGGTGCGGTCGAATTTGTTACCAAACCCAATGTCACCAGGCCGGGTGGGATGGCCTCCTTTGTTAATGAACTGATTATTAAGATTAAGATTGCCTCCACCGCGAAGGTTGGCAACCGCAAAAGTGATTATACTCCCAGCCATCCCGTTACCAGTCGGGGCATCGATACGACCAGTAAGATCATTGCCATCGGGGCCTCAACCGGCGGAACCGATGCCATCCATACCGTCATTTGCGGTTTGCCCCGCGATATGCCGCCGATTGTCATTGTCCAGCATATGCCGCCAGTGTTTACCAAGCTCTATGCCGAACGTCTAAATAATACCTGCGAGCTGGAAGTCAAAGAAGCCGAGGACGGCGATGCCCTAAGACCCGGCCGGGTTTTAATCGCTCCGGGCAATTACCAGATGCGGCTGGCCAAACGGGGCACCGGCTACATAGTCAGATGCACCCAGGAAGAAAAAGTCAGCGGTCATTGTCCCTCGGTTGATGTTCTTTTCGACTCCGTGGCCGAAATGGCCGGCCGGCAATCCGTCGGCGTCATCCTCACCGGGATGGGGCGAGATGGCGCCAATGGCCTGTTGAAGATGAAAAAAACCGGCGCCTATACCATCGGCCAGGATGAAAAATCCTCGATTGTCTACGGCATGCCCATGGTTGCCTACAATATCGGTGCCGTCGACAAACAATTGTCCCTGGATCGCATCGCCGATGAAATCATCCGGTTCTTATCAAAATAAGTTTATTGCCTAAAACGGTCTGAACTCAGTTTGGCCCTACAAACAAAAACAAACAACGCAACAATAATTTAGGGAAACCTGACAAATCATCCCGTAGGGGCGATCCGTGATCGCCCGCATCTCCCCATAATCCAGACATCATCCACCGAAAATGATGCCTGGATTTTTCACTTCAGTGCCAATTATTTTCTATCTTTTTCTAAAGTATTCTTATATAATGACGATATGTATATCAAGAGATAAAATTGTCCAAAGATTAATCAGCAAAAATAAATATACGTATTATATAATAGAGAAGGAGGTTTAGTCATGAAAATTTTATCAGGCAATAATCCCGCCGTCCAAGCCAAGATCGGCCAGGATATATCAGCAGAATCCAGCCGTCGTCTGGATTCACAGAAAAAAGACATCGGCAAAAATAAACAAGACAGCAGCAGTATCTCCAACAGCCGCAGCGCAACCTTTGAAGACAGCCGCGTCGCCACCGCCAAATCAGCGATTCTTTATGACGTCACCGTCAAAGAATCAAGCCGTTTAAGCGAATTAAAAGAAGCCGTAAAAAACGGAACCTACCACGTGCCCACCGAGGCCTTGGTTGATGCGCTCCTAAAGTAAGACGATATAAGTTAAGTAATGCAACGTAGGGGCGATCCGTGATCGCCCGGACCCGGCGCAATTGCCAGTTTATAACAGTTTAATTCAATTTATCCAGATAAGAATGAAGATAAACCTAAAATAAGAATAAAATCTAAAAATCTCGAGGAGGCTTAATATGCTTGAAACAATCGAATATAAACAAACCTTAGATAGTTTTTACAACTATCTTTTCGGGGTTATTAAGCTTCATCGTGATACCATCCCCAAACTAAAAGATGAGCTGATGCTGATTCAGAGCAACAGCATCGATGAATTAAGCGATAACCTCAATCATCAGCAGATCTTTCTGTATCAGATTAAAAACTTTGATCAGGACGTGGCCGCCTATATGGAAAAACTGAATGTCAGCGGCAAAAATATCAGCGAAGTGATTAGTCAGTTACCTGAAAATGAGCGAGACCGCTTTGAAAAACTGCTGGCTGAATTTAAAGAAGTCGCCACCGAAATTGAATTTTATAAAAATAAATGCCAGACCCTGCTGCAAACAAAATTACATCTGGTCAACAAAAAAATGGCCCAATATAAAGCCAAACAGGATAAAACGACCTATGGCGAAGACGGTAAAAAAGAGGGAGATGTCAAGATTCCTCGAGCTTTCGAGAAAAGCATTTAGTTTAACGTAGGGGCGATCCGTGATCGCCCGCACCTGTACGCTGCTCAATTTAAATTTGTATAGAAATTTAATTAACAGGGGTTTAGAGTAAAAGGAGAAAACAATGGCTTCAACATTTTTAGCATATAACGTCGCCAGCCGGGCCATGGAGGCCAGCCAGGCGAGTATCAATATTGTCGGTAATAATATTTCTAATATCAATACTGAAGGCTATACCAGACAGCGGGTGGATACCGTTTCGATGACCACCAGCGGGAGGGTGCAAAAATATGCCACTCCGGTGGTATCAACCGGAATCGGGGTCAAAGCAAAAGGAACAACTCAGTTGCGAGACCCTTACATTGACGCCCGGTATCGAAACCAGAATGCCGAAACAACGCGCTACGAAACCATGGTAAAGGGATTGTCAAACCTGGAAGACATCTTTGATGAAGCATCGACTGAGGCTCTGCAGGGCGAATTGTCCAGCTTTGTTAACGACCTGCATAGTCTGACGCAATCACCAACCAGCTCGGATATTGCCCAGGTTGCCCGATCGGCAGCTGAGAAGGTAACCCAGATGATCAACATGTATGCCAACCAGCTGGAAGAAGTCCGGGTGGAGCAAACCGAAAATTTAGATGTTACGGTAAAAAGTGAGTTTAATACCTTTGTTAAAAATATTGCGGCATTAAATGAGCAAATTCAAACAGAAGAAATTTATGGCAATACGCCCAACGAATTATATGACCACCGCAACCTGCTAATTGATAAGCTTTCGGGACTGGCCAATATTAAGGTGAGTATGTCGCCAGCCGATCGAATTTCTGAGAACCTTTCCATTGCCCATTATCGGATCACCATTGATAACCCTGCCGGTGGAGAAGCAATTACCATTATTGATAATGATAAATATGCGGAAATGAGTATGGACACCACAGACCCCCTCTTGAATGTGAAGCTTGCAATTGTCGATACCAAAGGGGAAAAACAAACAGATGTGAATAAGCTAATCAATGATGGTTCGCTTAAAGGTTATCTGGACATCCTCAATGGTAAGGGAAGCTTTGCAGATATTGCGGCAAAAGAGAATGATGCTAAGGGGATTGACTATTACACGAAAAAGATGGATATTTTCGCACAAAAATTTGCGGAAGAATTTAATAAGATAAACAGTGAGATTTATGTAAACGAC
>JAQUWM010000119.1 GCA_028692885.1 Acetobacterium sp. | reverse complement strand
GATTTTTTAGTTGCCGCAGTTGTTCTTAATGAATCATCTTATAGTAGGATCTGGCGGTGAGCAGATAGACACCGGTATAAACCAAGGCATATACGACGACGCCGACCAGTGTGCATAAAAAAATCAGCGGTATGTTGGTCAGCCGGAAGGCGGCCAGCATTTTGGTGATGACCGGGAAAGCAAAGGCGACGTGAACGATGGCGCCGGCCAGGGGCAGGAAGAATACCATTAGAATCTGCTTACTGATGGTTTTTTTTACCTCGGTTTTATCCATTCCCACCTTCTGCATGATCTCAAACCGTTCGCTGTCTTCATAGCCTTCGGAAATCTGCTTGAAATAAATAATCAACACCGTGGCCATCATAAACAACGATCCCAAAAATACCCCCAGAAACAGGAAGCCACCAAAGAAGAAATAAAGTTCCGTCAATGCTTCGTAAAGGTTCTGGATATTAATATCCGGATTGCTCTGAGTCACCGCTGCCCGCAGATTGGCGGAAAAGGTGTTCAGGATATCCTCATCGCCTTCAAGATTAAACATCAGGGCATGGAGTGTGGTCTGGGGATCATCGTCATTTTTCATGTTCTGATAAATGGCCTCCATGACCGCATCATCTTTAACAATCAGGTAGTAGGTATGGCCCATATCCTGGGTCTTTTTAAAGTCCATCGGAATGGCTTCAAGCTGCTCGGTAATCAGATAGTGCTCATCGCCAAAAACTATGGTTGGTTCGCCATAATTGTCACCCACCGAAAAAATCAGCATTTCATTCACGGCCAGGCTTTTATTACCACCGGCTAAACGGTTATAGTCGTCCAGCGGAATCAGGGTTATGTTCGAGATCCTTTCGTAATACATGGCGTCGGTGCTTTCGTCCGCAACCATATCCTTCAGAAAATGATTGCTTTCCTGAAAAGCTCGAAAATGAGCCAGATCAAAAGAAATTTCATTATTACTCCTCACCTTTAATTTATCTTTTTCTGATTCAACCAGCGCTTTAACTTCAGCAAAATCGGTGTTGGCTGCTTCGCCGATAATACTCACATCAAAAGGATAAAAATCCCGGCGCATCCCTTCCTGACCAATATATAGTGACACCGTGGTGGACAGAGTAACCAGGACCATGGTGCTCAAAATACAGATGTTGGCCAGACCCACGGCGTTTTGTTTCATCCGATAAATCATTCCCGACACCGAAATGAAATTGCGGGACTGATAATAAAACTTCTTATTTTTTTTCAGTTGTTTCAGCAGGGTAATACTCCCGGAGATAAATAACGCATAGGTGCCGATGATGACAAACACCACCGCTACAAAGAAAAGCAGCAACGCCGCAAGCGGGGTTTCCACCGAAAGGGCAATTCCGTAACCAATGCCCAGGGAAATAATCCCGATCAGGGTGACGATCCAGGAAGACTTTGGTTCCTTCTCGCCATGTTGCCCGCCTTTTAAGAGGTCGATGGGATTTGATAGTTTCACCTGTAAAAAATTCGTCAGCAAGGTCAAGCCAAAGATGGCCAGAAAAACCCCGGCGGTGATTAACAGCCCCCAATAATCAATATGAAAGCTTAAGGGACTCTTGAAATGAACAATATTCAGCAGCAGCAGGAACAGCAGTTTTCCAATTAGGACCCCGCCGATCAGTCCCAACGTCAGGCTGATGACCGTCACAAAGACCGTTTCATAGAATAGCACCCAGGCGATATGCTTCTTTTCCAGACCCAGGATGCTGTATAAACCCAGTTCCTTTTTACGTCGCTTGATTAGAAAACTATTGGTATAGAAAAGAAAGATGACCGCAAAAATACCAATCACGATGATACCCAGAAAAAGAATGGTTTTCAAATTTATCGATCCCGGCATTTGATCCAGCCCCTTGTTGCTGTGGATCGAAACCATCGTGTAAAAAGCAATGATCGACCCGATACAGGTCAGGATATAGGGGATATAGGTGTTCCCGTTTTTCTTGAGGTTGACCAGTGCCAGCTTGGGATAAAAAAACTTATTCAAGTTCCTCACCTCCGGCCGCCAACACCGACAATGTATAAGAGATTTTCTGATACATATCGTCGTTGCTCATTGAACCCCGATAAATCTGATTGTAGATTTCACCATCTTTTATAAACAAGACCCGGTTGGCATGGCTGGCTGCGGCCACCGAATGGGTAACCATCAGAATCGTCTGACCAAGTTCGTTGATGGTCGAGAAAATCTTGAGCAGATTCATAGCGGCCTTGGAATCCAGGGCCCCGGTGGGCTCATCAGCCAGCACCAGCTGGGGCTGGGTAATCAAAGCTCGGGCCACGGCGGCCCGCTGTTTTTGTCCTCCGGAAACCTCATAGGGAAATTTCCCCAGAATATCTTCGATATTTAATCGTTTGGCCAACGGCTGGAGTCGGCTGTTCATTTCCTGATAATCTTTCTGAGCCAGCACCAGCGGCAAAAAGATATTGTCCTGGATCGAAAAGGTATCGAGCAGATTAAAATCCTGGAAAACAAAGCCCAGATTATCGCGGCGGAAGGCTGAGATCTCACTGTCTTTGATGGTGACGATGTTCTTGCCATCCAGAAACACTTCGCCGCTGGTGGGTTTATCCAGGGAGGCTAGAATATTGAGCAGGGTTGTTTTTCCCGAACCGGATTCTCCCATGATGGCCACATATTCGCCCTGCTCCACCGAAAAGTTGACATTGGACAGCGCTTGGACCTGATTCCCGCCAAACCGGGTGGTATAAATTTTCTTTAGATTCTTTACTTCGAGTAATCGCATTATTTTTCTCCCTGATCTGAAATTTTATTTTATCGATAACCAAAGTATAGCGAAAAAGAGAAGTGCCGGCCATCGCTTTGCCTTACATTTCGGCTGCTAATCTTACACTTTTGTAAGCTTGCTTTATAACGCTTCAAACCCTCGGGTCGCCAGATCAATGCTGACCCGGGTACCCTGGCCCACCTGGGAGGTTACGGTGATGGTGTGGGAAAGTTTATCAAGCACCTGCTGACACAGATAAAGACCAATGCCGGTGGATTTTTTATCCATTCTGCCGTTATAGCCGGTAAAGCCCCGGTCAAAAATCCGGGCAATGTCTTCTGCTCGGATGCCGACGCCAGTGTCTTCAATGATCAGGGTTTTTTCTGACCACTGATCCAGATAAATGGAAATTTTCCCCTGATTGGTGTACTTCAGGGCATTGGAAATAACCTGTTCCAGCACAAAGACCAGCCATTTTTCGTCGGTTAGAACCCGACAATTCAGTTCTGCCAACTCCAGCGATATTTTTTTATTGATAAAAATAATGCCATATTTTTTCACGGCCTGTCGGACAATGTCCGCCAGATCGTATTCAACTAAAATCAAATCGGAGGACATACTTTCCAGCCGTAAATACTGGAGTACCATCTCCACGTATTGTTCGATCTTAAAAAGCTCCTGCCCATAGGCGCGGGTGCGCTCCCGGTCACTTTCTTCGGTCTGCAGCAGCAGCCCCATGGCGGAGATCGGGGTTTTTATTTGATGCGCCCATAAGGTGTAGTAGTCAATCATATCGGTTTGGCGGTTATCAAACTGGGAGATCAGCTCGGCCCGGTTCTCGGCCAGCACCTTGATCAGGGTTTGATAGTCACTTTCCAGCAAATCCCGGGGCTTGGGCAATTCCCCCATCCCGGCCGTTACGGCATTGATCGCGGCTGTCAAACGCTGATGTTTCTGATAAAAATGCCAAAAATCCCAGCCGGCAAAAATTACTGCCAGCGCGGTCACCAGTTCAGCGCTATATACAATCGGTTCCAGCGGCAGATGATAGAGAGCATAGACCAGCGCAAACACCAGCATAAACAAAACAAAGGCTGCGATAACCTTAATCCGACTTTTCAGGTAGGCTCCCCATAGATAAGCTGTTTTCATTTTAAACCTCGCTTAATCTCCAATTAAATAACCAATGCCCTTTTTGGTGGCAATAAAATCTGCCAGTCCGGCCTCATCCAGTTTTTTTCGCAACCTGGCAATATTGACCGTCAAGGTATTGTCATCGACAAAACAATCGCTGTCCCAGAGCCGTTTCATGATCACATCCCGGGATACCACCTTGCCCTTGTTTTCCAGCAAAATCTGCAGGGTCTTAAACTCATTTTTACTCAAATCCACTTTTTGATCCGCATAGCTAAGGCTGGCATCGCTGAGATTCAGAATCGCGCCCTGATGTTCCAGGAGACTGGCTTGTCCTTGAAAGGAGTAGGTTCGCCGCAGCAGGGCTTGGATTTTTGCCACCATTACCGTTAAATCGAAGGGCTTGGCAATAAAATCATCCCCACCCATGTTCATAGCCATAACAATATTCATATTGTCGCTGGTGGAGGAGATAAAAATAATCGGCACCTTGGAAATCCTGCGGATTTCACTGCACCAATGATAGCCATTAAAAAATGGCAGCGAAATATCCAAAAGCACCAGCTGGGGATCATAGGCCACAAACTGATCCAGAATATGTTGGAAATCCGCAACTATTTGGGTTTCCAGTTCCCATTTATCCAAATGATTTTTCAGTGCCTTGGCAATAATCTGATCGTCTTCGATAATTAGTATTTTATACATCTACACCATCCTGTCTTTTTCTGATCGCAGGGCAAGCGAGCACGCTCGCTGCGTTGCCACATATGCACCATTATAAATCAAATCAGCCGAATTTCAAAATCCATCTGTAATTACCGGTATTTTTTATCTCACTCCTTTGTCACATAATCAAATTTATGGGTATAGATTTAATATAGACCTTCGTATCTTTCCATTGTCAATAACTGGCCATTGCCAAATTTTCGCAACACATCTTTTGCGCTTTGATTCCAACCCGGACAAGGAGGGTTTAAAATGACCGATCACGAACACCAATCAGATAACCATGAAGACACTGCGGTTAACCCCGAGTTAAATTGGTCTGAACTGGAACGGACCGATGTTGATTCAGACATTGATTCCAGCGCGACGCCCCCACCAAACATTCCACCGCCGAAGAAAAGCAAAAAAACGCTGATCATCATCCTGGCCATTGTCGGGGCGGTACTGATTCTGGCCGGTCTCACTTTTTTTCTTTATAATCAATTTGTCGTTTCAAATCTGACTAGTGAAGAAAAAATCGAGAAAACCACCGATCAGACCGAATTGAAAAAACTCTATGATGAATTAATAAGTTCCTATCTGGCGTCGGGAAAATCTGAGGCCGAGATGCTCGCTTTGCTGGAACGGGCCGCCACCGAAACCGGAGATCAGAGCTATCTCACCAATAAGGACAGCTATCTGGTTAAAAAGCCCAGTTTCAACCTCGCCCCGGGAACCTATCAGGGCGCCCAGAATCTGGAAATCATCGCCGGCAATGCTGACGATGCGCTCTATTATACCATCGACGGCAGCCTCCCCAATCAGAACTCGGCCAAATATACCGCGGCCATTCCGCTAACCATTGGCGAAACCACGGTTAAAGCCATGGCGGTAAGTAGCAAAGGTTTTTCCAGCCCGGTAATTGAAGGGCACTATAGCCTGACCAGTCCCCCAACCACGACCCAATCGGTTCTTAGCGAGGAAGAGTTTATCAACAAATTATATGGGATCTGGTATAATTCCGACTCTGGAACCGTTTTATCGGTTTCGCAAACTACCTATCGGGAATACATCCCCACCCCGCTCAGTGTCGCCAGTGGTGATTATCTTGTTGTCTCAACCACTGAAAATGGCGGCACCATCAAGGTTCTGGATTTTACCTATGATGGCTATAACGCCGGCGATACGCTGGTAGAATTCGATTTTGGAACAATCGGAGACAACCAGATCCAACGCCGCTATGCCGGTAAATCCTGGTTGAATTATATCGCCGCCGAATACCTCGGTGGCGGCCAGTATCGGATTCCTTTTTTATTCGCTGGTCAAGATATCTTCACCTTTGACTAAATTTCTTCGCCATCAACGTCAAAACTCCCAGTCGCGTGACTGGGAGTTTTAGCCCGGATTTCGAGTAAAAGCATAGAAATTTAGCAATTTTAGCCAAATCAGTGCTCACAAACCGCATAAAACGGTAAAAATAATCTAAAACCGCAAATGTAGTGACCGAAAATAGAATTAAATTCAT
>JAQUWM010000118.1 GCA_028692885.1 Acetobacterium sp. | reverse complement strand
TTCGGAACCTGAATCACAATTAAGACAATGGCCGGTTCAGATTAAACTTGCCCCCGTAAATGCCCCTTATTTTAACGGCGCGCATTTGTTGATCGCAGCTGATTGTACCGCTTACGCCTATGCTGATTTTCATAATCGGTTTATCAAGAACAAGATTACCTTGATTGGTTGTCCCAAGCTGGATGCAGTCGACTATGCTGAAAAATTAACGGAGATTTTAAAACGCAATGACATCAAGAGTGTGACGGTTGTCAGAATGGAAGTGCCTTGCTGTGGCGGCATTACCGCAGCTGTAACTACGGCGCTTCAAAACTCGGGGAAAATGATCCCATGGCAGGTATTAACAGTGAGTACCGATGGCAAGATTTTAGAAAACATCTGAAAATTCTCGGGATTCAGCAGAGATATGAGGATAAAAAAACAAAAAAAACGTTTATTTTAAGAAAAAAAGCATCGATGATGACGATTTTTCTAGAATTAAAGACATTATTACAACTAAAGAACCATATCCAAGATATATAGGGATATGGTTCTTTGCGATGTTTTCAGGGGATTTGAGCGAATAAATTCAATCCTGAAAGAATTCGAGATCAAAAAAAGATAAAATTTTTAAAGCGGGTAATATTCTGCCTCTAGTGAAAAAGATAAGATCAGAACTGAAAAAAAGCGGGGAGAATCAATTTTTCGTAAACCTTTGCAAAAATAGTGTAAAATATCATGAATTTGCGCTTAAATCGACCTTTAAGAAAATAAAGTTCTGTTGTAAAATTAGAATGATTATGTTATGATAAGCCTGTCGATACATATATATACAAGTTGACAAAATACGAATTTTTCCTGTTGAAAAATCAGTGATAATAACATACACTGTTTAAAGAAAATTGACCGGGGAAACGATAATGGAGGAAACATTATGTCTTTTAATATTGCAGTTGCAGGTAAAGGTGGCGTTGGTAAAACAAGTCTTACCGGAATGCTGATTGAATATCTCGTTGCAGAAGGTCTGGGTCCAATTTTAGCAGTGGATGCCGATGCCAATGCCAATCTTAATGAGGTGCTTGGGGAAGAAGTGGATCTTTCAATTGGAGAGATCAAAGAAGAAGTCAACCACGCCGAAATGGATGGTGTTCCATTGCCTCCTGGTGTGACAAAAACAGATTTTTTAAGATTGCGTTTAAACCAGGCGGTTGCCGAAGGAAACGGTTATGATCTACTGGTAATGGGACGAAGTCAGGGAGCCGGTTGCTATTGTTATGTAAACGGAATCCTTAAAACACAGCTAGATATGCTGGCATCGAATTATCAATACATTATCGTTGATAACGAAGCCGGGATGGAGCATTTAAGCCGGGGAACCCTGGGAAGAATAGATATGCTGATTCTGGTCAGTGATTGTTCTCGACGCGGGATTCAGGCCGTTGGTCGGATCAAAGAACTGGTAGCTGAACTAAAATTGAAGGTGCCAATCATCAAACTGATTGTAAACCGGGCGCCGGATGGTGTTTTAAATCCGGGAACCGCAGAAGAAATTGAAAAACAAGGTCTTGATCTTATTGGCGTCGTTCCTCTTGATCAAAATGTTTTTGAATATGATGCCTATGGGAAACCATTAGTACAGCTTCCCAAAGATTCACCAGCAAAGGTTGCTTTACGAGAGATTGTTGACAAACTGGAAATTATCAAGAATCAGAAGAAATAAAAAATAGATAAACAAATAGACAGGGCTGTTCATCAGCCCTTTTAGTCGGAAACAGCGGAAAAGGGGAGATTGTTAAATGAATAAGGTACGGTTTGAAATTAAAGGAAAGCGATCAGTTGATTTAATTGCGAGAGATGATGAAAATCTGTTAGAAGCAGCCAGAAGAGCCGGCGTTATGATTGATTCGCCATGCAGTGGCAATGTAACTTGTGGCAAATGCAAGGTGAAAATTGTATCGGGAAAGGTTGTGACAACAAAAACCAGGCATATTTCCGATGAAGAAATGGCTGAGGGAATCGTGCTTTCCTGTAATTCAACCATCATTGAAGATATCGAGGTGGAAGTACCCGATTTAGCGTCTTCTTTTGTAAGCGAAATGCAGATCACCGATCTGTCAATTAACGAAAATAAGAATATTAAGTATGTTCGCAAGAAAATGATCAAAGAAGGCATGACCAATGCCAGTCGGCTCTGGTCAGAGGTCATTCAGCTGGAATGTCCAACCATTGAGGATAACAGTGCCGATCAAGATCGGCTGAAACTATATTTTAAACAGAATTTAGGCTATGAAGACATTGTCATTAGTTTAAATGTGATCAAAAAGCTGCCCGATGCGTTCAGAAAAAATAATTTTTTAATCGAAGTCGTTTATTTGAAACATCGCGAAGTCGCCGAAATTTTGGATGTTAAGCCAGCAAATGGTGAAAAATCGGTATTGTACGGGATTGCACTGGATATTGGAACAACTTCCGTGTCGGCGTGTTTGGTTGATATGAATACCAATGAAATATTAACAAAGGCCTCAATGGGAAATGCTCAGGTTAAATACGGAGCTGACGTGATCAACCGAATTGTCTATTCGGAAAGGCCTGGTGGGTTAGAAAATCTTCGCCACGCCATTGTCGATGAGAGTATCAATAACCTGATTGAAAAGATGGTAAAGACGGTAGGCATCACTAAAGAAGATATTTATGAGGTCTGTGCCGCCGGAAATACCACCATGAATCATTTGTTACTGGGCTTAAATCCAGATTATTTAAGACGGGAACCGTTTATCCCGGCTATTAATGACATCCCTGAAATGAAATGTGCAGAATTGGGAATCAACATTAATCCCGAAGGGAAAATTTATCTGGCGCCATCGGTGGCCAGTTATGTTGGCGGGGATATGACCGCCGGTGTCTTTGCCGTACCGGTGTGGATGCGGGAAGATTTCACCATGCTGGTTGATCTGGGAACAAATGGCGAAATCGTCTTTGGTAATAAAGATTTTTTAATGACCTGTGCCTGCTCAGCTGGTCCAGCTTTTGAAGGCGGAGAAATCAGCTGCGGTACTCGAGCAGTGCCTGGTGCCATTGAACAAGTCACCATCAATGATGAAGACTTAAGACCCTTTTATAATACCATTGGCCACGAAAAGCCGGTGGGAATTTGTGGTTCCGGGATTATCGATTTGATTTGTGAAATGAAGCGAACCGGTATTATTAATGGCAAAGGCCGAATGGAACGGGATCTGGATCATCCCCGAATTAAATTTGATGAATATGGCATTGGCCAATATTATCTGTATTCCAGAGAACTGGACAATGGATCTAAAGATATATACATTACTGAAATTGATATTGACAGTTTTATCAAGGCTAAAGGAGCTGTGTTCTCGGCCATTTATATTTTAATGGAAAGCCTTGATATGCCCATTGATGTGTTAGAAAATATCTATGTCGCTGGTGGGATCGGGACTAATCTGGATATCAAAAACGCTATCGCATTGGGGATGCTGCCGGATATACCGGTAGATAAATATTACTATATCGGAAATAGTTCCATGCAGGGGTGTTACCTTGCACTAACACTCAGTGAAGGAAAAGATAAGATCCGGGAGATCTCTCAAAATATGACTTACATGGAATTAAGTGTCCATCCGACCTATATGGATGAGTTCATATCAGCTTGCTTTATTCCTCATACCAATATGAATTTATTTCCTTCATTGGAAAACTAAAATAGGAGATTTAGAATGGAAAATACATTACGGGATGAAACCGCAATTGAAGAAAAAAGAAAAGATAAGATACCCTATGAACACTATAAAGGATTGTTGAAAGACCACGATCCTCAAACCATCGCTCACAATAGCACCTGTCCCTACGATGCAGAAGGCAATTTTTTTACGGTCACTCTGATGGGAACCCCTTACAAGGTGGCGTATCCGTTGGGAGACGTGACGGATATGGACGGACAGGATTTTGATAATTATAAACTGAAAACCATGATCTTGCGTTATCTGATTAACGCCAAAGGGGTTAAAGCGACGGGCGAAAGCATTGCTTATCGCGATGTTTCCGGTGGAAATATTTATTACCCCTGTTTTGAGGGGCGCTGTTTAAAACGCTTTGCTTTCACCTTTAACTATAATCTCGACGGTTTAAAAAAAGCCATGGCTGTTTTGGATGCCGAGCCACAAAAAATTGGCGATCTGTCATGGCGGTTTGAAGTAGTCAATAATATGTTCATGACCGTAATCTTATGGATCGGGGATGACGAATTTCCACCAGAGGCACAAATATTGTTTGATGCCAATTTTCCCAGTGCTTTTAGTGCCGAGGACATGGCTGTAATGGGTGATATTTTTATTCCGGCCTTAAAAGAACTCAGCAAGAAATAATGAAACAGTCAAAGATACATGACATTGATCCCCATTTTTCGGAAAGCAGTTATGTCATTAACCGTGATTTGTTTAAAAATTACGATCCCTTTGATATGAGCAAAAAATCGCTTTGCCGCTTTGATCCGAAAAATGGGCGCTTTGAAATAACGGTCCTTGATGAATCCTATTTTGTGGAGCATCCCAGCGGCCTGGTTTTGAATGCTCAGGGGGAGGAATTTAATAATTATTCCGTCAAAATTTTTATTCTTCGCTATTTAATGAATGCCAACGGAAAAGAAATGACCAATGAATGGATCAGCTTTAAAGAATTTCCGGATGGACCCTTATATTATTCCAATTTTCATAAACGCTGCATTCAAGTTTTTGCACAAATTGGCAATCAAATGCCGGAACAACTTAAAAATTATATGAATTTGAAAAAAGCTATTCCCTACGGCAAAGGCGATCTTTCCTGGCAGCTGACGGTGATGCCAGGGGTTGATATCGTTTGGATTTTATGGTTTGGGGATGATGAGTTTGAAGCTGAGGCGCAGATATTATTTGATAAAAAATTAACAGATGTCTTTAATATCAAAGATTTAGCAATTTTAGGGGATGTTTTAATGATTTCACTGAAAACCTTTACTTTCTCTTTAGATTCTAAAAAAAATTAGCTAAATTTTAGAAAAAAGCCGAAAAATAATTGACAAACTTTTAACTAGTAGTGTACAATCTGTGTATACTTATATATACAGGTTTAAAGCTGTAAAATATGAAATGGTTTTAATTTGGTTTTAAAGTGTTATGCTTTGAAATAAATATTTTGAAAAAAGGTAACAGGTTAGGAGGAAACAAAAAAATGCCATACAAAAAAGTGGAACAAAAATTTAGTGGCAAGATCAACGCATGTGAGATAGGTGTAGGAGATGCAGCTATCAGCATAGGTGGAGAAAACTCATTACCATTCTTAGGTACTGAAGGATTCAAGACCGCAGTTGGAATCGCAATCTCAGATACCACCGATGAGTGGGCAGATTGCTTTGGAACAATTTACGGTGATGATCTTAAAAATCCGGCAGCATGCGCAAAAGCAGCAGTAGAAAAATCAGGTGCTGATTTCTTGTTAATTAAACTTGAAAGTGCAGATCCAAACGGCGCTGATGCATCAGTTGAAAGCTGTGTTGCTACAGCTGTAGCAGTAGAAGCTGCAATTAACGTACCTTTAGTTGTAGAAGGATGTAAAAACGCCGAAAAAGATGCGAAATTATTAGAAGAAGTAGCTAAAGCGCTTGAAGGAAAAAATGTTGTTTTATTCTCTGCAGTGGAAGATAATTACAAAACAATCGGTGCTGCTGGCGGAATGGCTTACGGACAAAAAGTATCAGCTGAATCTGCAGTAGACATCAACCTTGCAAAACAATTAAATATCTTATTAACACAATTAGGTGTTAAAGGTAAAGATATCATCATGGATGTTGGAACAGCAGCAGCCGGTTACGGTTTTGAATATGTTGCTTCAACCATGGATCGTATTCGTTTAGCCGGCCTAGGTCAAAATGATGAAGCGTTACAGATGCCAATTATTACCAACGTTGCTAATGAAGCATGGGGCGTAAAAGAAGCGGTTTCCACAATTGAAGATGCACCAGAATGGGGCGATCAGGAAGCACGTGGTATCGGTATGGAAGTAACAACAGCTTCAGCTTGTGTTGTTGGCGGATCAAACGCTATCATCGTAAGACATCCAGAATCAGCTAAAACAATCAAAAGTTTAGTTGCTGGAATCATAGGTTAGGAAAGGAAGGCGAATACAAATGGCAGTAAAAGGT
>JAQUWM010000027.1 GCA_028692885.1 Acetobacterium sp. | reverse complement strand
ATCAGAAAAAATATGCTGTAAAATACTCATGCTTGAATTTTACACCAAATGAAAGATAAAGAAAACCCCAAAACCCCTCAAGATTGAGGGGCAGGGGTGTTGACGTGCCGTAGGCACTTTTTTATTTTTGTTTTTACCCCCCGGCAACCGTCTTTTTTATCGGTATTGATTAAAAACTTGTGGGAAGATCCCGGATACTGTGGGGAAAATTGATCAGTCATTCCAGCATCATCCCCGGTAACTGATCAAAGCGTAACCGGTTGCGTTGTTATGGCACATAGGTGCAAAAATAGCCATCAATATAGATCCCGTTGTCACCCAGGGGGTTACAGTCAATATAGAGTTGGTTGCCGCCAGAATAGATGGTTCCAATGGTGCCGTTTGTTCCGGTTGTAACAGTTGACGAGTAGTAATCATAGTAATAGTCGCTACCACCATCGGTCACCAGCAGCATCCCGCCGCTAAACTGATAATACAGAGTGAAGCCGCTGCTATCGGTCCACTTCCATGTGCCGCTGATGTAATCCTCAAATTGTTGCCACTCATTGACCTCTGGAGCCACGGTGACGGCAGGGGTAGTGGTCGCTGGCGGCTGGGTAGTCGCCTGTTGAGGGATGGTGATGTTGTAGGTGGCCGTTTTGATACCGCTCTTATTGCCGTTTTTGTCGATGGCAAGGCTTTTCACGGTGGTTGTCACATTTAAGACGATGGCTGTTTCATAGCGACTTGACTGGTCAGTCGGATCGCTGCCATCAATGGTAAAATAGACCACGACATCCTCGCCGGATGGTTTGTTGATCAGCACTTGTTGGGATGAGGTGTAACTGCCTTCGTTTAATGAATAGGAAGGCAAATCGAGTACCGCCTGTTTTTCGCCCGTGACATCCCCGGTGATCTGCTCGCCAGTGTTTGTCGGATTATTGCCTGATCTACCGCTGCGGTTAAACCACAAAATCGTAGCGCCGCTAATCAGAACAATCATCCCCAAAACAATCGCCAGGATGATAATCACTGTTTTCTGCGATCCAGACGGCGATGTTTTTGGGGCTACTCCAATCGTGGCTGGTACCATTCCCGGTTGTTGCAGCGGTTCTTGATAAATCGCCGATGGCTGCTCAGATGATTCGGTATCAAAGCCGCAGTTCCCACAAAATCGTTCGTCAGGTTCCAATTTTGCTCCGCACTTTTGACAAAATTCTGAATCTTTCATGAATTTCACCTCCTTACCTCAGTGTGAAGGCATCATGGTGTCTCTATGTTAATTTAATACCCATTTCTTTTTAAAATATTCTCATTTTTGATTGATCAGACAGCATATTTAATAGGCTGTTGATACGATTCTTTTGATGAGATGAAATTTAATCATCATCCGTCATAAAACGATGCTGGTTAAATATAATTTGCCAATTTGAGCGAATTTTCACTGAAAAAGTTAACTATTTTGGCTAGTTAGTCGATTACATAGATAGAAAAAGCATCACTTGGTCTAAATCAGTAACTGAAAACGCGGAGAAGGAGAAGCCATGATTGATTTACCAGGAACTACCAATGTATATCGGCCAATGCCCAAAGAACTGTTTTATAAATATTTACATGACGACCACCGATTAAAAAAGATATTCACGGATGAAATCAGCAGTATTATCTGGATGGCCACCCTTTCAACTGAAACCATGGCTATCCCAAAAGGGATACAGGTTACTGAAATAGCAATTATCGAGATTGTCTTAAAGCGTCAGGCCATCAGTCCTGACATCATTGAAATTATCGATCGGGAAATTGATCGGGTGGCTGTTTTTATCGTCCGTTATGAAGAATGGGGACAGCTTTGGTGTGGTGATTATCGCTCGTATAACCGTAATTATTACCAGACTGATTGGATGCTTGAAGACAACTTGAACCTGAAGCTTGATGGTGGAAATCTGGATCTGATTTATCAAAACATTGTTATCCAGATCACCAGAAAACCCCTTCCTGCGAACTTTGACAGCAACCATAAACAAGCCACTGATAGCAGCGAAGTGCTGATGCCAGCTGGAAAAAACGAGCAACTGGAAAGGCTCGAAGCGACGATTAAAAAACTAGACAGTCAGATGAACCAGGAAGTGCAATTTGGCAAACAGTTTAAGCTGGCCACAGAGATAAAACAAGCGCAAGCAGAAATAAAAAAAATAAAACAATCGATGACAACCGCTCTAGAAAGTCCCGAAATTGCCGCAGCGACTGAAGCGAGCGGCGAAAACCGACGATCTTTTTTGCCCAATCTATATTTAAAAATACAGGGTGACCGGAACAAACGATATGACTATTCGTTATTATAATTCAGCAAACAAAAGCACTGTTTATCAGTGCTTTTTGTTTGCTGATCAGTTAAAATATCGGTGGTCATTCCTAAAAACAGGACCACGCTGAAAATATTGGAAAGAAGAATCGCTTCATTTTCGTTTCGATCATGAAAATTATTTGCTATAGCAGCCGAAAAAGCTTAAAATGAAGAAAATAACGAAAGTAAAATAGAAAGCAAACTCTAGATTGACAATCGTCATCATATGAAGAGTGAGGTAAATAGTATGCAAAGTTTACCAGTAGTAGTTGCTGATTTATTAAAGTTGCTGCAAAAAAGGCCAGCAGAAACTCAGGATGAGGAAAAAACCCCAGCCGAAACCCCAGTGCACAATGATGATCAGGAAAATAAAAAGGAACACAACGATGACCGATTATCTTGAATTAATTGCCAGCTTTACCAAAGATGACTTTATCCTGGATTATGAAGCGGTGGCAAAAAAGGGCTTTAGCGAAGACAAACGACAGTTTGAGCAGGCCTGGCAAACCCGTTTCAGAGCGAATAAGGATCGGGCACTATTTTATTTTGGATTTCTCAGTCAGCAGGATTTTCTTTCGCCGACGATGGCTTTTTTACAGCAGCTCAGCCAGGCCTTTGTCCAAAAAATTGCCCAACAACCGGACATGGAGTTTTCACGGGAAAAAATCGATTTAAGCTTGACCCCGGATGAAATTGACGAAATCAGAAAAATAATTCCCTTTGGCAACGGTATGGCACATGTCAATGAGCGATGGCTCATCGGTATCTGGGAACGGCTCGGCGTTGTTTATGCGGAAGCGATTAAAGCCTATCCGGGAACCGTAGCAGCGTTTTTAACCGAGCATCACGCCGGGATCAGTATGGCGGGACGAATCTTTTTTCATCTGGTCGAAAACAGCGGCGATGATCGCTATCCGTTTGCGTTTCTGGCCACCTATGCCAGCAAACCCGAGGACAGCCAAAAGGCCGTCCACACCCCCTTAAAAAACGCTCTCCGGGAATATCAAAACGATCCCGACAAGCTGCTGGAATTGTTAGCCACCGTCAGCCGGGTTGCCGATGTCAGCGGGTTTGTTTCCGATCTGATGGAAAGTGGCGAATTGTTTTCGCCGCTGCGACTAACCGCCGCTGATGCGACCGTTTTTTTAACCGAGATTCCGCTTTATGAAAGCGCCGGAATTATGTGCCGGATTCCCAACTGGTGGCGCAAGAAAACCAATCAGCTCAGCCTGAATCTGACCGTCGGCGAAAAGGCACCGGCAACGGTCGGAATAGAGGCGATTTTGTCCTTTACACCCAACCTGGTATTTGGCGATTCGACCCTGTCAAAAAAAGAAATCCAGGAGCTTCTGGCGCAAACCGAAGGGTTGGCACTAATCAAAGGCAAGTGGGTGGAAATCAAGCATGACCAGTTAAAAGCAGCGCTGGAGGCCTTGACAAAAGCGGAAGCGCTAGCTGCCCAGGAGGATCTTAGCCTGGCTCAGGCGATGCGTCTGGAATTAAAACCCGAGCAACTGTTGGGAACCGCAAATGCTGCGATGACAGTCACGGTGTCAACCGGAGACTGGCTCCGCCAGCTTAAAGAAACCATGGCTAACCCTCACCGCTTAACCGAGCAAGCGCCCGAACCGAGTTTTCACGGGGTCTTAAGACCCTATCAGCAAACCGGTTTTGATTGGCTGAAATACATGGTTAAGCTGAGCCTGGGCGCCTGTCTGGCGGACGATATGGGACTCGGTAAAACGGTTCAGATTATCGCCTTGCTGGAACATCTGCGCCAACAACAGCGGGGACCGATGCTGTTAATTCTGCCAGCCTCCCTGATTGGCAACTGGGAAAAGGAAATTAACAAATTTGCTCCGGAAATGCCTGTTTCGGTGTTGCATGGCAGCACCGCGACCAAAGATCCCGAGGCTTTTTTGGCAGAATCAACATATTTAACCATCACCACCTATGGCATGGCCGTTCGGACTCTGGCACTGGCTGAAATTGACTGGGACCTGATCATCCTGGACGAAGCCCAGGCGATTAAAAATCCGGGCACTAAGCGAACCAAAACGATTAAGGCGCTTAAGGCCAAAACCCGGATTGCGATGACGGGAACTCCGATTGAAAACCGGTTATCGGATCTATGGTCACTTTTTGATTTTCTCGACGGCGGACTGCTCGGAAATGCTAAAGAATTCACCGGATTTACCAAGGGTTTAACGGCGGATCCCAGCGGTTATGCAAAACTGAGGAATCTGATCAATCCGTTTATTCTGCGGCGATTAAAAACCGATGCAGCGATCATTTCGGATCTGCCGGATAAGATTGAGATCAAAGAATACCCGATCCTTTCCAAAAAACAGACGGTGCTCTATCAGAACCTGGTCATCGAAGTCGAAAAAAAATTGAAAGATATCGATGGAATTGCCCGCAAAGGTCTGGTTTTATCGAGTCTTATCAAGCTTAAGCAGATCTGCAATCATCCCGATCAGTATCTCGGTCAGGATCTTTACAAAAGGGAGCATAGCGGAAAATTTGAAATGCTCGAAAATATTTGTCAAACGATTTATGAAAAACGGGAACGGGTGCTGGTATTTACCCAGTTTAAAGAAATGACCGAGCCTTTGTCGCAGTTTCTGGAAGCGCTCTTTCATCGTCCCGGACTGGTGCTCCACGGCGGAACGCCGGTGGCCCAACGAACCGCAATGGTCGACGTTTTTAACGGCCCCGACTATGTTCCTTATATGGTGCTGTCGCTAAAGGCCGGTGGGGTCGGTCTTAACCTGACTGGCGCCAACAACGTCATCCATTTTGACCGCTGGTGGAACCCGGCAGTAGAAAACCAGGCCACCGACCGGGCCTTTCGGATTGGCCAAACTCGTGATGTGATGGTTCATAAATTTATTACCAGTGGCACCATTGAAGAGAAAATTGATACCATGATTGAGGAAAAAAGTCAGCTGGCCGACGATCTGATCCAGGCCTCAGGAGAAGCCTGGATCACTGAGCTAAACGACGATCAGCTGCTGGGATTATTAAAGTTAGGTGGGTCTTGAGATGAGCTTTTATGATGATTATGTTTATGTATCGGTGGCCGAAAAAAAGGATAAGGCGCGAAAAACGATGGCCAAACTTAAGCAGACGATGCCGGATCTTCAGCCCGTGATAATTGACGGATCGGTTATCGCTAAAACCTGGTGGGGCAAGGCCTGGAACAAGAATCTCGAAAGCTATGCCGACTACAGCAACCGGATTGGTCGGGGTCGCAGCTATGTGCGGCAAGGGGCGGTGCTCCATTTAAAGCTTGATCGCGGCGCTATCCATGGCCTGGTTCAGGGCAGTACCGCCAAACCCTATGCCGTTGAGATTGGCATTGATCGGCTTGATCAAAAAACTTGGAATCAGATTACCGCCCTGTGCAACCGCCGGATTGACTCCCTGGAACAGCTCGTTTCCGGCCAGTTTCCCAAAGAATTGGAGCGTTTGTTTACCACCAGGGCGGAGGGGCTTTTCCCATCCCCGCGCGAAATTCATTTCCGCTGCAGCTGTCCCGACAGTGCCCGGCTATGTAAACATGTGGCGGCCGTTTTGTATGGTGTTGGAGCTCGCTTGGATCAGGATCCGCTGCTGCTTTTTTCGTTGCGGGAGATGCCGGTTGCCGAACTGATCAAAAAATCACTTGAAGACAAAATGAAAAGCATGCTTAAAAATGCTGATAAAAAAAGTCCCCGGGCGATTGGGGACGATCAGGTTCATGATCTGTTTGGAATCTGACAAGGGGTGGGACACCATGATCACATCATCCGCGGATAAGCTAAGGGCTGACCTCAATGGCGACAATTTCAGGCACGTTCAGAAAGCGAAAAGGCAGTTTGGTCATCCCGGTACCTTTCGTGACAAACAAGTCAGTTTGACCGTGGCTGCCAACAGCAAAAAGGCCCTTTACATATTTTCGGCCATTGGCTGGTAAAATCTGTTCGGTTAAATAGGGCAGCGTAATCTGTCCGCCGTGGGTATGGCCGGCTAAAACCAGCTGAACGGCATCACTGTTCATGTCATCGACAATATCCGGCTCATGGGTAATTAGAATATTATAGCCATCATCACGAGCCTGATTGGTCAGAGCGATATCCGGGTTGCCCCGGTAGACATCATCGAGACCAAGTAGCCGGACCTTGCGTTTTGAAATATCCAGCCAGTCATTAACCAGTACCGTAAAACCGGCGGCGTTCATCAGATCTTCATAATTATAGTTATCCAATAAGGCATATTCATGATTGCCCATAACCGCTACCTTGCCATAGGTAGCATTTATTTTTAACAAACTCTGAGAAATCGCTTCGGGATTAACGGAAAAATTTTTGGTAGAACCAATCAGATCACCGGTAAAGATAACAAGATCGGCATTTTCGGCATTTACTTTTTCAACGATGCGATCGAGTTGGTCATTATCATTAAATTCACCCAGATGGGTATCGCCGAAAAAGACAATTTTTAGTGGCGCCTCAAGTTTGCTGTTTTCAAGTTTTACGCGATTGACCATTAAAAGGTTGGGTTCAAGATGTCGGGCATAAAGATAGCCGCCCACAATAACGGTCGTTAGCGTGATGGTTGCAAGCAGTAAGAATTTTCCAAATTTCATGGGCACTCCTTTCAGTTTATTGCATTATAACCTTCAATCTTTAAAGGGGCTTTAAAAGAGGGCGATTGCTGATCGCAGAGTAGCCGAGCCAGGATCAGCTTATATCGCTATCGAAGTAGGGATAGAATAGCCATAAAGGGGTTGGCAAAACCAGTGTGGCTGCTGCCCATGCCCTTAAATCGTCGCAAGAAGGCATAAAAACCTTGATCGTCAGTACCGACATGGCTCACAATCTGGGGGATCTGTTTAATGTTCCGATCGGAAAAGAAGAAGTTGCGGTAGCCGCTAATCTCTATGCGCTGGAAATTGATCCCAACTATGTGATGGAAAAAGATTTTAAAAATCTGATCAAGGCTTTTAGCAACATGATTGGCTCGATTAACCCAGAAGGTGATGAAATTGATGAATTCACCATGATGCCGGGGATGGACGAACTCTTCGCACTGCTAAAAATTCAGGAATTATATGACAACAGCGACTACGAACGGATTATTGTCGACTGTGCACCCACCGGAGAAACCCTGTCGCTACTTAAATTTCCCGAGCTGATGTGCTGGTATATGGATAAATTTTTTCCGATCGGGAAGGTAGCGGTGCGAATTCTGTCACCGGTTTCGAAATCATTATTTAAAATTCAGCTGCCCGACCATCACGCCATGAGCGACATCGAAAGCCTTTATGTCAAACTGATTAAACTCCAGGAACTCCTGAAAAATAAAGACGTGTCCTCGGTACGCTTGGTGACCATTCCCGAGAAAATGGTGGTCGAAGAAACGAAGCGAAACTATATGTATATGAAACTATACAATTACAATGTCGATGGCATCTTTATTAACCGCATCCTGCCCCGAGAAATTGACAACCCTTTCTTTGCCGAATGGATTACCATTCAGAAAAAATACATCGGCGAAATCGAGGCCTGCTTTGAGCAGATTCCCAAATATTATATTCCCTGGTACGACACCGATTTACTAGGGGTGGATGCCATCAACCGGATCTGCGATGATGTGTTTGCGGAAAGAAACGACTTGTTTGAGATCAAAGCGGATATCGAGGGAGAAAAATATGAGCAGACCGAAACGGGTTATGATTTAAAACTTTTTTTACCGAATATTACCAAGGATGAGGTGGTGGTTAATCTGTCCGGCTCCGATGTGATTGTCAAAATCGGCAATTACAAACGCAATATTCCGATGCCCAATACCCTCAGAGGGATGGAAGTCACCAACGCAACCTTTGATCAGAGTACCCTGGTCATTGCGTTTAAATAGTACGCATATAGTGCGATAAACGTTGCTGTTTGTATACGACTAACTTCAAAGCAAGTTGTGTTTGATTGATTAAGAAAAATAAGGAAGGCCTAAAAAATGAACCGTGAATTTATTGAAAATATGATCCTGGCAAAGCAATACGAACGTGATGCTTTCTTGTCGCTGCTATCGCCGAGCATCGCCCAACATGTTCAAGTGATTGAAAAAGAAGTTAAAGGGATGATCTTTGACTTAGCCAAGGAATGGGCAATTGATATCAGCAGTGCGGTAAACGCCGCTGATAAAGAAAAAAATGACGATACTGATGACGAAAAAAAAGTTAAAAAAGTTGCCATTGATTGATTGATTGATTGATCGATTAGTAGATAAGTCAAATTAAAGAATTTCGAAAATCGCACTGGCTAATTGTACAGTTTGCGGGCGAGGGTCTGACCCCTTGGTCATCACGGATCGCCCCGACGTTAAATCTTTAATTAAACAGATATAAAAGTAGATTAAATAAAAGGGAGAAGATAATGCGAATCATTTTATATACCGGTAAAGGCGGGGTGGGTAAAACCAGTGTTGCCGCCGCAACCGCGGTTAAGCTGGCCAAAGACGGCCAAAAAGTTTTGATCATGAGTACCGACCAGGCTCATAGTCTGTCGGATTCATTTGGGATAAAGCTTAAGAACACTCCGGTTCAGATTAGCGATAAGCTCTGGGGTCTGGAAATTGACGCCATCCTTGAAGGTGAACGGGCCTGGGGAAATATGAAAAACTATCTGAAGGAACTACTGACGGTTAGAGCCACAGGGGGCATTGAAGCTGAGGAACTACTGGTTTTTCCGGGCCTCGAAGAATTGTTTTCACTGTTTAAAATCACCGCTATTTATGAACAAAATCAGTATGATGTCTTGATTGTCGACTGTGCGCCCACCGGAGAAACCCTGTCGCTGTTAAAAATTCCGGAAATGTTCGGTAACATGATCAAAACGGTGCTGCCAATGAAAAAGAAGGCGGTTAAGGTGGCCGGCCCGATAATGGAAAAAGTCATGAAAATCCCGATGCCCGAGGACAATGTCTTTGATGATATCGAGCAATTATATGAAAAACTTTATCAGCTCCAGGCGATTATGACCAATAAGGAAATCCTCAGTATCCGGATCGTCACCACCCCGGAGCGGATCGTCATCAAAGAAGCCAAACGAAATTTCACCTATCTTCATTTGTACAACTACAACATCGATGCCATCATCGTCAACAAGGTTTATCCACTGAAAGCCTTGGATGGGTATTTCAGCAAATGGATTAATCTCCAGGAGCAGGGGCTGACGGAGATTCGTGAGAGCTTTTCTAAGGTGCCGGTTTTCACTCTGATGCTGCTTAATAAGGAACTGACCACCGCATCAATTTTGCAAGAAGCCGCCGAGCAGATTTTCGGCGATACCGATCCTGCAGCAGTTTTATTTAAGGATACGATCTTTGAAGTAAAAAAGGAAGATGATGGATATACGTTTATTTTAAACATCCCCTTTGCCGACAAGGCCGATATGGACATGGGACAAAAAGGCAGTGAACTGATGATTCAGATCAAGAACGAAAAACGGTGCTTTACGCTGCCCGATGTGCTCCGCAACAAAACCGTCCAAGGAGCCAGATACGAGGCTGGAAAGTTGCTGATAAAATTTGCATAAAGTGAGCATTGGGTTTATAATGATTGAAAGAAATTTAATGGTGACACAAAGCAGCAATTGGTTTTAAAGTGTTTTATTGTATTTTGGAATGATACAAAAGAATTGGAATGATACAAAAGAAAAAGAGGAAAACAAATGGATCAGATGGAAAAATTAAGGACATATGCCCGACTTCTTGTTCGAACCGGGGCAAATGTGCAAAAGGATCAATTGGCGGTGGTTAATTGTTCGGTTGAGAATTTTGAATTTGGGCGGATGATCGTTAGGGAGGCTTATAAAGCTGGAGCCAGGGATGTAATCGTCTTCTGGAACGATATCAAAACCAGCCGTCTCCGCTATGATCATGTCGGCCTGGACGTTTTGGGTCATATCCCCAATTGGCTGGCTGAATCCCGGAACTATTATGCCGAGCAGAAAGCGGCGGTGATTTCGATTGTCGGCAACGATCCAGAAGCTTATAAAGGGGTGGCCAGCGAAAAACTGCAAACCAGCAGCAAGGCTTCGGCTAAAGCATTCGAACCCTATTATAAAAAGATGATGAACAGCGAATTCCAGTGGTGTGTGGCCGCCGTTCCCGAGGCCAGATGGGCAATCAAGGTATTTCCGGAACTATATGAACAGGAAGCCATCGCCAAGCTTTGGGAAGCGATCTTTGAGGCGGTGCGCATTGGTGAAGGTGATGCCGTCACGGCCTGGAATGATCATAAAGCGTTGCTGGCCGAAAAATGCCGCATCCTTAACGATGCTCATTTTGACGCTCTGCGCTACAAAAACAGCATCGGCACTGACTTTACCGTCGGTCTTCAGAAAGACCATATCTGGGAAGGTGGCGGCGAGTTTACTCCGGAGCAGGTCTACTTTTTTGCTAACATGCCGACCGAAGAGATTTTTACTGCCCCCGATTGTTACCGGGCCGAAGGGACGCTGGTTTCATCGCTTCCGCTTTCCTATCAGGGAAACCTGATCGAGAATTTCAGCCTGACCTTTCATGACGGTAAGGTAACTGCATATCAGGCCGATAAAGGCGAAGAATATCTCAAAATCCTGATCGAAACCGACGAGGGATCAAGACGATTGGGAGAAGTGGCCCTGGTTCCCTATGATTCACCGATTTCCAATACCGGCATTCTTTTTTACGATACCTTGTTTGATGAAAATGCCGCCTGTCATTTTGCCCTGGGCGAATGCTATCCAACCACTATCAAGAATGGCGGAAAGATGACCAAAGAAGAACTGCTTGCCGCTGGCGGAAACCAGTCTGATACCCATGTCGATTTTATGATCGGTACCAAAGATCTGGAAATTACCGGCATCACCAGCGATGGCCAGGAAATTGCTGTTTTCAAAAATGGTAACTGGGCTTAAGGGCCTTCACTTCAAGTTAAAGCAGTCTGCGGTCTTTGGAAAGACCAGAAATCGTGGGAATGGATTGATGAGTGTAAAATTGGGTGTTAAAAAACAACTGGATGGGGTATAACTTCCTAGAATAGAATAATGGGGGGGTTATCATGGTCGCATTAAATGTTAAAACACAGCTATTAGATCAACAAGAGATGACCATCGGATTAAACGGCGGTCATCTTTTTGTCTCGAGCGGGTAAGGCTGATTTTTTGCAGTCGTGCGCGGTGGCATAAAAAACAGGGTCAGGAGGTAAAGATGGAAAAAACAACCGACGTCAGAAACAAATTTGCCCAGGAAATTGCCGATATTCACTTTTTGTTGAAGGAAGTGGGCAGCGGTCGGATCTACGGCTTCCCCGGGAACTGTACCCCGGGCGATGACGAATTGAAGACCAATGTTGACACCCTCACCGAAAAATTTAACGATTTGCTTGATCAGATCGAGTCCGGAAATAATCGCAAAACTGGAGTATCAGAGCGTAAAGAGATTAACGATCAGACCAAATAAAGAGTAAAAGGAGCGAAAATGAAAAATAATTTCAAGCGATCACTGTCATTGCTGCTGGTCAGCTTAATGCTGACTGTTTTGATTCCCGTGGGGGTATCGGCAGAAGAACTGACCGAGCCAACAGCAGCGCCCCTAAATCCGGCTTTTGTCCAATATCAAGATGACCTCAAGTCGGGAACCCTTAACAGCTTAACCGTCAACGACCATTCGCGGGGCTATATTCCGCCACCGCTGCAACGCTATGAGGGCCCGGCTACGACCACAATAACGCCATCAGCGGTTCTTCCGGCGGCCTATGATCTCCGTGATACGGGACGCATTACAGCGGTTCGTGATCAGGGTGATTACGGCAGTTGCTGGGCCTTTGCCAGTCTGGCTTCACTGGAATCTTATCTTAAACCAGAGACAAGTGTCGATTTTTCTGAAAATAACCTGATGTGGAACAATGGGTTTGACCGAACCCCTGAGGACGGCGGCAACTATACCATGGCCACCGCTTATCTGGCCCGGTGGAGCGGCCCGGTCAGTGAAAGCAGTGATCCTTATGATACCCCGAAAAAAACCGGATTAGCGCCACTTTACCATGTTCAGGAAGTGGTCTCGATTCCCAAATTACCATCGGCCATCAAGCAGGCTCTACTCGATGGGGGGGCACTTTACACCTCAATGTACTCAGTGCCTTTGGATAGCGACGAGTATTATAATCGTGACAACTCAGCCTTTTATTACGATGGCGACAAAGCACCCGACCATGATGTGGTGATTGTCGGCTGGGATGATAATTACAGCCGTGACAATTTCAGTAAAAAACCGGAGGGTGATGGCGCCTGGATTATCCGCAACAGCTGGGGCGCTGACTGGGGCGAGGATGGTTACTTCTATATGTCCTATTATGATACCTACGCTGGCAGCAATGTGACCGCCTTCCATAATGCCGAAGCAACCGATAATTACAGCCAGAGTTATCAGTATGATCCATTGGGGAACATTTCCGCCATGGGCTATCAGGATGGCGATCAAACAGCCTGGGGAGCCAATATCTTTACGGCGGCTGCCAGCGATAATCTGACCGCTGTGAGTACCTATGCGTTAACCCCCGGGACAACAGCGGAGATCAAGATCTATACCGATGTCAATGACAATAAGCCGAACAGCGGAACCTTGCGAACTACCCAGACTGAAAGCTTCCCGCAAGGTGGTTATTATACCATCGCTCTGGATAATCCGGTAGCGCTGGTGGCGGGACAGAAATTTGCGGTAGTGATCAAATTCAGAACCCCGGGAACCGATGATTCCGTCCCGGTTGAAAGCCGCTTTGAAAACTACAGCAGTGCCGTGACGGCTAATCCTGGTGAAAGTTTCACCAGCAATACCGGAACCGGCGGCTGGTATGACACCTCGAAAAAAGCGGACAGCAATGTTTGTATCAAAGCCTTTACCGAAACCCGCGACAGCTTTGCCAATTGTGTCTATCGCACCCATGTGCAAAATCAGGGCTGGCAGACTTGGCAGACAAATGGTGGGATCAGTGGTACTTCGGGAGAATCCTTACGGCTGGAAGGGATCGAAGTAAAAATGGATGCCAGTGGCTATGATCTGGGGATAAAATACCGTACCCATGTGGAAAACCAGGGTTGGCAGGATTTTCAGAGTGACGGCGTGATGAGCGGTACCTCCGGAGAATCGTTGCGGCTGGAAGCGATAAAAATTGAATTAACCGGCGCTGATGCCGACCAGTTTGAAGTCTATTACCGGGTTCATGCCCAAAATGTCGGCTGGATGGACTGGGCCAGCAATGGTGCCGAAGCCGGTACCGCCGGATTTGGTTACCGCCTGGAAGCCATTGAAATTCAGGTGCTGCCAAAAGGTCAGGAAGCACCTGGCCCCACGGCGCAACCTTATTTAGAGAACAATTAACAAACAATAACAAAAAAACATCACCAAAAAATCCTGGCGCATGATCTTAACAAAGATAATGCGCCGGGGTAAAATTAAACCGTTATGAGGGAGTAATTTTCGCAATTTGTGTGATAAGTCAACATGCATGGCAGCAATACCTGGCTTATCTTAATGAGTGTGACTCATGTACAGTTTTCTGTACTTGGGTTGTTTTTTCCAGGTGCAGGAGCATCTGGTTTTTTTATACCCAAAATTATTCTTGAAGGAGGATTCGATGAAGACGTATTTGCAGACTTCGGAAGAAGTATTAAAGGAATTAAAGACCGGGAGAGCGGGGCTTTCTCAGACCGAGGCCGCTAAACGACTGGAAAGTAATGGCAAAAACAAGCTCGACGAAGCCAGCAAAGATTCATTGGTGGTGCGGCTTATTAATCAGTTAAAAGATCCCATGATTGTGATTCTGATTGCAGCCGCCATTATTTCGGGCATTACCGCCGCCTATTCGGGTGAATCCTTTGCCGATGTGATCATCATTATGGCAGTCGTCATTATTAATTCGGTCTTGGGTGTTTATCAGGAAAGCAAGGCCGAAAAAGCCATCGAAGCGCTCCAGGCCATTTCGGCCGCCACCTCCCGGGTGATGCGGGATGGTAAAATTCAGGAAATCGAAACCGCCGACCTGGTGGTGGGGGACGTGATTCTGCTGGAAGCTGGCGACTCCGTGCCAGCGGATGCCAGACTGCTAGAAAGTGCCAGCTTGAAAATTGAAGAGGCGGCCCTGACCGGTGAAAGTGTCCCCGTCAGTAAGGTGATTAACGCCCTGAATCTGGGGGATCAAAAAGACATTTCGCTGGGCGACCGCAAGAACATGGTCTATATGGGCAGTGCTGTGGTTTATGGCCGCGGCTCGGCAACAATCGTGGCGACCGGGATGAAAACTGAAATGGGTAAGATTGCCGATGCCATTACCCAGGCCAAAGAGAATGCCACGCCATTGCAAATCAAGCTTAATCAGTTAAGTAAGGTATTAAGCTGGCTGGTGCTGGGCATCTGTATCTTCATCTTTGCCCTGAGTCTGGTGCGCTTGTATTGGGGCGAAGGGATTACCGGCATCGGCGTCCTCAATACCTTTATGGTAGCGGTTTCGCTGGCAGTTGCCGCCATTCCTGAAGGTCTGGCCGCAGTAGTCACGATTGTTCTGGCGATTGGCGTAACCAAAATGGCCAAAGAAAAAGCAGTCATCCGAAAATTAACTGCGGTTGAAACCCTCGGCTGTACCCAGGTGATCTGCTCCGATAAAACCGGAACCCTGACCCAGAATAAGATGACGGTCGTGGATCATTTTGGTTTTGATGAACAGTTATTGGGTCGAACCATGGCCCTCTGTAATGATGCCCATTTAAATGAAGCGAACAAGGCTGAAGGAGAGCCCACCGAGGCTGCTCTGGTCAATTACGGCTTTTCGCTGGGTTTAAAAAAGGGTGACATGGAAGAAAAAACCCCTCGGGTCGGGGAAGCGCCCTTTGATTCCGGCCGAAAACTGATGAGTACGATTCACAAAATGGAAGCCGGTGGCTTTACCCAGTATGTTAAAGGCGCTCCGGATGTGCTGATTTCCCGCTGCAGTAGCTACTGGGACGGCAATGCTCAGCTCCCGATCACCGATGATATCTGTGAAAAAATTAAACAGGCGAACAAAGGCCTGGCCGATCAGGCTCTCCGGGTCCTGGCCGGCGCTTTCCGCAACTGGGAAACCATGCCGGAAGATCAGACACCGGATTATCTGGAACACGAGCTGTGCTTTGTCGGGTTAACCGGCATGATCGATCCGATCCGTCCTGAAGTCAAGGACGCCATTGTCCAATGCAAGTCAGCCGGCATCCGGCCGGTAATGATCACCGGCGATCACCGGGATACCGCCATTGCCATTGCCAAACAACTGGGGATTATTAGTGACCCCAAAGAAGCGATCACCGGTGCTCAATTGGACGAGATCAGTGAAGAGCAGTTAAAAAAGGATATTGGCAACTACTCCGTATATGCCCGGGTGCAGCCCGAACATAAGGTGCGCATTGTCAAAGCCTGGCAGAGTTTAGGGATGATTGTGGCGATGACTGGCGATGGCGTCAACGATGCGCCGTCGATTAAAACCGCCGACATTGGAGTGGGAATGGGGATTACTGGTACCGATGTGACAAAAAATATCGCTGATATGGTGCTGGCAGACGATAATTTCGCCACAATTGTCAATGCTGTGGAGGAAGGTCGTCGTATTTACGATAATATCCGCAAGGCCATTCAATTTTTGCTGTCATCTAATCTATCCGAAGTGATGGCCATCCTGGTTGCCACCCTGCTGGGATTTACGATCCTGAAACCGGTGCACTTGCTGTGGATCAACCTGATCACCGACACCTTCCCGGCGATTGCCTTAGGCATGGAAGGTGAAGAAGCCGACACCATGAAAAATCCGCCCCGAGAATCGACGGAGGGGATTTTCTCCCGCGGTTTAGGGGTCGATGTGATCTGGCAGGGTACGATGGTTGCACTGGTCACCATCGTCGCTTATTTTGTGGGACACTACATCGAAGCCGGTGTCTGGGAAATTGCCGAAAGTGCCGATGGCATGACGATGGCATTTTTAACCTTATCGATGGCAGAAATGTTCCATTCTCTGAATATGCGCAGCCGCCGCCAATCTATTTTTAAGATGCCGCACCAGAACAAATTTTTGTTCCTGGCGATGGCTGCTTCGCTGGTCCTGACGTCGGCGGTTATCTTTATCCCGCCAATCGCCGCGGCCTTTGAGCTTGAGGCAATCAGCCTGACCGAATACTTTACCGCCATGGGGCTGGCGGTGATCGTGATTCCAATTGTTGAAATCGTCAAATTCTTTCAAAGAAAAAATGAAGCTAAATAATTTAAGCGCATCGCGTTAGCTATTTTGGCATCTGGACATCAGTGTCCAGATGCCCTTTTTTATCTATAAAATTATTTAAGTGGGTCATTTAAATCCACTGCTACTGGGTATGAAGAGGTTCAGAAACAGAATTAGAGAGCCGATTATAAATGAAGGAGAGAAAAAATGAAAACATTTAAATATAGTACCATCGTAACCCTAATTCTGACGGTGTTATCAGCCGTCGCCATTTTCGCCATTGATGATGTGATTCCAGATATGGTCAGCGGTCCGATGAAAAACCACATCCTTGATAATATGGGTAATTACAATGCCTTTTTATTTGGTATTTTCACTGGTTCGCTGGTCAGTTTCATCGTTGCGGTGGTGGGCTATGCCACTGAGCGAAGACGGCTGATTGCCGAAATCTGGCACAATGCCAGAAAGCTGACCATTGATTTTAAATTATTGCTGCTGGATAACATTGATTTCAAAGATTTGACCCATGATAAACTTTTTAAAATAATTGAAGATCAGCAGGGATTCAACCAGCAGGTCAGAGAATGGCTGACTTTTCACAGTTCACCCTATACGATGAATATTATGCAGCTGGATTTTTTGATTAATCATGGGAAAACCGCCAATCTGATTAAAACCCTTGAGAAAAATGTCCAAATACTCAGAGGCGTGGTTGATGGTTTTATGAACGCCTATTTAAATAAGCGATTAGAAGATAACTACGGCGATGTCGATATTGAAAGATTGTTTGCTGTGATCACTAATCAGGATGAAGATCAGGTACTCAATGAAATCCAGAGCCATTTAGATGAGATATTTAATTTTTTAAACAAAAAGTAAGTAAAGTAAGTGCAGATAAATGGATTTTATAATTTGTCTTTTTATGGTGACGCCAAGTTACATTGAGGTGATAATCTGAAATCTGATTATGTTATAAACCGAAAATATAGGGTAAACAATTAATAAAATGATTATTCCCAACGGGGTCGACAAAGAAGCCTATGCTCTGGCTTGGATTAATACCAACGGTTCTATTTTGGTGGTAACCTTTGACGCCGATACCGATACGGTGCTCGCAGCTGAATTCAAAGACAGTTTGTTATAGCGGCGCGGATTGAGTGTTTTAACGGAGATTATTGAGTGGGCTAATCCCATCGATGCGAATAATCCGATTGTGTTGATGATCTGGTTAAATGATGATCAAACTGGATTCCACGTGACATTCTTAGGTCATCAGGGAACCGTCGAAAGCGTTAAATTATGGAAATAAGTGAATCTTGAAAAAGCACTGTGTGAATCGGTGTTTTTTTGCGAGTAGTAAAGATTTTTTAAATTTCTCAAAATAATTTAATTTTTAGGGAAGAACCCCCGGGGCTAATCCGTTATATAGACATGCAGAAAAAATAGAGGTGAAGTGTATTGAAAGAACAAAAAGAAGGGGAAGTCGATGATGTGCTGATTAAGAAGTATTTATCAACCGGTAATTCTGGATATTTTGAGCCTCTCGTCGAACGATATGAACGATATGGCTATGTCTATGCCTATTCTCTGCTAAAAAACGAATTTGATGCTCAGGATGTGGTGGCGGAAAGTTTTTTAAAGGCTTTTACCAAAATCAGACAGTATCGGCTGGACAGCAGTTTTAAAAACTGGTTTTTGAAAATTGTCCATAATAGCAGTTTTGATCTCTTGCGCAAAAATAAGGCCATCGTTTACCTGGATGATCAGGAAAATGGCGAAAGCCTATCTGCTGATCAGGCGCTGAGTTATGATAATATCGATTCCCTCGATTTCGGCGAGATGCAAAAATCGCTGGATCAGTTACCTCATGAACTGAAAGGGGCGGTGATCCTCCGCTATTATTATGACTGGGATTACAAAACAATCTGCGAATTTCTAAATATCCCGATGGGAACCCTATCTTCCCGGCTGAACCGGGCCTGTAAAAGACTCAGAAACCTATATGAAGGAGAAATGTGACCATGAGTGAGCTCGATAAAATGATGTCCTGTCTGGGCTTTAATGAAACCACTGTGAAAAATTATGGCAATGCCATTCCTTTTACCAGCCAAAAACTGGAAATAATGAATCGGATCAACCAGGCCAGCATCGAAAAAGCTGGAAATTCAGATTTGTTTGCGCTGTTTTATATTTTCTCGATTGCTTTTTCAGTGATGGTGATGCGCTTTATTGTCTTTGCGCAAACGGGGGATTCGGCCTTGATAACGGTTTTTACCGGCATTATCATCAGTTGTTCCCAACAACTTCAAGCTCGTCACAATGTAATATCGTTTTTAGTATCGGCGGTTATTTGTGTCGGAATAGGCGTGATGATTAATCATTTAAAAAATGAGCATCACTTCTGTTAGACTTAATAATAAAAAATTAGAAGGAGAAAGAAAAATGTTTAAAAAATTATCTGTATCGGTTTTAATGATGGTGATGGTATTGCTCATCACGGTTACCTCGGCTTTCGGGGCAACCAATAGCGATATCAGCAATTATCAGGATTCAACTGGAAATGTGAGCATTGAAGGTTCATCGGTACCCAATACCGAATTTGCCTTTTCCGGGTCAAATATCACGGCCAATTCAATATTTGATACGACTACCTTTTTTGCCGGAAATGCCATCACCCTGGATGGGGAATACAATGGTGACGTTTTTGCAGCGGCCAATACCGTAACCGTTAACGGCAAAATCAACGGGAATCTCTACACCGGTGCCAACCAGGTGATTATCAATGGTGAAGTAACCCGGGATGTTTTTGCCGGCTGTTCCGATCTGATCATCAGCAAATCAGCCAACCTCAACCGGGATGCTTTTCTGGCCGCTGCCAATGTGACTATTGATGGAACGGTGGGCCGTAATCTCCGCGCCGGGGCTGGTAATATCGTGATCAATGGCACCATCAACGGTTTTGTCGAAACAGACGTGGATCAGCTGACGATCAATGATGGGGCAAATGTTACGGGACCAATTAATAACCGCAGTGCCAATGAAGCGATTGTCGCAGCCGGTGCCACTGCCCCTGCTATTAATTGGGAAAAGGTATCAAAAGAACAATCGATTGAAGAAGATCAGGGACCGACAGCTGTCTCGATTCTCTTATCGATTATCACCAAACTGGCATTTATTCTGGTCATCTGGGTATTGATTACCTTTATGACCAAAGACTTTAATGCCAATACCACGGTTATGGCCAAAAAACACCTCTTGGCTTCATTAGGAATCGGAGCTGGATTTTTCTTCTTATCACCCTTACTGCTCATCGTATCTTTTATTATTTATGCACCATTTGGAGTGGCCATGACCTGTGGGCTCATCGCCTTGACCATTTTAGCAATGCCGGTGGCGGCAGTGGTCTTGTCTAAACTGCTGATGCGCTTCTTTGCTGACAAAATGAAACCATTGCTTTGCTCGTTTGTATCGATCTTAATCATCGCCGCAGCGGTGATCATTTTGGGCTACGTCCCCATTGTTAATTTTGTTGTCTATCTGTTTTTGTATGTTGTTGGGGTCGGCTTTATTTGTTACAATGTGCTGTTTACCCATAAAAAACTCAAACAAGAACGAAACACAGGCGATGACGAAATTCTAATGATTGATGAAATCATTGACATGGAAGAAGGCACCATCACAATCGAGAAGTCAACCGAAACGATTAAACGGGATGACGAAGACATGATGAAATAATTAGTTTGACCAAAAAAAACAGGCTCCGATGCGGAGGCCTGTTTTTTTAGTGTTGTGCGGTTAATATTTATCCATATCCATATCGCCCAGATCAATGCTTAATTCAGGGGCTGGTTTTTGTGTTTCGGTTGCTTTTGTTGGTGGTGCTGCCACAGCGGTGTTCGATTTAGTTTTGCTTCTGAGCTTAAAGGTATCAACCAGTTGCTTAAGCAGCTCGGCCTGTCCGGACAGTTCCTCGCTGGCGGCGGCGCTTTCTTCAGCCGTCGCGGAGTTCTGTTGAACCACATGAGCGACCTGTTCGACGCCGGTATCAATTTGTGCAATACCGGAGGCCTGTTCGTTGGAGGCCACGGCAATATTGGCAATCAGGGTGGTCACTTTTTCGATGCCGGCGACAATGTCATCCAACGCCGCGGCCGTATCATCGGCAATTTTAGTTCCTTCCTGAACCTTGTCAATCGAGCCTTCAATTAAAACGGTTGTTTCTTTGGCAGCCTCGGCACTTCTTGCTGCCAGGCTGCGTACCTCTTGGGCGACGACGGCAAAACCCTTGCCATGCTGGCCGGCTCGAGCCGCTTCAACGGCGGCGTTGAGAGCCAGTATATTGGTCTGGAAGGCAATGTCATCAATGACCTTGATAATTTTAGAAATATCATTGGATGACTGGTTGATGGCCACCATCGAATGCTGCATTTGTGACATCTGAGCATTGCCTTTGGCGGCGTGGTCTTTAACTGTATCGGCTAATTCTCTGGCTTTATTGGCATCGACCGCATTGTTTTTGGTCTGATCAGCAATTTCGGCGATCGAGGCGGTTAATTCCTGAACCGAGCTGGCCTGTTCGGTCGAGCCCTGAGCCAGCGATTGACTACCGGCCGAGACCTGACCGGAGCCGGAGGCCACTTGTTCAGCGGCGATATTAATGTCACCCATGACGTTATTTAGTGAATCGATGATCACGTTAATGGCATTGGAGATGGTGACAAAGTCGCCCCGGAAAGCTCGGGCATTTTCGATATCGAGATTGCCCTGGGATAATTGTTCGATTTTTTCGGTAATTTCGCTAACGACAACTTCCAAACGGCTGGCCGTGGTATTGACGGTTTGTTTGAGGGTCTCGATATCACCTTTATAATCACCGCTAATCCGGGTGTGGAGGTCGCCGTTGGAGATGGAATCCATCACGATCAGCACCTCACCGAGCGGCTTGTTGATTTCGTCCAAAATGGCATTCATGCCGCCGACCAGTTCGGCCCAGGCGCCCTGGAATTTGTCAGCATCAGCTCTGGTCCGGAGGTTACCGTCAATCACGGCATTGGTGATCATCGTCGCACCCTCAATCATATCGCCGATGGATGCTTTTACGGCGGCTAGACTCGTGCCGATTTCATTAAATTGAACGCTGACCTCGCTGGTGTATTCATCGGCCGCACTGATATTCATATCAAAGTCCAGATTACCATTGGCTAGACGCATCAGATTGTCGCCCAGGCGGGTGACTTCGGCATGGGTGTAATCGCTGACGCGGATAATTGGGGTTAAGTCGGTGACGATTTCAACGAAGCCGATGTTTTCGCCTTTTTTGTTTTTCAGGTAGGCGGTATCCTGTTTATTGTTTCGACCGACCCATTCAAAGTAAGAGTCGGATAAGCCCTGATCGACCAGTCGGCGGATGCCGCAGCCTTCAGTCTGGCAAATATTGGCTCCAGCATTGTAGCAATCCATACCGCAGGCGGAAACCCGATCTTTGATAACGCCGTTTTTGATCATCAGAGCTTCAAAAGCATGGTTCATAAAGGTCCATTTCATATTCATATCGGTGACGTGAACCGGGAAGGGGATGCCATCGATAATCGCTTCATACCAGAACATATTGTCGACGACAGTATCCAGGGTCTGATTGACACCGGCAATAACTTTAGCATAGTCGCCATCATGTTTACCAACCTCAGCCCGCTTGGTGAAATCACCACGGATAGCTGAATCAGATAGCATGATGGTATCCGAAACCAGGCTGCCAATGGCTTTTTTGATCGAAACCATGCTGTTGCCGAGCACATCATCCTCTGACTTGGGCTGAATATCGATCGATAAGTCACCCCGAGCCATACTTTGAGCGGCTTCGGCCTGATCGCGGATATTTTGCGCCAGATTGACAAAGGATTTAGTCAGTTCGCCAATTTCATCAGCTTTGCGATGATCAGCCATGGTGTAGTCAATATCGACAGCCCCGAGAGCCAGATGATCGGCCGCCGCAGCCAGTTTGGTAATCGGTCGGATAAAGCTGCGGGTGGAAATAACGATCAGTCCGACGATGACCAGCAGACCGAGGCCAAAGATCACCAGCATCATCGTTTGAATGGTGGCGAATGATTTGTTGAATTCCGCCAGTGGCAGTCCCGTGGCCAGCACCCAACCGGTATCACCAATTTCAGAGACATAGCCCTGACTGTCGGTGCCGGCTGATGAATAGGAAATCGGGCCGGTGGTTTTATCGGTCAGCGCCGCGATAATATTTTCGGACAGATCGGTATCGCTTAACGGTCCGTTGTTAAAGTCCGGATTGGGATGATCAAAGACGTTACTGCCATTGGTTGCAACGATAAAGAATCCGGTTTCACCGATTTTGTTTTCAGCAATGATCTGTTTGATCTGATCGATTGATACGTCTAAACAGGTCGCTCCGATCATGTCCTGGCTACCTTGCTTAAAGACCGGGGCAACAACACTGACGATCATTTCTTTTGTTATCGCATCTTCATAAGGTTCGGTGATGAAGGCCGTTTTCTTTTGCTGAAGATCCTGATACCATTGTCGTGATGTGATATCGTAGCTGGCATCGGATGTGGCACCATCGGATTGGGTAAACTGGCTGGAATCAAAATCGGCAATCCAGGAGACACTAATATTTTCGGGATCAGTCGCTTTGACATTATCCAGGGCCTGCTTAACGGCCGGAAATGTATCGACTGAGGTAATAATCGTTCCCGGGGTTGTTTTTTCGAGGAGCTTTTCGGTCTCCGGATTGGTTGCCATTTGTCTGGCAATCTCAATATAGCGGTTTAAATAACCGTCAACCTCATTTGATACGGCCTGAGACAGAGCCGACAGCTCATTGGTGGTGATATTGGTAATCGTCTGGTTAACCACATAGAGGGATATCCCCGCTACGATGGCAAAAATAATGGCAACCGGTAATCCGATTGACAATAACATCCGGGTCAGTAAACCGTTCTTCTTATTCATTTTCTTTTCTCCTTTATGTTTATTTATAAACCCCTTAATCATAGTAATCCCAGCACTATGATTAAGATATTCAGCATCGCTACAGTTTATATTAAATCGCCGATTGAATCAAGCGATTTTACGGTGTTCAGTACTAAAATTTTTACCCTGTTATTGGCAACCTAAACAAGTCGAACGACGGTAACCGATGAATTCATCAATTTTCAGCATCGACTAACTTTAGATTTGTTTACTTACTGCGAACGGGAATCGTTAAATTTTATAACAATGCTGTTTTAGTGTTGGAATTTCCGACAAAAAGGATTATGATAGGAGCAGAGCATCGGTTTAAATAGCGTTTCCGTTTGTTACTTATCTGACGTTTGCTGACTGCGAATGTGGGTATATGTGAATATATAGTTTGCGCAATGGTGTCGAATCATTTAATTCCGAAATGGAGGTATTGTTGATGAACGCTAAAAGATTTTTTTATGGCTTTGTGTTTTTAATCATGGTCATGCTGACCTCCTGTGCTCAACAACCCATCACCATTGGTTTTTCGGCCGGACTGACTGGCAATGCTTCGGAAATGGGGGTTAACGGCCGCAATGGTCTAATGATTGCGGTAGCCGAAATTAACGCTGCTGGTGGGGTTAACGGCCGACCGGTAGAGCTCATGATTAAAGATGATCAGAACAACCCCGAAATTGCCCTGGCTGTCGATCAGGAGCTTTATCAGGATGGCGTTTCATTTATTATTGGCCATATGACCAGCAATATGGCCCGCTTGACACTGCCCTTTGTCAATCAAAATAATTTGTTGATGCTCAGCCCGACGATGAGTTCTTATGAGCTGGTCGATCAGGATGATCATTTTATCAGCATGGTATCATCCAATGATGCGGATTAGACAATGAAACGAATAAAAAAGCTAAAAAACTTTATCCAGATTAACAACATGCTTTCCATTGTCATTCCACTGACGCTTGCGGTATTGCTGATTGCGCCATTGATTTTTAATGTCACCATCAAAGATATCCATCAAAAAAATACCCTGATTGCCACCACCATCGCCAACCGCATGGCGGATTTTATTAATGAATCCTTTCTGGTCCTGGCGCAACTGCGTGATCTGCTTAATGCCGGTGTTCTTAAGGATGATGCTGCCATCAAGGTCTATTTAAATACCGTGATTGAAGGTGTCAATACCATTGAAGGGTTTGAAATTCTTGATGCCAGCGGGATTGTCACCCTTGTTGTTCCGGAAAATACCAATATTCAGGGCGCCAACCGATCCAGTCAGAATTTTTTTTCAGAAACTAAAGCCCGCCAGCAGCCAACCATATCGCCAACCTTTATTTCTCAACAAACGGGACAACCGACGATTACCATTGCCATCCCGCATCGGGATGGGGTGCTGGTGGCTTATTTGAATCTAAAGGAAATCAGTTTGCTCTCGCTTAATCTCAGCCAGACCTTTGGTGATCAGGTAACGGTGGCCGTCACGGATGAGCGGGGCGTCTATATCTCTAACAAAGATATGGCTAAAGTATATCAACGCGAAATCGAAAGAAATTTCAATGCCGTTCATCAGGAAGCTGAAGCAGAAACGGGCAGTCAAATCACCACCGCCATTTATGATGGTCAAAAAACCCTGGTCAGTCATGCTGATGTGAGTAATGGCGACTGGCACGTTTTTGTTTATCAGACCTATGATTCAATCATCAACACCTTCACACCGCTGTTGGCGGTGATTCTTTTATTGCTCGGTTTATTAATTGCATTCTCGCGTTTTATTGGCCGGCACATCTTTAAAGACATCAACCATTCCTTCACTGAACTTAATCAGCAAACCAGAGAAATTGCGGCTGGGGATTATCATCGCATTGATGAAGATAATCGTTTTGATGAATTCAACACCCTCACCGAGAACTTCAATCAGATGGTGACTTCCATTAAAGAGCGGGACGAAACGCTAAAAGCACTCGCCTATTATGATCCTCAAACCCAATTGCCCAATGCTGCTTATCTGGCCGAACAATTGAATCTGTTAATTTTAGATAATCACAAAAGAATCGCTGTGATTTGTTATGACATTGAAAATTTTAAGCGAATAAATGATACGTATGGACCGTCCTTTGGCGATCGGGTGCTGGAAGTTATGGGTCGGCGGATTATCGACATGAAATTAATCCGGGGGTTTATTGCCCGGATTACCGGCGCCAACTTTATCCGGGTGCTGACGGCAGTCGAACATCCCAATGATGTGCTGTCCGAAATTGAAATATTGCGTCAAGTCTTTAACCGGGGCATCACGATTAATGAAAACAATGTCTATGTCCATTTCCATGTCGGAATCGCTCTGTATCCCGATGATGCCCAAACCGTTGAGGAGCTCCTTCAATATGCCCATGCCGCATCGGACATGGCCAAACAGCGGGGCGGATCGCAATATGCTTTTTTTGAAAGTACCATGAAGCTGAATCTGGTTCGGAACATGACCCTGGAAAATTCGCTCCGTTCGGCCCTTGCCAACAAGGAATTTTATCTGCACTATCAACCGCAAATTGATGTCAAGACAGGGGCTGTCCGCGGGTTTGAAGCCCTGATCCGCTGGGAACATCCGCAACTCGGGAAAATCTCGCCGCTGGATTTTATCCACCTCGCTGAATCGACCGGCCTGATTGTTCCGATTGGGGCCTGGGTGCTGGAAACCGCCTGTCGGCAAATGGTTGATTTAAACCAAAAAGTAGGATCTAAGATGATGATTTCGGTTAATATTTCGCCAGTTCAGATTAATAGTGTCAGTTTTCCTGAAATGGTCGAAAATACCTTGAAGCGCAGTGGTTTGTCGCCGGAATTACTGGAACTGGAAATTACCGAAAACTTGTTTATTCATTCGCTTGAGGATGCCGTAAAAATATTTGATCGTTTGAAGGCCATTGGCATTAAGATGTCGCTGGATGATTTTGGTACGGGTTATTCGTCGCTCGCTTATTTAAAGAACCTGCCGATTGACACCTTGAAAATCGATCAGGCTTTCACCCGTGATCTGTTGATCAAAAAATCCAATGAGAGTTTAATGGAGTCGATTATTATGATGGCGCATATTCTTGACATGGACGTCATTGTTGAGGGGGTTGAAGAATTGGAACAGTTTGACTGTTTAAAAACCTATCAGTGTGACCATGTCCAGGGATATTATTTCAGCCGTCCGATTGCTGAATCCGATCTGGAAGCATTACTCAACGAATTGGCACAAGATCAGTCCCAGAATAGTGACAATCAAGACAAGTGATGTTGAGGGACGCGTAAGCGCTGACCGTGTTTTTCAGGTTGCTTTAAGCGGTAAATACGATCCTAATATTGACGCCATGTAAGAAGTCAGACAATTTTCTTTTTACACAAATTATTAGTAATTGACTTATATCTTACAGAAGAGTATAATGATTTCCGTTGCTGTTTTATAATTAACAAAAAACGAGATTCGGTTAAGTTTGGTTCGTTAAGGATAGAGAGAACGGATCGTAAGACTTTGCAACTGCCTTATTTCGTTCTTTTTTTATGCCAAAATGCAGCTGACAATTGTCGTTAAATATTAGATTTGCTACATAGCAATATCGATATTTATAACAGCATCAGAAGGAGTAAATTATGCAATGGATGTATGACATGAAAATTGGAGCGAAACTACTGGTTAGTTTCATTATTGTCGCCTTACTTACTGGGGTGGTGGGAGTTGTCGGGTTTGTCAATGTCCAAAAACTTGAAGACTCCAATACCCTCCTCTATGAAAAAATGACCCTGCCGATTGCCGAGGTCGGTCAGATCTCGACCTCCTATCAGCAGATGCGGGTGATCGTCAGAGATATGGTTATTGAAAATGATCCGGCCTTAATCCAGGCCAATGCCGATCAGGTCGGCGTTCATAATCAGGAAATCGATGAAGCTGCGGCGGCTTTTGAAGAGACCCTGATTGATTCTGAAATGCAGGCGGTTTTTGAAGCGTTTATGGCATCCCGTAAAGCTCTGGCTCAGGAATTTGAACAGCTCAAAGCCCTGGCGCTGGAAAATAAGGACAGCGAAGCCCTGGCGCTGCTGGCGGATGAAGGTGCCTACGAAAAAGCGGCTGCTGTCGAAATGGATGCCATCAATAAACTGGTGCCAATGAAGCTCGACGAAGCACAGGTTTTCGCAGAACTCGATCGTGCCGCCGCCAGTGCGGCCAAGAATACCATGGTTATGGTTACGCTGATTTCGTTTGCGGTCGCCATTGTCTTTGGTCTAGTCTTGCGTTATTTGATCAGCAAGCCTTTGCAGCAGGCAACCCAGATGAGCAAAGAAATGAATAGGGGCCATTTTACGATGCGATTGAAGATGAAGCGTAAGGATGAGATTGGCGAAATGGCCGAAGCCATGGACTCCTTCTCAGATGCCATCCAGAACGTTGTGATTGGAACCATGAATCAGCTTGCCAGCGGAGATGTCAGTGCCGACATTGAACCAAGGGATGATCAGGATGAATTGACACCAGCGATTAAACTGACCATTGAAACGATTCAGGCGCTTATTAATGAAGCAACGATGCTGGCGCTGGCAGCCATCCAGGGTCAATGGGATACCCGTGGCGATGCCGAAAAGTTCAGCGGTGGTTATAAAGAAATTGTTGATGGGGTCAATGCTACCCTGGATACCGTGGTGGACAAAATGGTCTGGTACGAAGCGATTATTGATGCCGTGCCATTCCCGATCCATGTCACCGATAAGGACATGAAATGGACCTTTATGAACAAGGCTTTTGAAGCGATGATGATTGCCAATGGTGTCATCACCGATCGGGCAGCTGGCTGTGGCATGGACTGCTACAATGCCGGAGCGAGTATTTGTCAGACTGACGACTGTGGGATTCGCCGACTGGTCGATCAGGGACTGGCTGACAGCTATTTTAATTGGTATGGCCGCAGTTATAAACAGGACACCGCCTACCTCAACGATGCCAAAGGTGAACATGTCGGCTTTGTCGAAGTCGTCACTGATTTAACGCCGATGATTCGGGTCAGTGACTACACCAAAAACGAAGTCACCCGACTGGCGAATAACCTGATCCGTTTATCCGAAGGCGATTTGGCCTTTGATTTGGAAATTGCTGACGCTGACGAATACACCTCAGAAGTCAGCGCTCAATTTAACGAAATTAGAAATAGCCTCGAAGCGGTCCAAACCTCGGTTGAGAATCTGATTAATGATGCCAATATGCTGGCACAAGCCGGTATTGAAGGGCAACTGGATACGAGGGCTGATGCCAACCGCCATCAAGGCGATTTTGCTAAAATTGTTAATGGGGTCAATGCCACTCTCGATGCTGTTGTCGCTCCAGTCCAAGAAGCTTCTGCGACACTCAATGAGTTGGCAAAGGGGAATTTAAATACCGGCATGACGGGTTATTATAATGGCGATTACGCGGTCATTAAAGAGGCGATGAATAATACCGTGGCCTTCCTGAAACGCTATGTCGATGAAATCACCCGGACCTTGGAACAAATGGGCCAGGGAAATCTTGATCAGGAAATCACGACCGATTATCTGGGTGACTTCCAGGCTATTAAAACAGCCCTTAACGAGATCACCACAACCCTCAGCACCACGATGGCCGAAATTAATGAGGCGGCGGGACAGGTTGAAGCCGGTGCCATCCAAATATCTGACGGCGGTCAGGCGCTGTCTCAGGGAACGACCGAGCAGGCCAGCGCCATTGAGGAACTGAACGCCTCCATTGAAGAAGTGGCCGGGGAAACGAAGAAAAACGCCATGCGCGCCAACGAAGCCAACCAACGAGCCCAAGAGGTTCGCGGTAATGCCGAGGTTGGCAATGCTCAAATGACAAAAATGGTTACGGCCATGGTGGACATCAACGAGTCCTCTAAAAACATTTCCCGCATCATCAAAGTCATTGACGATATCGCTTTCCAGACCAATATTCTGGCGCTTAATGCGGCGGTAGAAGCGGCCCGAGCCGGCCAGCATGGTAAGGGCTTTGCCGTGGTTGCCGAAGAAGTCCGCAGTCTGGCCGCCCGCAGCGCCGATGCTGCCAAGGAAACCACTGGTCTGATTGAAGGTTCCATCGACAAGGTGGCAAGCGGAACCAAAATCGCCGATGAAACAGCCGAGAGCTTAAAAGAAATTCTCAGTGAGATTGAAAAGGTCACCGGACTAGTGGGCGGGATTGCCCAGGCATCCAATGAACAGGCATCCGAAATCGCCCAGATCACCCAGGGAATCGAACAGGTTTCCGCTGTTGTTCAAACCAATTCAGCCACGGCCGAAGAAAGCGCCGCCGCCAGTGAAGAACTCTCCGGTCAGGCGGAAATGCTCAAGCAGATGGTCGGAGCATTCCAGCTTAAGTCAGCACTGAATAAACCGAAAAGATTTAATGCTG
>JAQUWM010000117.1 GCA_028692885.1 Acetobacterium sp. | reverse complement strand
TAGAACTGGCATTATGTCACCACTCTATTATGTTCTTCGTACAAAAGACATAGACTTGATTTTTCTCGAAAAATACTTTGACACTGTCTATTGGCATAAATTCATGGAGCTTAACGGCGACACTGGTGCAAGAGCAGATAGATTTGCAATTAAGGATGCTGTTTTTAAAGAAATGCCTATTCCATATCCAAAGCTTGAAGAACAAGCCAAAATCGGCGCTTTCTTCAAACAACTCGACGATTCAATCACCCTCCACCAACGCAAACTGGACCACCTCCAAACCCGCAAAAAAGCCTTACTGCAACAACTATTTGTTTAAATTCCCAAACGAAAGGATTACACCATGTCAAACAATAATTTACAATCCATTACCAGTAAACTCTGGGCCATGGCCAACGAGCTGCGCGGTAATATGGACGCCGGCGAATTTAAAAACTACATTCTGGCTTTCATGTTCTACCGTTATTTATCGGAACACCAGGAAGACTATCTGGTCTCCAATCATGTCATTGATATCGCGGCCGGGCAAACTGTTAACGCAGCCTATAAAGAACAGGCTGGCGGTGAGGATCTGACCGATTATCTCGATGATATCTCGGCCAGCCTGGGCTATGCCATTGCCCCGGACGACACCTGGGTCTCGTTGACTGAAAAAATTGCTGATAGTCAGGTGATTCCCAGCGATTATCAGACCATCTTTGACAACTTCAACCGCAACGCCGAGTTAAATAAAGAAGCGGCCCAGGATTTTTCCGGCGTCTTCAATGATATCAACCTCGGTGATTCCCGGCTGGGGGCATCCACCACCGCCCGGGCCAAATCGCTCAACAGTATTGTTAAGCTGGTGGATGCGATCGACTATCATGGCGCCGACGGCAAAGATGTGCTGGGGGAAATCTACGAATACTTAATCGGGCAGTTTGCCGCCAGTGCCGGGAAAAAAGGGGGCGAATTCTACACCCCCCATCAGGTCAGTCAGATTCTGGCCAAGCTGGTCACGGCCGGGGTGGCGGTATCCGATACGGCCTTCACCCTGTATGATCCAACGATGGGGTCGGGATCGCTCTTGTTAACCGTCCGCAGTGAATTGCCCGGGGGCGATCATACCGGGGCGATTAAATTTTACGGCCAGGAATTAAACACCACCACCTACAACCTGGCCCGGATGAATCTGATGATGCACGGGGTATCCTTTAACAACATGACCCTGCACAATGCCGATACCTTAGAAAGTGACTGGCCCGATGGCCCGGATGCCAAAGGGATTGATCAGCCCCGGAGCTTTGATGCGGTGGTCGCCAATCCGCCCTACTCGGCCAAATGGGACAATCCCGAAAGCAAATTGAAGGATCCCCGCTTTAGCGAATATGGCAAATTGGCGCCAGCCTCCAAGGCTGACTTTGCCTTTATCCTGCACAGTCTGTATCACTTAAACAGTACCGGCACGATGGCGATTGTCTTACCCCATGGGGTCTTGTTCCGGGGCGCTGCTGAGGGTAAAATCCGTCAGACCCTGATTGAAAAGAACGTTCTCGATACGGTCATCGGTCTGCCAGCCAATTTATTCTACGGCACCAGCATCCCGACGACGATTCTGGTCTTTAAGAAAAACCGCCAGACCAAGGATGTTCTCTTCATTGATGCCAGCAATGATTATGAAAAAGGCAAAAATCAGAATAATCTGCGTGACGACCATATCAATAAGATTATTGACACCTTTAAAACCCGCCAGGATCTTGAAAAATATGCCCATGTCGCCTCAATTGACGAAATCCAGGCCAATGATTATAATTTGAATATTCCCCGCTACGTCGATACCTTTGAAGAAGAAGCACCGATTGATCTGGATGAAGTGAATCGTCTGCTAGCCCAGGACAATGCTGAAATTGAGCAGCTGGAAAAAGAAATCAATGCGCAGCTTAAACGTTTAGGGGTTGAAGTCTAGCCGAGTGCCGGTCTTTGCCCGGTCAAGATCGGAGTTGTGAAGGGGGGGCATTTCATTAACCGTAAAGCCTTGATGCTAAATGGTTTATGGGTTATGTGGCTAATTTTTTTGTTACCCTGAATATGATAATTTCTTATGCTCCCATCATCATCTCATCATGCTGACCTTGGACCATCAGGTCAAAGGTCAGAGTCAAATACAGCCCATATTGAAAAGCAGTCCAGTTGATGAGATAATGATCTCACAAAAGGACTGCTTTTTTATTTCTGAAAAAAATAAGCGGCGATTAGGCCGCTTGGTTTCGATTTAAGTTTTGTGTGAATTTTATTTACGCTGACGGACTGTGATGCTGTTCGTCCAAATAATCAATTAGGGCGTTCTGAAACACTTTTGAAAAATTGACCCCTTCTGCATCGGCTTGATCGGCAAGCCATGCCGGCAGGGACAGTGTTTTTTTAACGAACCGTGTTTTCATGCGGTCTCTAACTGTTGGCATAAAAACATCAATCAAAATTGGGATATCACCACTTTCCAGCTGGATTCTTTCAAGTGGGGTAGGTTCTGGTATTTCGTCGCCGTCACGCTCCATCCCGAAAAGGTGAAGCCCCATGGCTTCTTTGGCGTTTTTGATCGCTGCTTCGGTTGTGTCGGCGCAAGGCAGGCACCCGGGCAAATCTGGAAATTCGATGGAAATGCCATCATCGGCATAATTAAACACGGCAATAAATTCGTAACGCTTTTTCATTGGGAATACCTCCATACCAGCCATCCGCTTTTAGTATCTTTATGACTTCTCTGGATGAATAACTTTTCATGCTTACCTCCGTTTCCTTACTACACTTGCATTATAATACGCAATATATTACGTGTCAATTAAAAACTTACGGTTACCTGACACCGGCTTAAACTTTGGCTCATTTATTTAGTTACCCCTGTATGACAATCTCTATGCCCCCATCATCATCTCATCATGCTGACCTTTTTTATAAGATTATGTTGAATTTTGATTGACATTTTGATATATGTACGTTATGATGTACGTATAAGCGGAGGTGAGAGAAATGACAACGATCAACGCTACAAATTTAAGAAAAAATCTGTTTGAGTATTTAAATGCGGCTGTTGAGTATAACGATGTGATCAACGTCAACACTAAAAACGGGAATGCGGTCATACTGAGTGAGGAAGACTATAACAGTATGCAGGAAACACTGTATCTGTTGAGTGTTCCGGCTATGAAAGAGCGTTTAGATGAAGGGGTTAAGTTGACAGTTGATGACTGTGAGGATTTTGAATGGTAGAGCAGTATCGGATTGTTATCTCAAAAACAGCAAAGAAAGATAAAGACAAAATTAAAGAGATGCCTGCAATAAAGAAAAAAGTCGAACAGTTGATAAAGGTTTTAGAGGTCAACCCCTACCAAAACCCACCATCATACGAAAAATTAAGTGGTGAGTATAGACATCTTTATTCACGGCGAATTAACCGGCAGCATCGATTGGTTTACAAGATAGATGAAGAGCAAAAAGTGGTGATGATTATCAGCATGTGGACGCATTATGCGTTTTGAGTGTTTCGTTTAATCGGGTGGTGGGATGTCCGGTACATCCGGTCGATCACTCAAGTGAACACAAGGGGCTGGTTCTATTGTGAACATTGCTGACTGAAAAAAACTGTCGAATCGGTAGAAAAGAATTTCTCTATGCCCCCATCATCATTTTATAATGCTGTCCTTGATTCATCAGTTCGAAGATTATCTTAACTGAATTATCTATCCTCCGGATTATAAACATCGTTTAGGAATCCATATCTGCCAGATTCTATATTTCGAGAGAATTCAATGACATGAATTCCGCTCTCATCATCTTCTTGAGGAACGAATGGCAAGCGTTTTTTCTGTTCAACAATGATAACTTGTCGTTCGCAAGCATGGTCGATGAGATATTGCATGAAATTTAATTTAATTGTATTTCCCAGTTCAATGTGATCAGCTTCTGATAGCTGTGTTAATGGCGAATCAGCTGCAAAAAATCCCGGGGCATTACAGTTACGTTCGATAAGGTACGCACTCATTGCAAGCGTGGTAATTGTGTTCAAAATACCGCAAAAACCACCACCCATAGAAACAGCCTTTTTCAAACCGCCGATTTCAATATCAAAATTGGTCATATCTAGCCGAGCGGTTGTTGCACCACCTATTTTAGCAGCACTGAGTATTTCGATTAGTTTATTTTCAAAACCGTGGACAAGATCATAATCATAATAAGCGAAAATATCATAGGTTGGATTTTCAGGTATAGCTTCTGTTTCTTTTTCAAAAAGTTCACTTCTATACTGCGTTTCGTTTTGACGAACTGCTTCGAGTTCGCCAGCATATTTCATAAGTAGTAGATTCGTTTCAAGATGTTCTTTGAACGTTAACAGTTGCGGACGAAGCTGCATCGATATAAAAGTATCGACAGACTCTTTTTGCTTTTCAAGGTCTTTTAAGTTGTCTGTGGTTGCTTGCCTTTGCTTATCGATATCCCGTTGCGCTTTTTCAAGTTCAGCAAGATGACCTTTTATTTTTTCGAGTTCGGCAGAGGATGCGGCAATGAAATGTGGTTTCGGATCTACAATCAGTTCATTGTCACAGAATGGACAGTGTTTTGTTGGGGGAAGTGCTGAGACACTTCTTTTTCCTTCGACAATGAAACCAAGTCGTCTAATATCAGATTGGTATTGCTTTCGCAATACCGAAAAATTATGGATAACAGTGTTACATTCAGAAAGCTTGCTATTTTGTGCATAAATCTGTGACATGAGGTTATTACTTTTAGTTGCCGCTTCATCAAGTTCTTTCTGTATGGTATTAATTTCTTCATGAATCTTTTCGAGCGTTTCTTGTAGATTTTTAGTGCCTCTATTGGCAAGGGTTACTTCTAACTCTTCCCGGCGTTTGGATGAATGATCGGCCTTATCGCGAATGTAATCCGTTAACGCTTTTCTTTTTGCTTTGCTTATTTCGGGATTTTCAGGTTTTTCTAAATTATCAGCATCTTGTCCGGTTAGTAGATACAGTAATGCCGCCGGTGATGCAGTTTTGCCATAACCGCCAGGTGCTATAAGTGCAGATGTTTCCCTTGCAATGTCGGCCTGTCGCATAAAAAACAAGTGCAGGATACTTCGCCATGTTAAGGCTTGCGTTTTACCGGCTTGGCTTGACAGAATTTCGTGTGGTTCATGAATTCCAAGAAGTTTAAGAAAAACGGCGTTGATATTTTTCCTGGCAGATTTGCTTGTGCTATAAGTGCCATGTTCAATGGTCGTATCTGAGCCACTGACGGAAATCTTTGCATCACCAATTGTCCGCTCAAGAACAACCGTCCCTGAAGCCGTTACTAAATAAAGGGTGATCTTTTCATATCCGTAATTATTATCGACTATTTTTGATGGACGATCTGATTTTGGTGTGAAACCAAAGACGTAATCGATGCAATCAAATATCAGGCTTTTTCCAGTGTTAGACGGTCCAATAATTAAATTCAAGCCTGGCTTAAAATTGATAGTAGACTTATTATGGCCGCCTCCGGAAACGATCAGCTTTTCAAAATAAAATCGATTCATTATTGACCTCCTGCAAAGAATAAAGTATGTGTTGATTAATACGCTTTAGCATAGCGCGATCATCTGATATATCGATGTTTTTGAGAACCGCTCGAATAGCAATGCAATATTCATCTGAATAGGAATCGATTAAACAATGACATACATTTTTCCCAGCTTCGCTAATCTTGTATCCGAATCCATTACGGGTAGACAAAAAAATAATGGTACCATTAAGAACAAGAATTTTTAGAGCAAGCGTCACTAAATCTCTCCTGGCTGAATACTCACTAAAACGGTAATTACCATAACCGTGCAGATTTTCGTCAAGGAGATTAAAATCTGCGGCATATACTGCAATAAAGTCGATGGCGCAGATTCTTTGCACATCTAATTCTGCATTCCCTATTTCGTTAAGCATAAGAAGAATGCGAAATGATATTTCAAATGGAGACCCGAGTATAGTCATTTCATTCATTTTTTCTTTTTCACCCATTTCAGTTGGCCATCATTAACTAATTGATGGCAGACTCCCTTTTTGATTTTTCCATTGATCCAATATGGTGAGGCACTAAGCAAATAATTTTTCACGTCCAAATTAACTGCTTGTTCCATAACGGCAAGCATACGTTCATATCCATTTGGATGAATGCGCTTT
>JAQUWM010000116.1 GCA_028692885.1 Acetobacterium sp. | reverse complement strand
GGCTAAGGATTCCCGGGACTTGCCTTCCATCAGACCAGCGAGGGTGGCATTGACTCGTCGATCATAGATGGGTTCAATCGGTTCTTTGGTTTCTTTGGCAGAGGATTCAATTGCTGGGCTAGTGGTATTGGTGGTGGTGGGATTAGTTGTAGCTGAATGAATGGTGGTTAGATTTGTCACATTGGCAGGTTCATTGGTTATTTCATTTGTCATGGTATTCATTTTTTCTTCCTTTCGATAATGAGAATCACAGGGAGCCAATCTCTAAATGAGATTGACAGCCTGCTGCAACTGATCCATATTCTGATGGATGTAAAGACTGGTGACGCGTAGATCACTGTGACCCATGAGTTTCTGAACCGCTGGTAGTGGGGCATTATTTCTAACCAGACTACTGGCAAAGCTATGTCTGAGAATATGAGCCGTGACGTGTTTGCTCCAACCCAGCTTGTTGGTGGTCACTTCCAGTTCATGATTAATGGTTTGCCGGGATAAAGTGCCCGTTTTTGAAGTGGCAAAGAATCGATCGGATGACACCAGTGGGCGATGATCTTTTAAATACAAGGTTAATTCCTGATGGAGTTTGTCATTGATGGGAATACTCCGATCTTTGTTGCCTTTGCCCTGACGAACTTTAATCACCTTATTTTTAAGATCCACATCAGCGAGGGTGAGATGGCAGAGCTCACTGACTCTTAAGCCGGTGTTGGCCATGGTGATCACCGCTGATTTGACAATGGCATGATCAACGGCTTCAATTAAAGTCACCATTTCTTCGGGCAAAAGATAGACCCGTTCTTTCTGCTGATATTGAATGGGTTCCAGATTCAGACTGATATTGCGTTCCACATGATCTTTCCGCACCAGATAATTAAAAAATGATCGGAAGATGTAGAGGCTTTTGTTCCGGGTGATGGGTTGATCGCCCTGATCCTTCCGATAGCTGAGATAATCTTCCATATGATTAACCGTGATTTCATCGACATAGGCTTGACCATTCATTTCTTTTTCAAGATAGGCTTTAAAATTCTGGAGCACAATATTGTAGCCACGTTCGGTTTCTTTTGATCGTTCTTTGGATTTCAGGTAGTGAATGAATTCGTCAATGGCTTTGGTTAGCAGTATTGGTTTTCTGGTTGGCATGGGTAGTTCCTCCTGTGTTTTAGTTATTTCTAAGTTTTGTTAGTCTTTGTTCTCCATTACAATAATAATATATATCTGGAAGAGGCATTTATTTCGTTCAATAAGGGTGTATTTTTGGTGGTTTTAACAAGTCTCTTCCTAATTTATATAGGGGAAAGTTTTTCAGTGATTTTTGGTGGGAATTGATCAGGTGAATGACGGATTGTTGTCATCACATCGGGGGTGATCAAGATCGTTGAGCAAGGATCAATCCCCATCATTTTTCTTCCATTTTTGCCGTCACTGCTGTCGATGCAGTCACGTGATGCTTTTCTAATTCGCACAGTCGGGAATGTCGGGAATGTCGGCATTTTTGCAACAGTTTTTTTGCTGATTGGTTTTCTAATTTTTTTAGATAAGTTAGACGGTTACCTTAACTTTATTTTCTGGAGAATAAATAGATACATCATATTCATCCGCTTCATCCGCGTTATTTATTCTTCAGAGAAACGGGTGAATTTGAATATCTCTTCCGTCATCGGTCTATCTTTTTCAAAGAAGGATAACGGGAGATAAATGATTATCATCTTCTAAAGAGAAAAAATAATCCGTTTAATCAATACGTGCTTGCGATTGTCAGAAAATCTCCAACCATATCGCCATCTTTTTTCTTTTCTAATTGCCGTCACACCCGACGTTGCCGACAAATCTGATCTGATTTTTGTCGGGGTGGTCACGAATGACGGCATATTTGAATCAGTTTTTTCTTTTACTCCAGCTCATCTTCAATGGAAACTGGGACACTGCTAATGTTAGTGAATGGATTATCAGGGTTACTTGATGTCAGATTGAGTCTGGAAAAATCAGTGGGCTGACACTGACTTCTTTCAGCCTGCATCGCTGCTTCTTCTTCACTTGAAATGGGGTTATCATTGGTGACAACAATTCTTCTGCTGTTTCCGGATCGGCGTTCCTCATAGAATATACCAACTTCTTCCAGATTGCTCTTAACTTCTTTTAGGCGTTTGCTAAAGGCACTGGCATCAGCAGGCCAAACTTTTTGTCTAATATTGATGGATTCTTCGATGGCGGTGGTCTCGATCAAGCTTAATAAGTTAGTTTTTGTCCCTGACCACTGCTCTTTATTTCGCATAAATGACATCATTGATGTGGAAACGGGGTTCGATGACAAGGCTTCGTCATTGATCTTAGACTGATTCTTAAGGTAGGCGTTTAAAAATATTTCACCTTTGTCACCCAGAGCTTGAGCAATGGCATAGCCCCATTCGGTGAAGTCAGCCATTCGCCCGACTTCTTCCAGTTCAACCGTTTCATAGATTGGAATAGCTGCTTTAATTGTGTTGAAGATGGCACCGAGAATTTTAGGTTTATCCTCATCAAACGCTTTCCAGAGTTTTTTTTCTGTTTTTCTTTCATTCTTTTTGACACGCTCTTGTTCAATCGTGATCGTTCGATCCAGGAAATCTGTTTGGGATGAAACGATATTGATGCCATTGATGAGCACACAGTTTAACAAATCGTAGAAGGTTTCATCCGCATCACTGTAGTTCGTTCGCTTGGATCTTCTTCCACCAGTTACCGCCATGCACAACAGGTTGGCTTGTTCTGCTGTCAGCATTCCAACATTATCAAAGGCTGGCAGATAGTGATTATTTAATATCAGCGAAAGATTATCAATGCCAGTGGGAACGGCAAGGAGATCCTGAACACAGGGATCGACAATGCGCTTAACCATGGTCATGGTTGTCGATTTCGCAGCGCCCTTTTCGCCATGCAACATTAATATTGGATGAGGGATTTTTTTGATAAAGCAAGTAATGAGAGTGACAACAAACAAATAGTACTCGTCTTCTTGTTTAATCAGGATGTATTGTTTAAGCAGACCAATGAGTTGATCCGGTTTAACGCTCAGATCTGGCGTTACCTGAGCTTTCATACTGGCTCTGCGAATGAAATTGACGGGTGGATCACTGATGACCTCACACGCATCCCGGGTTATTTTAACCACCTGAAAATCTGAATCCACTAAATCATAGAAGAATTCATTGTCATCCGTCATGGCTACCCGTTGTTCCAGAATTCGCTCTTCCCCTTCGAACAGAGCTTTCACTTCAGCAATATCCAAGGCTTCGGTGACCGCATCTTTGCCTGCCACTGAATTCTTTTTTAAGAAATATTGACTTTGCAAAAATCGTTTGAACTTTTTCCCACTAATTTTCAGAATTTCTCTGTGATTCCCCGATGGAACCACTGCATAGGCCTCATCCTCCCAGTCGTGGAAGAATTCACAGTCAGCCAAAGCACCGAGAATTACACTGGATTGTTTCTGTCGCCCTTCGGCTTTCTCTTCTGCGATTCCCAGCTTTTCTTTCAGCGTTTGCCAATTCTCGTTGGCACAACTATTGTGATGGCATCCGGCATCGACCGCACCATTTTGATAGTCAATGATGTAGGCTGAATCATTGGTGTGGTCTTTATTCCACGGACACGTTCTAAGGACGTGGAGCTGATTGTTATTCCAGGGTTTGCTATAGGCTAAATCCAGGCCATGTTCTTTAATGAACTCCGGAATATTCCAGCGCTTCGCTTCAGGTGGAAGGCTATGTTGAGTCACTTCTGGCAGACAATCCGCCACCACCGCCTGCAGCTGTTCGATGGTTGTATTTTTTCTGATCTCAGGACGATGCAACATCTTTGATTGGCGATGCGGACGTTCTTCGGTATTTTCACCTTTGCAGGCCATGGTGCCATAGAGTTTCGTGATTCGGGCCGGATTGTAGGTCGTGCGGTCAACTTCCGCTTTGTCTGAAGAAAACCGGAAATCGAGTCCTTCGAGTATCTTCTTTATTAGCAGCTTATTTTCCTCAGTGTTTTCAAGATTAGTGGGCAGAAACAAGTGATAGCCGTTTCCCGAATCCATCTCAAATGGCTCTGGCAGTCCCATTTCTTTAAAGTAAGCTTTAAGCTGTTCGGAAACAACGAGAGCTGCTGCTTTTTCTTCATCTGTTGCTGAAACACCGGATGGTCTGATGGGGTCAATATCGATGAAAACAAACTGATACGCCGTGATATCAGCGTCTTTTGTTGTTGTGGTTGCGTGTTCTTTTAACTTGTTTAAAGTTCCATATGAAAAAACGCTGGGGTTAATAGTACTTATGGTGTTATATATATTGTACTTACCATCATAGGGTTTGATACTGGTTTCGAGTTGATTAAAATCGTTGAAATAACCGGAAACTGTTCCTTTATCTGTATTCAGAATTCTGACTTCAACTAATAAATCATCATTTTTAAATGTTTTTAATGCATAGGCCATCGATTCCTCATCGACCTTTTTCCGAGTGACTACTTTTTTTACTATTGCCATTTTTATCTCCTTTAACTTCTTTTTAATTCCCCTGAAAAGTATTAGTTTTCAGGGGCACCAATTTCTGTCTTTCTTTTCTAATCAGTCAAGATTTAAACCTAATATTTCATCTGTGCTGATCCTATTGCCTTCACCAATAGTGGCGAATTGTGTTTCAATTTTTAACTTTTCTTCGGTGGATTCGGTGACAGAGACCTGTTGCGGGTCAATTTTTTTAATACTCTTTATATTGGAATAGGTTTTCCCGTCTATTGTCACATTTTCGACAGTTATTTCAACGGGAATCCCACGGAAACTATTTAAGTTGATGCTTTCACCCGGTTCAAGAGTGATTCCGACATCGTTCAATGTTTTGACAAACGGGCTTGTCGGACTCCCAGATATGAAGATTTGTTTGAATAGTTCAACCTTGACCCCATCACTATCCGTAACCACAGCTTTGATATTCAAGCCATCACAAAAACCAGTTTCCGAATATTGTGATTTCAACGATTTTAACCATGCTCCAACAATTTCACCAATAAATACCCCACCATCCGTTGTGGTGTACCTTTGTACAGGACGAGTTAGTATTTGGTTTGAATTCTGCTGTGGGCCGTTGCTTACGTTTTGTGCTTTGTTGTTCATTTTTGTATTCCCTTTCTTTGAAGCACCGGTCTTAATGTGACGCCAGGAATTTTGGGCACAAAAAAGATAACACTTTCCCCTGCATACCTAAAACCATTGCATCAAAATAAAAACCAGTTACACATCCTATGGATGTACCGATACTTTTTGATAAATGATTAGGTATAAGATCGCAGGAAAAAGTGTTATCACTCTATGCGCTTATTTGCGTGACCCATTCCGTTCACAATAATCGAACGGCGTCATACTTGGAGTATTAGTATTTATACTCTGACTTTGCCACACCTAAACTTACAATATTCAATTTGAAAACCAGCTGGCATTGTCTGCTGCTAAGTTCTAAAGATAGCTTAACATGATCATATCGATTTTTCAAGCGTTTTCGATCACCTTAAACGATTTTTTTTCACCGTCATCACCCTTTAAACGATCAACGAAGTGCAAGCGGTGTCGATCGACGGTCGAAGGATCGCTGGGTTGCACTTTCATTTGCTTTAACAATTCTTAAGTGACTTTCAGGGTGCAACCTCAGAAACATTGGTTCGATATTTTGGAAAAAAAAATACCCCAGCCAATCTGACCGGGGTTTGAGTGTTATTACCTTCGATGATCTTAATTATTCTTCATGCGCTGCTTCATCGGCAGTCTCATCACCCGTACCCCCTGCTGGTTGACCATCTTCTGACTCGCCATCCTCCACATTTCCACTTCGTTTACTAAGCACGAAATAGGCCATCAGGAGAATAGCCCCAATGATCAGGATGGGGATACCTAAATAGACGAAAATTGCTGTCCATATCGATACACAAACAAAAAATATAAAAAACCAGGCACCGATGATCCCCAGCCCCAAATCGAGCATGTTGGAACCGAAGAATATCATTTTAACCTTACTGAAAACGACAAACGCCGAAACAATACTGAGAACTAGAATAGGAAGATACAAAATAACCTGCATAGGGTTACCTCAGTTATTTTAATTATTTTTAATAGATGTGACTACAACAGACCTTCTTCTTTCAGGCTTAAAAACCGACCTTCTGAGCCAATGATGATATGGTCGATCAATTCAATTCCCATCAGGACACCAGCCTCTTTTATCCGTTTAGTGATGGTGATGTCTTCTGTTGAAGGCTC
>JAQUWM010000115.1 GCA_028692885.1 Acetobacterium sp. | reverse complement strand
ATCAATCATGCTAATCTCCCCATCTCAATTTGCCTACTTAATTTTATTACCCCAGCGGTCATTATGCAAACCCTAGTTTACTAAAGATTATATCAAATGGTTGACCTCAATTCCATAAATTTTCTGGCCGTAAATTTAATATTAAATTAATACCCATCCGGGCACAAAAAATGCTGAAAGCCGATTCCACAATTATTTCTGTAGAATCGGCCTCAGCTTACAATCTCAGTTGTCATTTTTTGGGACTCACCCCTTTCTGTTTTTCAAAAATCTTCCTATTCGCTTTTCCAATGTAAATCTGTCACTTGTTTTTGGGATTATCTTACTTTTTATTTTCGCTTTTCTTCTCCTTTATTTGAAGACTACTCAACGAGTGATCTCATTAAGATTTTTCAAGCTTAATAAATTTCTGAACAATCTGTTCTTTCGTTCAAATTTCTCCCTTTTGTTTCTCTGAATTTCAATTAAAAATCATCTTCTCTTCTCACATCGATTACCTATTCTTGATCTATTATCTTTATTATGGCCACATCTTTTGTGGATTATCATAATGTGAATACCGATCGCCAATAAATCTGAATGTGATTAACACTGTACTTCTTAATTCTTATTGGGATAAGAATTTTTCCATTGTAGAGTCTATGATCGATAAAATCAAATCCTCGAAGTTTATCGCTAAGTTTTTATTTATAATCGGATAATCTTCTCCCTGATTTTATCTATTCAGCCAAGTGCTTATTTACTTTTCAATGATCCTGTCATTCAATTGGAAAAGGATTGGTTGATCCTTGATTTAATTATATTATAGCATGTTTCTCTGAAAAGTAAATAACTTTTATGTAAACGTTTGTAATTCTTTTGTAAATAAGCAATCCGGCGTTATTATGCCGTTTCTGAAACAGAAAGAAACGAATTTATTTTCTAACTTTTTATCTCTTACTGCTGATATCTCCGCTCATTATGGGTATTAAATATATGATCATCAGTTTGATAAAGAGAGGTGTTGTTATGGTAAGCGTTGAAGACATTAATATAAGCTACCGCATTTACGGCGTCGGATACCCACTGCTTTTAATTATGGGTTATGGTGGCACCATGAACCTATGGGAGGAACGACTCCTTCGTTCGCTGGCTAAAAAGTACAAGGTCATCGTCTTTGATAATCGTGGTATGGGCGAAACCAGTTCTGGTCATAAAGACTTTACGATTGAACAATTTGCCGAAGACACCTATGAATTGATGGTTGCCTTAGCGATCGAAAAAGCCCATGTCCTTGGCTGGTCGATGGGGGCATCAATTGCCCAGGAATTAGCCTTAAGGCATCCCGAAATTGTCAACAAGCTGATCCTCTACGCATCGCTTTGCCATCCGGAAATATTCCCACCTGAACCCAAGGTGCTCTCCCGACTTGAAAGCACCATGGGGATGCCTTCTGATAAGGGTTATGAATGGTTACGTCTTATTTTTTCTGCCGATTGGATAAAAAACAATCCCGATCGGATTCGGGAAATATTTCAGCGCCCGCTGGGAACGATGAATCCCGATTCGATTCTTAAACAGGCCGCAGCCATTAACAAATGGGAAGGATCCTGCAACCGCATCCCTTTTCTCAAACATGAAACCCTTGTCATTGACGGAAAAGACGATCTGATTCTACCCTCAGAAAATTCTGCCTATCTAGCCAGTAAACTGCCCAACCCCAAACTTATTCTAATCCCCGAAGCAGGACACGGTTTAATGTTTCAAAACCCCGATAAATTCAACTTAATTATCAATTTGTTTCTGGACTAGCGACCGATTTAAAATCGATTGCGCTAATTTCGCAAATTCACAGTAACGCTGTTCAATTATATAATTCTTTTACAAACAACATGAGGCCGGCTCCTTTAAACTATCGGAGCCAGCCTCATTTATTTCCGGATATCAATCGTATTTGGCTGGTCTCTTTTATCATTCCGATAAATAATTCCGCAATTTCAGGATCAAACTGAGATCCGGCATTTTTAGCAATTTCAACTAAGGCACGGTCACGATCGATTGCCTTTTGATAGACCCGGTTCTCCGTCATCGCATCATAGGCATCAGCAATGCCGATGATGCGCGACAGCAGTGGAATCTCCTCCCCAGCCAGACCTTTCGGATAACCGCTACCATCCCAATGCTCATGATGGCTGAGAATATACTCAGCAATTAACACCAGCTCCGGAGATGCCATCGCAATGCGATAACCGATTTCCGGATGCTTTTTCATTTCTATCCATTCTTCATCGTTAAGCTTCCCCGGTTTCGCTAAGACCCGATCATCAATTCCGACCTTACCAATATCGTGAAGCGTCGCCAGCAGTTCCAGATTATCCAATTCAATCTGGGAAAGCTGAAGCGCTTCACCAACCATTCGCGACAGCGCTGCCAGCCGTTCGGAATGCTGCTCAGTTTCATGGCTTTTCTCATACATCGTTGCCTTAATCGATGAGATGATGGCACTGTGAGAGCTTCGCTGTTCCAGAAGTTTGCGCTGATTCATATACAATTCCGCTTTCTTAATGGTCTCCTTCAAATCGCCGTGAGGTTCTTCTTTGGTTCCAGATCCCAATGCCACATTGATATGAAAGGCATCATTTAAAATTCGGCGATTATGGACCATAAAAGAATCCTTAATTTCTTCCATCCGTTTTAACGCTGTTTTACGAGGTGTTTTCGGCATCAGAATACTGAACTCATCCCCGCCGGTTCTGGCAATAATTTCACCTTCACGGCAGTATTTTCGCATAATCTGAGCGGTTTGCATAATCATCCGATCCCCAGCTTCATGACCAAAGGCATCATTCATCAACTTGATCCCATTGATATCACCAATAATCACTGAGATCGGTAACTGACCACTGATGTCAATCCGTTTTTGCTCTTCCTCCCAAAACATCCGATTATAAAGCCCGGTCAGGTGATCATGATAGCTTAGATAACGGTACTTCTGTTCACTGGCTTCGAGGTTTTCCTTCGATCTGGCAATAATTTTCGATTGTTTGTCTAACCCGTCATAAATTATTTGAATAATAAACAATAAACCAATACCCAGAACCTGACTGCTGATTGCAACAATCGACCATCTAGAACCGTAATTTGCAATGGCAAAGCCATTAAAAAAACCGCTGGCCAGCAAAACGGTAATGATAAAAAAGGCCAACAGATTAAAGGCGACAAATCTGATAACCCATTTTTTATCCAGCAGTGATCCCGATAATATCAGCACTGCTGTTACACACACCATTCCGGCCCCCATCGGCCCAGCAACAATAAGCACCAGCACACTGGCAAAATACCCGGTCAGCAGAAAAAACATTTTTTTGATGCGGAGATTAATTTTCCCACTCACCAGCACAAAGACTGAAATAAAATACAATGAAAATTCAATCGCTGATACCACATATTTACCTTCTTCATAAAATAAATAGGCGCCATAAAAGAACAGAATGGGTCCCAATAAAATAAAATAAAAGGTGATATCATCGAATAAATGGTTTTTTAAATAATTGAGGTCTCTGAAACCATTACCGTTGCTTTTAATATAATTGGTTTTTATTTTCAGGTTTTTGAAGAGATTTTTCATCAATGCCATCGCCTCAGCGATTGTTTGTTTAATCTTTTGATTCATCCTTTTCATAACCCTTTCAACAAATATTCTGCTACCATAAAATTATTTTAAACGATCTACTAAATGATTCTTCAATCATAGGATTTGCTTATTAAATACCCCTTGATTGTCTTTTTAGTCATCAAGTTGGCTAAATCAAACGGTATTGGCAACAAAAAAAAGCCGTTAATGGCTTACTGGTCAGCGCTTAACGACTTTTCTAACGTTTTTTTTATACATTTTTATTTTTACACTTTTTCGGCAATGGTACGAATCAGGTCTTCTGAGGCCTTCCAACCCAGACAAGAATCGGTGATCGATTTTCCATAAACCCCACCGTCAATCGGCTGATTGCCTTCTTCAAGATAACTTTCGATCATCAGGCCCTTGACATATTTTTTTAAGTCGGCATCGTAATGACGATTGCGGAGCACTTCCCGGGCGATTCGCGGTTGTTCACCAAAACGCTTGTTGGAATTGGCATGATTCAAGTCAATAATAATGGCCGGACAGGCAAAATCACGTTTTTCATAGAGTTTAATCAGATGCATGATATCCTCATAATGATAATTCGGATAATTGCGGCCATGCTGATCCACCGAACCTCGCATAATGGCATGAGTCAGGGGATTTCCAGAAGTTTTCACTTCCCAGCCGCGATAGATAAAGGTATGAGCGGCCTGAGCGGCCTGAATCGAATTCAGCATCACCGTAATATCTCCACTGGTGGGGTTTTTCATCCCCACCGGGATTTCCAGTCCGGAGACCGTTAAACGATGCTTCTGATTTTCCACCGACCGGGCGCCAATCGCCACATAGCTCAAAAGATCTTCCAGATAGGCATAGTTTTCGGGATACAGCATCTCATCGGCACAGGATAAGCCCGTTTCTTCAATCGAGCGGATATGCAATTGCCGAATCGCTTTAATCCCCTCGACCATATTGGCCTTTTTATTGGCATCCGGCTGATGCAGCATGCCCTTATAACCTTCGCCAGTGGTTCTCGGTTTATTGGTATAAATCCGCGGAATGATAATAATCTTATCCGCCACTTCTTGTTGTATAACACTTAAACGATTTACATAATCAATCACTGCGGTTTCATTATCGGCAGAACAGGGACCGATAATGAAAATAAAACGGTCATCTTTTCCTTCGAAAACATTTCTGATCATTTTGTCCCGTTGGGCTTTTATTTTTTTGCCAGCCTCAGACAATGGCATCATTTTAAAAATTTCACTCGGTGACGGAATCTCCTGGATCAACTCAAAACTCATTTAATACTCCCTTTTAAACTATTTTTTGCATATTTCATGCCGCTCTTGGTTCTAATCGCCAGTCTGCCCCAGCTATCAAGGCGGCATTCTTTTTATATATTTATTATAAAGATTAATGCTCTAACTGACAAGGGTTATTATTGATTCCCAAATGATCGGATTTCATGGTGGTTTCTCGGATCACTTTCTGACTCCTATTGGACAAAACAACCGTAACCCTGAATAATTGATCAATCGCTTCAAAGCTTGCTTCGCCATCATACTTTTTCGCAATCGCTCGCACCGAGATGATACCAATACCAGATGCTTCAGCTCTTTTTTGTGATAGATAGACCCCGTTTTTTAATCGAATTTCACCGCTAAAGCAATTGTCTACGGCAATATACAACTTATTGCCGATAAATCGGGATGACAGTTTAATGGTTTTATTGCCAGCGGTGATCCGCCGACAAGCTTCCAGCGCATTTTCCAGAACATTTCCAAAAACGACGCATAAATCCGTTTCATCGATTTCCAAATCCCGAGGGACCATTGTTTCAATGCTAAGATCGATGCCTTCCAGCTTGCAGATATTGGCATAATAGCCTAATATGGCATTGACTGCATCATTGCCGCAATGCAGAATATCCGAAATGCTCAAACGGTTTCCCAGCAGTTCAGAAAGATAATTTTCAGCTTTATCACGATGCTGCTGTTTAATCAATCCCAGCACCGTGTTAAGATGATGGCGCAGGTCATGTTCGCCTTTACGGGTCTCTTCAATACATTCGCCAAATTTTTTATAATATTCAGACTGAAACAGCAGCTGCTGTTTGATGATCTCATTGCTTTCCGCCAGAATAATATTTTTTTGCGATTGTTCCAGCATTTCGATTACCACATAATAGATCAGATAAAATCCAAAAAACGAAACGAGATTAAAGACAAAAAACTGCCATTGGGCAATCAAAGCAGCATTCATGCTTCCAAATGCCAAGCTGATAATGTAGTAGACCAGCGGAATAATCCACAAATATCCCCAGGCTTTGTTATGGGTCTGCATAACCTGACCGATTTTTTTCTGAAAAATATCCATATCAATGGATAACTCATTATTAAGATCACACACTGAAACAGGTTAAAGTAAAAAGAATAGGAGGTTTGAACATAGACCCGGTGCAATCCATAGGTCAGATAGGAAACCTCCAGAAACTTGGCCATACTGACAATAAAATCAGCATAGCTTTTTACCAGAAATGCCGCAAATAGGAGTTTAGAAGACGTTCCCCGAACTACCGCTGTATAAACGCCAATATATAGAATCAGAAAAAAAACACTGTGAAATAAACGCAGACTGTTCCATTGCGGCACCCATTCAATGATCAAGATCACGGAAACAATATTCAGCAGCA
>JAQUWM010000114.1 GCA_028692885.1 Acetobacterium sp. | reverse complement strand
TATCAGAACCCGATGCCATCAGCATCATCTGTGCTTTAAAAGCCCTTAAATCCCATCTCGCCATCTGATTAAAAGCAGGGAAACCTGCTTTTTTAGATCGTTTAATTTGCTCCATTAATAGCGCGGTTTATTTAATCTGCCGAATCAGGTGTCAATAATGTGCCCTGATAACCGTATTTCCCGCTATTTTGGTTAAAATAAAATGCCGGATGGTGGTGCTTATAATTTGACGGACTACACATAACATCCCGCCCTTCATCAACCCAGCGCATGATGTTGTGACTGGCAAAAGCGTGGCGAAGGTCATACGGTCTGGGATTTCCGTGTTTTACGAGACCGCTTTTTTTCCAGCAAAGATGGAAATGCTTTGTCATCCACCCAGTGTCATAAGGGATGCCATCGGTTCTCTGAAAAAACCATTCCCTGGCACCGACCAGCTTGTCATATCTACGGCAAATTTCCAGCAGATCCGATGACACGATGATATGGCGCTCCTTGTTCTTCTTGGTCTGCCGGATGTAGATGTCCCCTTTCGTCAGATTGACATCCTCACAGTGCAGATGGAGCGGCTCGGAAGGACGCATGCCGCAGCAGTACATCATCCGGAATAGGACTGGCAGTATGACTGCCTTTTGAAACTTCCTGTTCCTGGTCGGAAGGCTGTCTACTCCATCGAAGAACTGACCCAACTCTGCATCTGTGAAGACATAGGGAAGATACTGGCCACGTTTGACGGTATAATCAGATCCAGGGATAAAGGCTTCTTTACCAAGAGAGTTGATAAATCTGGTATACTGCCTGAGGCAAGACATGAAGGAGGCCTGCGTCTGGGATTTTTCATAGGCGTGATACACAAGCCAGTCATCCACCATCTGCTGTGTTATGGCTTTTTCTTCAGGATGATTAACACCGCAGAATCTAATGAAAGGCGTAACACAGCTTTTATAGGTAACCGTGGCATATCCTACGGCAATACGAAATTCCAGCATTTTCTGGAAATCCTCCAGAAGTTCTTCGAGGAATGTCATACCGTATCACCGCCCTCCAGAACAGCATAGAGTCCATTTTTGATAGGAATTCCGCTGAATCCTAATGCACAGTGGGCGTTCTTTTCTTGATTATAAGAAAGGTATGGTCGGTCTTCATCAAGGGATTTGTGTCCAAGCATCTGCGAGATAGTGGGCAGCGGCACACCTGCCGCAGACAGCTCGGTAGCAAAAGACCTCCGAAGACTATGAAATCGGCGTAATGGTAGCTTCTTAACGCCGGCTTTGCTACAATATTTATCAAGCGCAGCACCTAATGAACAGGTGCTTCGATAGGGTTGTATGGGAGCCTTCGACGTAAGAAAGAGCTCACTAAAGCCACCTTCAGGCCGGACTTTCAGGATGTAATCAGCGACTGCATTCATGACATGCCCATTCAATGGTAGTATCACATCGGTTCCTGTTTTGCTCTGCCTGATATGAAGTGATGCGGCCTTCCAGTCGATATCCGAGAGTTTGAGTTTTATGATATCACAAGACCTTAACCCTGTTTCGAAACGAAGCAGGATAATCGCTTTGTTTCATATTCCAATGGGCTCTTCCGTATCGATGACATTTACAATTTTAAGGATTTCTTCCTGTGAATAAGGGGCGATCATCCGTATGGGAGCTCCCTTCATCTTCAGCATGGAAAGGTTTGCCCTCAAATCAGCAAGATTGTGAGCCTGAAGGTACTCGGAAATATATCGGAGGGCACGCCAGGTTCTGCCGATACTGCCTTTATTGGATTCCGATACAGATTTCATAAATTCAAAAAAATCTGAATCAGAAATGGTCGCGGTATCCTTGCCGCGAGATTCAACGAAACAAAAAAAGTGGCGCATGACAGTGTCCATTTCAATCCGAGGGTCATTTTCCAGATGATACGCATTGAGTATCGCCTCGATAACCGCAAGCTTATCAGGCGAAGGATTGTATTTCTTGTTAATAGCACGTGATGAAAAATCAACTGTGCCCGTTTCGACATATGACACAAGCATTCGGATTACACGGCATAGGAAGCGTAGGTATTCTTCGCAAATTTCTTGAGCTTCAAAGCGTTGTTTGTAAAACGTAATAAAAGCCCCGAGGGTATTCCTGGAACAGGTACCACCTTCTTTCTCGTTGATGTAACGAACAATGTTATGGCATACGTTCGTATAATACTCAATAGTCATATCCTTTAGACCATGAGCTTTAACCTGAACAAGCATGTCATTAACAACAGTTTCAATCGTTTGGTTCATAAGGTTACCTCCTTGTATGATTAAATATTCTAATCATACAAGGAAATGCCGATATTTTTCCGAAAGATGCTTGATAGAGGCGGTTTAGTTTGAAATATCGGCATAACCTAAATATCGGCATAAGGGCAATTGAGGTTTTTTTCAAAGTATGCAAATCCTATCTGAAACTGACAAAATCCTTCAGAGGACTGTCTTTTGATGCCCAGACGGCTCATGTTGCCATTGTCTTTACCCGCTACACAATGCTGTCACTGGAAAATCGCTTTAACCTTGATGTGCGCAGCATCGGAGAACTGTTCTACTGGACATGTGATGAACTGGCTGATATCACTTATCAGGAGTCCTATCTTCTGCTGATTGAGCTGATGCTGAGTGTTTGTCAGGATATTCTTCAGCTTAGTGAAGAAAAGATGGTTGTTCTGCTCGAGCAGTTCTTTCAGAATTTACCGGCAATGATAAAAAGTAGCCTCAAACCCTGCGCCTGAATGGATGTTTTTCAGAAAAAACCTTTCGCATCAACGTTTTAGGGTGTTTTTAATGTGCGAAGTTTGAGTTATTGTTTGAAAAATAATGCATATCACCAGCAACCGGAGCTGATAGCCTTGGCGTAAAAGCTAGAAGCTACGCTAATTTTATCGGTTCCTTCGGTCATACTGTCAACATTCGTATTACTTGACTCTGGATTCTCCATTTGCATTATTTCGCTGTCAAAACCAAATATCTTCTGATTTTCATTCGCTTTATTTTCATCACTTAATTCTTCTGCCGTAACCGCAACTGGCAGAGAACAAATTACCAGAATCAGAACGGCAATCGAACCAAAAAAAATTTTTGAGCTCCGCTTCATTTCTTCACCCTCTCAAAATCTAAGACTTATTCGTACATTCTTCAATAATGCATTGCAATTTTAGTTTTCCAGGAATTCAACAGTGAATTTCCATATCTTCAATTTCCAATTAAAACCATGAGGTACGGAGACGGTTTTTTCGTTCTCAATACAAATGAAATCAGCGCAACGTCCCTTTGTAGACCCTCATTAACTTACTGTGACGCAACATGCTCAAGACACATTCCCGTCCTGATCGACAATTTTGACATTGTCAACCGTTTCTGCAAATCGCTTTGCATCACTTCTTCCGAAATAAGCATTAATATCAAAAGCCTCACCCTTCATCTGGACCATCAACGAAGCCGTTGCAGCGGCACTGTAATCCATATAACCTTTCGTCAGATCTTTTAGCGCCACAATCCGGCATTTGCTGTTTAGAAACTGCTGATACATTTTGGCTGACGGCAGTGTCGGTTTGATTTGGTAGGCTAAATAGGAATTGTTAAAATCCGCCACCTTGTACTCATAATAATTGCCGGTTGGACCCTGTCCCAGGAAGGCGGTAAAGTCACCTGCTCCGGGATCTTCCGATGCAATAATCTGGATGGTGAATGCCGCTGTTTTTCCGTTTAGCGTGATGGTCAGCACCTGGTTTCCTACTGCCTTGGAGCTGTCAAAACCGGTGACATTTTTGGCTGTAATGGTTTCAATTTTCGTGGTGCCGTCGCTATAGGTTCCGGTCACCACCAGACCGGTGAGATCCAGGGTATCGCCGATGTTGTAGCTCCACTTTGCTGCAGCGGTAGTGATGGCGATGCTTTCTAAGGTAGCGGTCGGAAGGCCGGAACCAACAAAGGGAATGTTATTGGCATTGGCATAGGTTTCGGCGCAAGAACCGTAAACACCGTAAATCGTTCCTAATGGCGTATCGCTAAAAATTCCTGTTCCGATTTTTTTCACACTTGCTGGTATAACGACCTTGGTAAGTAGCTTGCAATATCGAAAAGCATAATAGCCAATTTCTGTGGTACCTTCCGGAAGAACAAGGTTGGTCAGACTTCGGCAAGATCCAAAAGCATCATCTCCTATATTTTTCACATTTTCTGGTAGATTAATAACCGTTAATTTGTCACAATCATAAAAGGCACCATTACCAATTTCTGTCACACTAATTGGCAGTATTACACTGGTTTTCCCAGCAGGACAGGCGATTAAAGTCGTCCCATCTTTGTCGAAAAGCAACCCATCGATACTTGCAAAGGATGAATTACCAGGTAAAACTGTAATGCTGGTCAAATTATCACAAGCTGCAAAAGAGTAGCTACCAATAGAGGCAACCCCTTTCGGCAGATTGATACTTGTTAAACCCGAATAAAAAAAAGTGAAGCTACCAATGCTTATGACACTTTCGGGCAAATCAATATTTGTTATTTTACGACAACCCCGAAATGCAGAGTCACCAATAGCGGTTATCCCTTCTGGAATAATGGCAGTTACAGCGCCGCCCGGACACACAATTAACGTTTTACCGGTTTTATCCACAAGTAATCCATTAAGCACCTGATAGTTTGGATTTAAAGGTGATACTGAAATACTTGTTAAAATGTGGCATTGATCAAATGGATTGCCGTCAATAAATAGAACTTTTTGCGGTAGACTGATGCTTTTTATTAAGTCGCACGCTCCAAAAGCCTGGCGATCAATCACTTCAAGACTTTCGGGAAAGCTAACCGTCGTTAAACTGCTACACAAGAAAAAGGCTGCCCTGCCAATTTTTTTCAGCCCTTCGGGTAAGGTAATACTTATTAAACTATCATTGCGGTAAAATGCTTTCTCGCCAATTTCCAAGACCACCTTACCATCCAGGGTTGCCGGGACTACCACATCACCACCGATTCCGGTATATTTGGTTATACTGACACCCCCATCAATATCAGTAACCTCATATGCGTCTGCTATTGAATCTGTTTGCAGCTCCGAATTTAAGATCGCATTTTGTGACGGCTCTTCTTTTAGTTGAGCCAAACTTTGACTGGTTGCTGCCTTCATTGGCACTTCTTCTGTTGTGTTGCTTAGCCAAATTGCCTGACCATTCTCAAAAACAAACGCCTCTTCCTGACTGTTTCCATTATTGTTGCCTGTTTGGACAAGTGCTGATCCGGAAATTTCAGTTTCTACCGCTATCACACTAGCTGGAACGATGCTGGTAAGCATCAGTGAAATCACCAACAGACTTAAAGCTTTTTTTAATCCTTTTTTCATGATACTCTCTTTCAAATTTAAATTTTTTCTTTTTTTGAATCCTAACCTTCCCCCACCCATATCTTTTTTTTATCTGATGTACACAACCATTGCCGGCTACCATACGGATGATGCATCCGATCACCTGCGTCAGGATCCTGCCTTTACGCAGATCCTGGGGAAAAAAGCATTGGCCTCACACTCTCAACCAACGATTTACAGATGCCTGAATCACTTTGATATCAAGATGCTGGAAAAGCTCGACTATCTGCTCCTTGATTTTGTGGCGAAAGCCTATGCTGTGAGCCAGCCGGAGTATGTGGTTCTGGATGTGGATTCAACCCACATTGACACCCACGGCCAGCAGGAAAATTCGGCCTACAATTTTCACTATGGAACAGCCGGCTATCACCCACTCATGGTTTTTGATGGCTTAACTGGCGATCTGTTAAAAGTTGAACTCCGAAAAGGCAGTGTCTACACCTCTAGGAACGTGGCCGCTTTTCTTAAACTGGTACTACACTGGTTTCGCTCAAAGTTTCCGGACATTCAGCTGATTCTCCGGGGCGACAGCGGGTTTGCCACCCCGGAACTCTACGAACTGCTCGAAGATTTTGATGTCTACTATGTTATTCGGCTGAAGCTCAATGCCAGGCTCTCGGCCTGTTCTCGCTATAATTTGAGTTAGGTGCTTGCGATAATCTCACTGTTTTAGAAAAAGAAACTGACCTATTACAATTTCTTTTTCTGTTATCACCTAAATAACTCAACTTTCCCAGCTGAAAAATATAGCTGAGCCATTACATATAGCCATTTAAACTTCTAAAAATATAGAAGTTGACAGAAAAATGCACCCAACGTCTGATATAATGTAGATGCAAACCAAACAAAAATCAGACAGGAAAGGTGCATACCACTATGATAAACCAAAACAACCCATCTGAACAGACAAAAATTGC
>JAQUWM010000026.1 GCA_028692885.1 Acetobacterium sp. | reverse complement strand
TCTTGGGGGATGCAGTATTGGAACTGATTATCAGTGAGTATTTATTTTTATCTCACAAATTATCCGAGGGTAAAATGACGAAAATCCGTTCCAATATTGTATGTGCCGAGTCGCTTTCCAAGGCTGCTTATGAGCTCCAGCTTGGAGATTATATTTTCTTGGGAAAGGGTGAAATTGTCACCGGCGGGCGACAACGAAAATCAAATCTTGCCAATGCATTTGAGGCCCTGATCGGGGCTGTTTTTTTAGACAGCAATTTCGAAACAACCCGAAAAGTTGTACTGAAAGTGCTGGAAAGTAATATTTCGCTGGCTTTGTCCGGTGCCCTGGTTAAAGATTATAAAACTGAACTTCAGGAGTATATTCAGAAAAATAATGACAATGTCATTGAGTATGTTCTGGATCGCTCTGAAGGACCCGAACACAATAAGACCTTTTATATTAAATTGATCTTTAATGGTGATTGTGTAAGCCATGGCATCGGGAAAAGTAAAAAAGAAGGTGAGCAGGATGCTGCCAAAAACTATTTGATAAAGACCAGGAAAATTTAATTAGAAAATTTAGAAAAAGATGTTTAAAAATGTGGCTTGTTTTGAGACAAGTGATCAGCTCTAACTGGTTTGACAGATGGTTCTTAGCTAATCAATTGATAGTAACAGGAGACAGCGGGAAATTGAGGTGCGGGCTTGTATTTAAAAAAATTGCGATTGTCGGGGTTTAAATCATTTGCAGACCCTGTAAGCCTTGAGTTTTCAGAGGGTATTTCTGCAATTGTTGGCCCTAACGGCAGCGGAAAAAGTAATATCACCGACGCCATTAAATGGGTCTTGGGTGAGCAAAGTATAAAATCCCTCCGGGGCAAAAAAATGGAAGATGTTATCTTCTCAGGAACAGAAAAAAAACAAGCCTCTGGTTATGCCGAGGTTGTTTTGATTTTAGACAACAAAGATGGTTCATTGGAAAATTATCCTCAGGAAATAGCGATCTCACGAAAATTATTTAGATCCGGGGAAAGTGACTACGCCATTAATAAAAAAAGCTGTAAACTAAAGGAAATACACCGTATTTTTATGGATACCGGTTTGGGCAAAAACGGTTATTCCTTGATCAGTCAGGGCAGTATCGAAAATATTTTAGCCAGTAGTCCTACTGAGCTGCGAAATATTTTTGAAGAAGCAGTGGGAATTGTGTCCTATAAAACAAAAAAGAATGAAGCCGAAAAAAAATTGGAGCAAACCCAGGGGCATTTAGATCGGCTTCGGGATATTATGACCGAAATCGAAAAACAGGTGGGACCGTTAAAAAATCAGTCCCGGAAGGCCAAAAGCTTTCTAACTCTTCATGAGGAATTAAAAACCGTTGATTTGGTAATTTTTTATCGAAAAATGAGCGATGCGGTCACAGAACTAGAAGAATTAAAAAAGAATCTTAAAGACCAGCTTAAAAGATGCGAACAAATTGAGACAACCATCCAGAAAAAGGATGAACTGTATCAAAAACTGACCATCGAGAATCGGGAGTTGGATCTTTTAGCTGACACTGAAAAGAAAAATCTGTCGGTGCTCAGATCGGATTTCGATACGGTTCAGCGGGAAGATATCCGCTGCAAAAGCCAGTTGGAAGCTAATGAAATAACCCAGGAGCGCTTAAAATTAGAAGGTGAAAGCCTGGTATCGCAAATGGCCACAACGCTTAAGCGGATTAAAGGGCTGGAACTTGAAAAGAACGTCCTAGTGGAAAAGCTCAGGACCCAGGAGTCGGTCAAGGTTGAACTGGAAAATACCCTTAATTTTTTATTGCAAGAGGAACAGCAAGAAAAAGACCGGATCAAAGCCACTCATAAAGACATTTTAAATCAGCAATCGCTTTGCGAAAAATTGGAAATGAAGCGCTTTGAAGTTAAAACTTTGATTCAGGAAGCAAAAACTGAGGCGTCTTTTATAAAAAAGTATCTGGATGAAACAGGGGTCGGTCAGGATCAAGTCGCTGCAGATCTGGAGCAGCAAAAGCAAGAGACGAGCAGTCTACTGACAGAAAAGAAGCAACGGAAAGATCGATTTCAGCAGTTGCAAACCCAGTACAATAACGATTTGGACGAACAAAAGAGACTCCAGAACCAGGCGCATCTGATTTCTAACAATTTAAAAGTTAATGCTTCCAAGGTCGAGTATTTAAAAAATATTCAAAAGAATTATCAGGATTATTTCCCGACTATTCGAAAACTGATGGCTTCAGAAAAGCTGCTGGGCCCGGTGATCCATGAGGTTTATGGCCCGGTTGGTGAACTCATCTCTACTGATGCCAGATATCTCCAGGCCATCGATATTGCTTTAGGTGCAAAAAGCCAGAATATTGTCGTTGCCAGCGTTAAGGTTGCTAGTGATTGTATTAATCTGTTAAAGAAAGAACGTCTTGGGCGGGCGACATTTTTGCCTCTGGATAATTTAAAATACAGTTTAATCGATGGCCGAACCCGAGATACGATTAAGAACATTCCTGGAGTCGAGGGAATTGCCAGTGAGCTGGTTAAAACTGATGTCGCCTATGCGTCTGCCATTGAAAGTCTTTTGGGACGAATCATCGTCGCCAGCGATTTTGCTTCAGGAAAAGAAATTCAGAAAAAAATCGCTTCTAAATTTACAGTTGTAACCCTAGAAGGAGAGATCTTTTACCCCGGTGGAGCAATTGTCGGAGGACAAAGCAAGGACCACCGGCAGTCGCCGCTTTCTAAAAAAATTGAAATCCAAAATCTCGAAAAAGAAATGGATGAGCAAAAAAAAGCCCTGGACGTGATCAAGAACCAGGAGGCAATGTCGCAAAAATCATTAGCTCAAGGGATTGAGCAGTTAAAAGAGCAGGAAAATCAGTATAACCATTGCAAACAAGCGCTGTGGGAGAAAAACAAAACAATTGAAGACTTGACTAGAAAGCAGCGTGAGAGTACGCAGTCGATTTCGGTTCAAAAACAAAAGCTTCAGGCGCTCAGTCAAAAGTTGGAACAGTTAAACAAAGAACTGACGGAAATCGAAGCCTCATACAATCAGGCCAAAGAAGCCACAAAAGGTCAGGAATCCGATGATCAGGCTCAGGCGATCAGACAGAATCTGGATGATTTGCGCTTAAAAATATCAGAAAGTCAAATGATGATCACCCAGATCAAAGGCGAAATTGCTGGGTCTGATCAGCAAATCGTCTTAATGCAGGAACAATTGACGCACCAGACAGCCAGAAAAACCGCTCTGGAAGGGGAAATGGCAGGCTATCTGAATGACTCCCGCGAATTGATTAGGCTTACGGAAAAACTTGGAGCTGATCAGCAGCGTTTAAGCAAGCTGATCGCATCGCATCGCGATAAAAATAAGCAAGCGGCAGAGCTTCAAAAAAACAATGCCCAAAGATTGGAAACCCTGCAGGAAGAAATAAAAAATGATAATCATCAATTGATTATTGACAACGATAGGAAAAACACCATTTCTACCCAATTAAACAGTCTGCAGCTGCAGATGAACCATTGGGAAGAGAATATCTATAAGAGCTATGAAATCAACTACTTAATGGCCGAAGACGCCTATCAGCAGCTGGATACGGATCACCGACTTGATGAGCTGGATTTGTCTGAAGAACGGCAGCGTACCTTGAGAGAAAAAATTGGCGCCCTGGGGAACGTCAATCTCAACGCCATTGAAGAATATGAAGAAATTCTCACCCGGCATGATTTTATGAAAGCGCAGATGGATGATCTCAAAGCCGGAAAAAGTGAGTTGCTAGATATTATCAATACCTTGTACGATGCCATGACCGAGCAGTTTAAGGCTAACTTTATCAAGCTTCAGGAGAACTTTACCCGGATTTTCAGTATTCTATTTGAAGGCGGTCGGGCTTATCTGGAGTTTACCGATCCCACTGGGGTGCTGGAGGGGGGAATTGAACTGGTGGCGCAGCCGCCAGGAAAACGGCTACGCCATATTTCCCTGCTTTCCGGAGGTGAAAAATCAATGGTCGCCATTGCCCTGCTCTTTTCCTTTCTGGAAATTAATCCATCCCCATTTTGTGTGATTGATGAGGTGGACGCCGCTCTGGACGATCATAATATTTACCGTTACATCACCTATCTCAAAAAAGTAGCCGAACATAATCAGTTTATTACCATTACCCACCGCCGCACTACCCTGGAAGTTTGCGATAATCTCTATGGGGTGTCGATGTCTACGGATGGGGTATCGCAATTGGTGTCGGTTCGACTGACGGATTACGCTTAAAATGATGATAATTGCAAACTGATTGCAAAGCTTGCATCATTTTTTAATACGAACGATGAAAAACTAAGGAGGCAATGATGAAATTAAATTTATTTGAACGGATGCGCAACAAACTGGTAAAAACGGCTGACAATTTCAAGGAAAAAATTGAAAAAGTGATGTACATGGGTAGCTTTGATGATGATTTTTTTGACGAATTGGAAGAAACCCTGATTCTCTCGGATTTAGGGGCGCAAACCTCGGTGAAAATCACCGCGGCGCTCCGAGCAAAGATTAAAGAAACCCGATCCAAAAGCAAGGAAGAGGTACTGGGATTTCTGAAAGAAATCCTGGTCGAGATGGTTCAGGTAGAAACCGAAAAACCGCAGCTGCCGACGATTATGTTGGTTGTTGGCGTTAATGGGGTGGGGAAAACCACCACCATTGCCAAGCTTTCTGAGCGCTATAAAAAAGAGGGAAAAAAAGTTGTTATTGCGGCTGCTGATACCTTTCGGGCGGCGGCAGTGGAACAACTGGATGAATGGGCCGGACGGGTTGGTGTGGATATCATTAAAAGCACCACCGGCGCTGATCCAAGCTCGGTCATTTTTGATGCCATTGGTGCGGCTAAGGCCCGGAAGGCGGATATTCTGATTTGTGACACCGCCGGTCGTCTGCATAATAAGGTCAACCTGATGAAAGAACTTGAAAAGATCAGCCGGGTGATTCATCGCGAAGGTGAAGGGTTCTCCATTCATAATTTAATGGTGTTAGACGCCACCACCGGTCAAAATGCCATTAATCAGGCCAAGGTTTTTCATGAGTGTGTCGAAATCAAGGGGATTGTCCTGACCAAACTCGATGGAACCGCCAAAGGTGGGATTGCCATTTCCATTATCGATGAAATGCAGATCCCGATTGAATATGTTGGCATCGGAGAAAAGTCAGAGGATCTCATCGATTTTGATCCAACGAAATTTGTCGATCTGTTATTTGAATAAAGTTTTAAGTGATTGCGAAACCAGGCTGTACAGCTTGGAATAAGACTCAATTATCGAGAATAAAATTTCTTGAAATTATTGAAGAAATGTCCAGCGAATCGGGAATAAAAGCTTGACTTTTTTGCCGCCAGGACTTACAATAGGTAAGTCGTCAAGTAAATTTCCTTTACGACGATGATGAAGGTGCATATGGAAAAAAAAGTAGGGGAACAGTATTTATTTGATTTTTATGGTGAACTGCTGACTGATAAACAGAAGCAGATCTTAGAGTATTACTACGACGATGACTATAGCCTGGCAGAAATTGCCGAGGTGATGGCGGTTACCCGGCAGGGTATTTTTGATGTAATCAAACGCTCTAAAGCCATGATGGAAGCCTATGAAGAAAAACTGGGACTCATTGCCAGGTTTTTAAAATCTCAAATTCTTCTGGAAGAAATAGAGAAAGTTTTATTGGATTGTGCTGATCGCGAAAAAAACGAACAGCTTAAATCTGAGTTGATGCTGGTGGTTGAAAAACTGAAAAATATCAGTGAAGAAAACTAGAGGTGACAGATGATCTTTGAAGGATTAAATGAAAAATTTCAAAATATATTTTCCCAACTAAAGCGCAAAGGAAAATTAAACGAAAAAGACATTCAGGAAGTCAATCGAGAAATTAAAATGGCCCTTTTAGAAGCCGATGTCAATTTTAAAGTCGTTAAGCAGTTTACCAAAAATATTGGTGAACGGGCGATCGGCCAAGAGGTGCTCAGCAGTCTGACGCCGGGACAGCAGTTTATCAAGATTGTCAAAGATGAAATGACAACCCTTCTGGGCGGCGAAATCGAGCGCATGGACTTTGTCCAGGGACGCCAGAATGTTTATATGATGGTTGGTCTCCAGGGGGCTGGTAAAACGACGACAGCAGCCAAGTTGGCCAACTTGTTACGCAAAGAAAAAAAATTCAAACCCTTATTGGTTGCCTGTGACGTTTATCGTCCGGCGGCAATTAAACAGCTGGAAATACTCGGGGATGAATTAAAAATTGACGTATATTCCGAACATGATGTAAAAGACCCGGTGGGTATTGCCAAACGGGGACTACAAAAATCTATCGAAGGTCATTATGATCTGGTTATCATGGATACAGCCGGTCGCTTGCAAATTGATGAAGCGTTGATGGATGAACTGGTCAATATCAAAGAAGCTATCAATCCCACTGAAATTTTATTAACAGTCGATGGGATGACCGGACAGGAATCGGTCAATGTGGCCAACGAGTTTAATCGCCTGCTTGATATTTCAGGAGTAATCCTAACTAAACTCGACGGTGATACCCGCGGTGGGGCGGCCTTATCGATTACCTATACGATTGGCAAAGCGATAAAATATATCGGCACCGGTGAAAAACTGACCGACATTGAACTCTTTTATCCGGACCGGATGGCCTCGCGAATTTTGGGAATGGGGGATGTATTATCCTTTATTGACAAAGCCCAAAGTATGATGGATGACGAAAAAGCCAAAGAGCTGGAAGAAAAGTTCAGAAATCAGGATTTTGATCTTAATGACTTTTTAGATCAGATCAAGCAGATCGAAAGCATGGGTTCTATCAGCAGCTTGCTGGAAATGATGCCGGGAGCCAATAAAAAAGCATTGAAAAATGTCGATTTATCAGGCGCTGATACCAAAAAAACCGAGGCCATCATCTTATCCATGACGCAGGAAGAACGACATAAACCAGGGATTATCAATGCCAGCAGACGAAGACGAATCGCGTTGGGAAGCGGCACCATGGTTGCGGATGTGAATCGATTGTTAAAGGGGTTTGAACAATCCAAAAAGATGATGAAACAAATGACAAATCCAGGCATGGCTAAAAAAGGACGGATGAAACTTCCGTTTATGTAAAATCAGTGTTATCAAGGACATGATGTCATTAGATAAAGAAGTTAAGAAAGGGGGAACGAACATGGCAGTTAAAATCAGATTAAAAAGAATGGGTAAAAAGAAAAAACCTTTTTATAGAATCGTTGTTGCCGATGCACGAGCACCACGTGATGGTAAGTTCATCGAAGAAATTGGATACTACAACCCTTGTGTTGACCCTGCACTCGTAAAAGTAGATGCAGATAAAGCCAAAGCATGGTTGGCCAATGGTGCAAAACCAACGGACACCGTTAAGTATTTGTTAAAAAGAGAAAACGTAATCGAGTAGTACCAGGAGGTAAATGATGAAAGAACTTGTGGAAATTATTGCAAAAGCTCTTGTTGAACACCCCGATGCGGTATCTGTCTCAGAAGTTGAAGGCGAACAATCCATTATTTTGGAATTAAAAGTCGCTGACGACGATATGGGCAAAGTCATTGGAAAACAGGGGCGTATCGCAAAAGCAATTCGTACCGTCATAAAAGCCGCTGCCACGAAAGAAGATAAACGTGTCATGTTGGAAATCATCCAATAAAGGCATTGGGCTGTGTATACAGCTCTTTTTTTTCGTGTCTTTTTAGGGCAAAAAACAGGAGATAATAATGGAAAATAATAATCGTTTAATCATCATTGGCCGTATTCTTGGTGTTCATGGAATCAAGGGCGAAATAAAAGTATTGCCCCTCACCGACGATCCCGGACGTTTTTATGATCTCGATTCGATCACCCTGATCCATGACAAAACTGAAATAGACTACAGGATTACCAATTGCCGCCTTCATAAAAATAACGTGCTGCTGTTTCTCGAAGGTATCGCCAACCGCAACGATGCCGAAGCATTGACCGGCAGAGACGTCGGTATCCCTAAAGAACTGGCGGTTTCATTGGCTGAAGATGAATTTTTTATCGAAGATTTGCTGGGCTTGCCGGTTTACAATGACGGTCAGCTGTTAGGAAAAATTACCGATGTGATGCAAGCCGGTGGGGTAGATGTTTATACCATCGCGGAAGGCAAGAAGGTCTACTGTGTTCCGGCCCGAAAGCTCTATTTCACTGAAATCAATGTTAAAGCGGGCCGGATTGATGCCAGCATCCCACAGGAAATATTGGATCTATGAGGTTTTATTTTTTGACCTTATTCCCGGAAATCTTTGAAACTTATTTTCAAACCGGGATGATTGGTCGCGGCGTCAAGGCGGGTTTGATTGACTATGCCGTGATTAATATTCGGGATTTCTCTGGCAATAAGCATCATAAGGTCGATGATACCCCCTATGGGGGTGGCGCTGGAATGGTGATGGCGGCTCCGCCAATTGTTGCGGCCTTAAAAAGCATTCCCAATTTTAGTGCTTATCCAATCATTTATTTAACGCCGGGGGGCAAACCCTTTGAACAAAAAGATGGGACAAAGCTTTCTAAGTATCCGGGACTCATTTTTATCTGCGGCCATTATGAAGGTATCGATCAACGGGTTATCGATGGCTATGTGGATCTGGAATTTTCAGTTGGTGACTATGTCTTGACTGGTGGAGAATTACCGGCTCTGACCCTGGCTGATGCCATTGCCCGACATATTCCCGGTTTTCTGGGAAACTGCGATAGTTTGGCGGAAGAGTCTTTTGAAAGTCATCTGCTGGAGTATCCCCACTATACCAAACCCCGAGAATTTGAAGGTGAGGAAGTACCAGAAGTCCTTTTATCCGGCAATCATGCCGAGATAAATAAATGGCGCTTAAGTCAGGCCGAAACACGGACGCGCTTAAAACGGCCTGATTTATTTGAAAAATACGAAAAAAGCAAATAAATAAAAATAAAACTTGCATAAAGAATAAACAAAGTGTATAATATTGCAGTATGTTATTAAGAGAGACGGTCCTCTGTACGAGATGCACGAACGTCGGAAATCGAATATTAAGGAGAAAACAATGGACATTATTAAAAAGATTCAATTAGAAAATATGAAGGCAGAGCCACCAAAGTTTAGCGTTGGAGACACTGTTAAAGTTCATGTTAAAGTAATCGAAGGTAAAAAAGAAAGAATTCAGATTTTTGAAGGCATCGTGCTTAAAAAACAAAACGGCGGCGTTGGCGAAACGTTCACTGTGCGTAAAATCTCTTCTGGCTTTGGGGTTGAACGAACCTTCCTGATCCACTCACCAAAAATCGAAAAAGTTGATATCGTTCGTCGGGGTAAAGTGCGTCGAGCTAAACTTAACTATCTTCGCGATCGAGTTGGTAAAGCAGCAAAAGTCAAAGAAAAAAGAGCGTAATTCAGAGGCTGTCAAGCCTCTTTTTTGGTTAACAGGCGTTTTAAAAATAATTATTTACTAGCAAGGAAGTGAAGAAATGAAAGAAGATCGGGAATCTAAAGGTAATTTGGAACTTAAAGAATGGATACAATCCGCAGTGATTGCCATTGTTCTTGCTTTTATCATAAAAATGTTTTTATTCGACTTTGTCATGGTTCAGGGAAGCTCGATGTTTCCCACCCTGGTCGAGGGTGACCGCCTGATTGTCAATAAAATCGGCTACACCATTGGTGAGCCGGACTATGGCGATATTGTGATACTGAGCTATAGTGACAGCGTTGAGTATGTCAAACGGGTGATTGGAAAAGGTGGCGATACCATTGAAATCAGGGATATGGTTGTTTATCGGAATGGGGAGCCCTTATCCGAAGATTATATCAATACCGAAGCTTATGAAGATTTTTCCAAAGTCACTGTTCCAAATGGCACTTATTTTGTCATGGGCGATAACCGGGCTAACAGTTCAGACAGTCGTTATTCGAGTCTGGGTTTTGTCGAAAGGGATGCCATTGACGGGAAAGTTATCTTCAGAATTTGGCCTCTCTCGGAAATTGGACTGGTATAAAAATGTCAGCAGAAAAAATTGAATATATCCAGTGGTATCCGGGCCATATGGCCAAAGCCAACCGTGAAATAAAAGAAAAGCTCAAACTGATCAATGTGGTGATCGAAGTGGTTGACGCCAGATTGCCACTGTCAAGCAAAAATCCTGAGATTAATCAGTATACCTGGAACAAGCAGCACATCTTGCTGCTGAATAAGTCGGATTTGGCTGATCCAGAAGTGAGTCTTGAATGGATGGACTGGTTTAAGAAAAATACCGAGATTGAGAAAATTGTGTTATTTGACGCCTTCGACCGACGGATGAAAACTGACTTGGTCAGAACCATTCATGAGCTCAATATTAAAGAAAAAGCGCAGGTAAAATGCCTGGTTTGCGGCATCCCCAACGTGGGGAAATCGACGGTTATCAATAGCCTGATTGGCAAAAGGAAAACCCAGATTGGCAATAAGCCAGGGGTCACCAAGGGTCAGCAATGGCTCAGCACCCCAGATCACCTGATGCTCCTGGATACCCCAGGAATATTATGGCCAAAATTTGAAGACCCGCTGGTCGGGCTGCATTTAGCCTGGTTAGGGTCTATCAAGGATACCATCTATGAGAAAGAAAATATTGCGGCCGATTTGCTTAAATATCTGTTGCTGTATTATCCGGATGAACTGGAAGCGATTTATAAAATTGAGGTTGCAGGGAAAAATCTTCCTGAGGTTTTTGATGCCATTGCCAAAAGCCGGGGACTGTTGATTAAAGGCGGGGAATATGATTATGCCCGTACCAGTGTGTTGATTCTCAATGATTTCAAAAATGGCCGAATTGGCCGGATTACCCTGGAACGACCAGAAACTGTTTCACTTTAAAGATAATAAAAAAAGATAATAGAATAGAATACTTATTTTAAAACAATCAATTTTGCATATCGAAGTTGATTGTTTTTATTTAAAAGATGGTGCGAATTTTACACGTTTAAAATGATTCTTAACAGATCACATTGGGTATAAAATTTATATTGCTTACTGTTAATCAGCAATCAAATAAAAACATAAACCCAGGAGGAAAACCATGCGAATTGCAATGGTACATGGCTATTTTTTAAGCGGTACAGGAAGTAATCTTTTGGTCCAGAATTTGTGCCGGGAGTTTTGCAAAATGGGGCATCAAGTCTATTTATTTTGTCAGGAAAATAATGCTGATCAATTTGATTTTATCGAGAAAGCCTATGATTTTGATCTTAATAATACACAATCAACACTGACCTGCCAAAAAGAAACGTTATACACAGGAAAATGTATTTTATTGCGGCCAAACTTAAACGGGTTCTTACCAGTTTTTGTGTATGATCAGTACTATGGATATCGGGTAAAAGAATATATTGATTGCACTAAGGATGAAATTGAAAATTATATTGAAGTTAATAAAAACGCCTTAAACGATGGTTTAAAAACTTATCAGCCGGACCTGATTATCTCAAATCATACCATTATGCAGCCGGTTTATGTAGCAAGGAGCGATTATAATCGCCTGCATTGTATTCACGTAATGATCATGCATGGGAGTTGCTTGAACTTTGCGGTTAAAAAAAGTGAAATGCTTCAATCATATGCTAAAGAGACGATCAAAGATGTTCAAAAATTTGTGTTTGTCAGTAATTATTCTAAAGATGAATTTTGTTCTTATTTTTACCAGGAGAAGAATTATATTGATGAAAAATCAATTGTCATTCCAGGTGGCGTTGATCTTGATAAATTCCAACTTTTAGATGAAAATAGCAATAAAAATGAGATAATAAACGACTTGCTTAAAAGCTTGAAAAATCACGCTAATTTATTTTCGAGTACTTCATTTGAATCAAAGAATAATGTTCAGACTGACACAATCAGAAAATTAAGTGGGATTGATTTTGAAGACGAAGAAGTTGTGATATATTACGGCAAGTACTTATGGACAAAAGGCCTTCATCTGCTAATTGCAGCGGCGCCATTAATTATTGAAAGATGCCCAAAGGTCCGCTTTCTTTTCGTTGGTTTTGGAACTTCTCTGGGTTACTTTGAAGCAATGATCGAGGCATTAGATAACGGAAACAAAGACGAATTTATTGAATTTATAACGAACCCAAATCGTTCTGGCTATGAACTTGATCAGAGCACATCCAGATACTTTAATTCACTGATCAAACGATTGGAAGATCCATCATACTCAGAAGATTATTTTAATACGGCGAAAAATAACATTAAAAAGGCTATTGTTATTGTCGGATATTTAGGACATGAACACTTAAACGCTTTGATTGCCTGCTCAGAATTAGTGGTTGCCCCATCTATTTTTCCTGAAGCATTTGGTTTAGTTGGAATTGAAGCTTTGGCCTCTGGAACTATTCCAGTACAGACAAATCACAGTGGTTTTTCTGAAGTTGTAAATGCCTATCGTTCAGAGTTTTTGGAGCAGCTTTCGAATTTAAACTTAAGTGATCTGAGACTGGATGAAAATCTTGTCGAGAATCTGGCTTTGAACATTTCAACCTTGCTGAATTATTACCGAATTCTGAATCCCGAGCAAAGACAAAACATCAGAAAAAGAGCACGTCAAATTTGCATTGATGGCTTCTCCTGGGAAATCATTGCGAAACAGTACCTGGAGATTAAGAATGCTCTTAATTATGTTGGAGATCAACCCGGTTAACGCAGCGCCTATTGAAAAATCTCATATTAAAAAAGAGCAACCCTGAGAATCGTTGCTCTTTTGCCACTAACGGGCAGTTTTTGAAACGGCAATAATGCTTAAGGTCAGGGCTGCGGCTCCCAGTACAAGGGCAACCATGCTGGATACAAAAGCGGCTACTTTCATTGAATTACCTCCTTATTTGTTTTTTTAGTTTGCTTTAATCTTCATCATAAAAACCGCTCATGGAATAATCTTCAAGGGCTTCCAATAAAAAGACCAGACTTCCGGTCATGCTTTCGGCGGTGGTAACAACAATTTCTTTTTCTTCTTCAGTCAGCTCCATGAATTCTTCTTCAAGATCACATAGGCGCTTAATTAGAAATAATAATTCTGTTTTCATACTTCTCCTGTCCACTGGCTATTCTAATTATAATACTATCGACTTATCTCAAAAATTGCAAGAAAAATTGTGTTTAAATTGTTTAATTAAATGTTTTTAGCGGTCTTGTTACTCTGGCCTTGTCGATTTTATTCAATTATCATCGCAAAACTGATATAATAGTTCAATCGCAGACAAAGGAGAAATGAGCAATGAGTAAAATAAAATGGCCGGGATCGGTGTTGCTGGCACCGGTTCCCCCGGTTCTGGTAACCTGTGGCGAGGTCGCATCAGAAAATATTCTAACTGTAGGATGGACTGGGGTTCTCAATACCAAACCGCCGATGACTTATATTTCGCTGCGGCCTAGCCGTTTATCGTACGAAATCATCGCTAAAACACGGGAGTTCACCATTAATCTTTCCACCGTTGAGTTGGTGAAGGCCGTCGATTTCTGCGGGGTGCGATCCGGTCGGGAGATGAATAAATTTGAAATGATGGCTTTGGCCTCAATCCCTGGAGATACGGTAAAGTGCCCGATGCTGGCAGCAAGCCCCTTGAGTATGGAATGTCGGGTCAAAGAAATTATCCCGCTGGGCACCCATGATCTGTTTATGGCCGAGATTCTGGCGGTTCATGTAGAGGACGCCCTGATCGATGAAAGTGGCAAACTCCATCTGGATAAAGCAAATTTATTAGCCTACGTTCATGGCGAATATTTTGGCTTGGGGGAAAAGGTTGGCAGCTTTGGGTATTCGGTTCGGAAAAAGAAAAAAAGATACACTCAGTTCGGGAAAAAGTAACTAAAAAACGATGGGGGATAAACCCATCGTTTTAATTTTATGTTTCGCTAATAAAAAAACAGTTGACAAACTTATATGAATTATTTATCATATAATAGTGATATGAAAAAACATTCATGTAAGAAGGTGAAAACAATAATGCACAAGAATTTTGCTCTCGAAAACGTAACTGTAACTAGATATCTATTTTATACCAGAATGGGAGGGGTTCAAAAAACGCCACAGCAGTGAGTCTTATAGAAAAAAATGTATGAAAAAGCTGTTAAAAACCGCTCTGATGAGAATCTGACGAGCTTGATTCTGGTTTCCAGACCAGATATCATCTTGTCTGGAAGCAGCCAAAGACTCAAATGATTATTACAGACGAAGCAAACGGAGTATTAATTGTTTGCAATCAGGATATGAGTGATTGCTTTTGGTAAGGTTTAGACATGATTGTATAAATCAGCATTCTTGTTTAATCACTTGAATTTAATGGCTTTCATTTGAGTGACAAAAAAATCATCGCCGGCAGAAGAAACCATTTCTGACCAGGACTTAAAGCGACTGTTTTTATTTACCAATGCATCCAGCTTAGCTTCAGGGATAGCGTGGAATTCAAGTTCGGATACCGAGGTAAAGCCACCGGAATTAAGAAAGCTTTCAAGATCTTTAAAATCGGTGTATTTTCGAATAAAGGATGGGGTAAGATAGTTCTTAATCAGGCCGAGATCATCTTTCAGAAAAGGGGTTTCGGAATTTTCTGGTAACCGTTCTTCGTGGCTTTCATTTTTGTTCATAAAAGGTACCTCCATTTTTGATTTATTTCGTTATTAACTCAATTATTGCAAAGTTGTTTCAGATAAGCAAGCATTTCTTTTTATTCTTGACGCACATATAAGCAAAGCGTATAATGAGAACATCTATAAGGAAATAATTATGTAATAAATGAGCAAGGCCGAAATAGAAAAACTATATAAGGCAACAGCAATTCTGAAAGGTAAACATATTTCGCACTAAAATCGATCCAAAATAAAAAAGAAAGTAGGAAATAATTTGAAATTGTTTAAAAAAATGCCGGAACATATCCATCAAGAAGGAATAGTTCATAAAAACAACAATTTCGGGTATGAGGTGGTTGGAAGCATGAATGGCATTGAAGCCGATAGGAGGGAATATGAGTAAAAAAGAGTCAACAGAAATAGGTTTTTTTCAAAAGTATTTAACGGTGTGGGTCGCTCTTTGTATGGTAGCGGGAGTGCTTATTGGTAAGTTTTTACCTGAGATTCCGGCATTTCTAAATCAATTTGAATATGCCAACGTATCAATACCGGTAGCAATTCTGATATGGGTGATGATCTATCCCATGATGATGAAAGTCGATTTTCAAAGTATTAAAAATGTCGGTAAAAATCCTAAGGGATTATATGTAACTTGGGTAGTTAACTGGTTGATCAAGCCATTTACGATGTACGCCATTGCAGCATTCTTTTTCTATGTCGTGTTTAGCAATTTCATTGCGCCTGATCTAGCCAGAGAATATCTGGCCGGGGCAGTCTTACTTGGAGCAGCACCATGTACGGCAATGGTTTTTGTATGGAGTCATTTAACAAAAGGGAATCCGGCATATACCGTGGTTCAAGTAGCGACAAACGATCTTATCATCCTTATTGCCTTTGTCCCGATAGTAAAGTTCCTGCTGGGCGTTAGTGATATCAGTGTACCGTGGGAAACCTTAATTTTATCAGTCGTTCTTTTTGTGGTGATACCATTAGCCGGCGGGATCTTGACGCGAATAGTTATTTCTAAAAGAAAAGGCGTAGAATATTTTGAAAATCAATTTCTTCCTAAGTTTGATAATGCGACCATTGTTGGATTGTTGCTGACACTGGTATTGCTATTTGCTTTTCAAGGAGAGGTATTGCTAAATAATCCGCTTCATATCGTGCTGATTGCCGTACCGCTGATTATTCAAACCTTTCTCATTTTTGCGATTGCATATTTTGCAAGCAAGGTGTTGAAGCTTCCCCATAATATCGCAGCACCCGCTGCTATGATTGGCGCTTCAAATTTCTTTGAACTTGCCGTAGCCGTTGCGATAGCATTGTTTGGCATAACTTCACCGGCAGCAATTGCGACAGTAGTAGGCGTTTTAGTAGAAGTACCGGTAATGCTGATCCTGGTAAAAATCGCCAATAGTACCAGAGATTGGTTCCCACGGTCATCGACGGAAACAATAAAAGAATAAACGTATCGATGAATGAAAGAAAACAATCAACTAATCCGTAGTTATTTACAAATGGATGTTTTTGAGGAAATAGATTACGATTAAAAAAGTTTGCCTTTCAGTGCTGAAAATAAAGACACCGGTTTTGAGGAAAATTCCTTGAAGTCGGTGTTTTCTTTATTGGTTAAACAAATATTTCGGAACAGAATTAACAGAAAGAGCAGTCGTTTGTCTCTAAATAAATTAATATATAATTAATTGCTTATATGCGCTTGACAAAGTTGCTGTCGAGGGGGTATCATATACATATTCACATAAGTGCATATATAGGGTTGAATTAAGAAAGGAAATTGAGATGGAAGCGCTTGTTAATATATTTCGCGTTTTATCGGATGAGACTCGCCTTCGGATTGTAGTTTTACTTGCGCAGCAAGAATTTTGCGTTTGCGAGCTCAGTGATATCCTGGAAGTTTCGCAGCCAAAGATATCAAAAAGCCTCAGCAAGCTAAGGGATATGAATCTGGTAGTTAGCAAACGAAAAGAGAAATTCGTTTTTTATCAGCTTAAAAGCGATAACCCGATTTTAAATGATGCAGTTAAAAGTATTCTGAATCATCTTGATGAGTATCCTCAGCTGATCATCGATGAGCACAGAAATGCGGTAAATAATAGAGTACTATTAAAGCTCTGTAATCAGTATCCAGTAAGACAGTCTTAGAAATTAAGTAAGGAGATGATCGCATGTTTGTATTTGAATGGTTAAATAATCAATTGTTAAAAATGGAGTGGCTTAGCTATTTAGTCACCCAGTTGGTTCAAAATGTATTTGGTCTGAACACTCAGGATCGACTGGGAGGGAGTATTCATTTTTTTATTTATGATGTCATTAAAATATTCATCCTCCTGTCGGTTCTGATTTTTATTATTTCTTATATTCAAAGCTTTTTTCCACCAGAACGAACCCGTAAAATACTGGGCAATTTTAACGGTATTTCGGCCAATATATTAGGGGCGTTGCTAGGAACAATCACACCTTTTTGTTCCTGTTCATCGATCCCGCTGTTTATCGGATTTACCAGTGCGGGATTGCCCATCGGCGTAACCTTTTCATTTCTGATTTCATCACCTTTGGTTGATCTGGCTTCCGTCATCTTGCTAGCCAGTATCTTTAACTGGCAAATTGCCATTGCCTATGTCATTGTTGGTCTGATACTGGCTGTTATTGGTGGAACCATCATTGGTAAAGCAAAGCTTGAAGATTATGTGGAACCCTTTGTTTACAGCAATAAGATGATTGAAGCTGATCAGGAAACGTTGACAACGAGAGATCGCATCAGTTTTGCAAAAGATCAGGTTCTGGAGATTGTTAAGAAAGTGTGGTTATACGTCTTGATTGGGGTTGGAATTGGCGCAGTTATCCATAATTGGATACCGGAAGAAATTATCTCAGCGGTGCTTGGACAAGATAAGTGGTACTCGGTGTTGATTGCAACATTAGTCGGTATCCCCATGTATGCGGATATATTTGGCACCCTTCCCATTGCTGAAGCGTTGGTTTCTAAAGGAGCCGGACTTGGCACCGTATTAGCATTTATGATGGCTGTTACAGCATTGTCCCTACCATCCTTGATCATGCTAAAAAAAGTTGTCAAGACAAAGCTCCTGATTATTTTTATGGGAGTTGTAACGATCGGGATTCTGATTATTGGCTTTGGTTTTAACGCTTTTGGTTATATATTCTTATAAGAACATATACATACATTTTAGACTGGAGTAAAAAATGGAAAATAAAAATAAAATGATTGCGATCCTTGGTTTAATGGCCTTTTTAGCAAATGGTGATAATTATGCTGCCGCCCCTCTGATTATCAATATTGCCGCTGATCTCAACTTGACGGTCAGCGTGGCAGCAATGTCGGTAACGGCCTATATGCTTGCTTTTGGGGTGTTCACATTGTTATTTGGACCCCTTTCGGATCGATTCGGAAAGGTGAAAATTATCAATATTGCGGCAATTGGAACGGCGATCTTCAGTGTGTTGGGAGCCTTTTCCTTCAATCTGCCATCGCTGATTTTCTTTCGGGCTATGAATGGCGCCTTCGGAGCCGGAATTTTTCCGGTAACCCTGGCGCTGGTGGGACAGAGTTTTGATAATCAGAACCGTCAAAAGGCGATTGCCAAGGTGATGGGGCTGATGTTTCTAGGCGGCGCAACGGCCACCATTATCGGCGGGGCATTGGCATATTTTGGTTCCTGGCGTCTCGTTTACCTGGCCTACGGGATTGCGGAATTCATTATTGCTATGGTTATGCTAAAAACTTTAGAACGAGATCAGCGGGTGGTTGAGCAGCTTAATATTTTTGAGGCTTATAAGGAACCACTGTCGAATTTCCGTTTTATGAGACTGGTTATCGCTATTTTCTTTGTCGGATTTAGTGTCTTTGGCAGCTTTACCTATTCCGGCAAACTGATTCAAACTGCCACGGGATATAATCTTCTCGTCGTTGGTCTGATTCTCTCGCTGTTTGGGGTGGGTACCGTTGTTGGCGGACGTATTGCGCCAGCATTGCGGAAAAAATTAAAAAATGGCTTTCTTGTTTCAGCGGGTGTCATTGGTGGTATATCGTTGTTAAGCATGGCTTTTTTCACCAATGTGTGGTTATTGTCGCTGGCATTGTTTGGCTTTGGGGTGGCATTTATTTTTCTCCAGTCGACACTGATTACGACGGTTCAAGAGAAGCTTCCTAAACGCCGGGGAACGGCGATGTCGTTGGCATCATTTAACATGTTTGTTGGCGGTGCGGTGGGCACCAGTATCAATGCGATGGTCATCGAAACAGGGAGTTTAGCAACAATCTATTTAAGTTCCGCAATAATTCTGTTTTTAGTCAGCATGGTTGCAGCCTTATTTATTTCACAATTTGAAGCACGCAAGCGACAAGCGTGTTTAGAAGAAAGCTAAAGAAAGGCATAAAAAAAGCATTGATATGAAACAATTGAGTGAATAAATAAGTAATGAAAGCGAAGTGAAGTATAGTGGAAGATAAGCATGACCATAACCACGATCACGAAAAACATGGGCATACGCATGATCATTCGAATCTATCCGGTAAAAAAATATTCTGGGTGACGGTATTAAATGCGATTATTACCGCGACTGAAATCATCGGTGGTATTCTTTCAGGGAGTTTAGCATTGCTATCGGATGCACTACATAACTTAAGTGACACGTTTGCCATTGCACTATCATATTTTGCCAATCGCCTTGCTCAAAAATCACGGGATGAAAAGCGAACCTATGGATATAAGCGTGTCGAAATACTGGCGGCCTTGGTGAATGCAACCGTATTGCTGGCGTTATCGGTTTTATTAATTATCGAAGCGATCAAACGGTGGCAGTCACCAGAGACTATTAATGGGTTGATGATGATTGTTGTTGCCCTGGTGGGACTGATTGCCAATTTTATTTCAGTTTTTTTATTGGAAAAAGATTCGCACAATAATTTAAACATCAAATCCAGTTATTTGCACTTAATCAGTGACACGGTTTCATCGCTTGGGGTACTGATTGGGGGCATTGCGATACAGTTATGGGGGATCGTTTGGATTGATCCGTTGATCACAGCCCTGATTTCGATCTACATCATTCGGGAAACCTGGCAGATCATCAAGAAAACGGTCAACATTTTGATGCAGTCCTCGGCACCGTTGGATTACGAAGCCATCAAAACTGAAATTGAAAAAATAGCAAAAGTTAAAAATATTCATCATGTTCATACTTGGATGTCCGATGAAAAAACCGTTTACTTTGAAGCACATATCGAAATGGAGGATATACCATTATCTGAGGTTGGTCTCATTACTGATGAAATTGAGCATTTTCTTAAAGAAAAACAAGGCATCTGTCATGTTACATTACAGGCAGAGGTTGATAAATGCCATGATAAGCAGTTGTTTAAATAAAAATTAATTTACGTAAAGGTTGGTGAGAAATTTTGAATATCGCCCTCTATGTTGTTGCTGGAATATTACTGGTGTTTTCCTTTTACAAGGATCAGAAAAAAACGAAGATGGCCTTAAAAAAAGCCTGGAAAGCATTTGAAAACATCTTGCCTGAATTTCTGGTCGTGATCTTACTGGTTGGTTTATTACTGGCGATTATGAATCCGGAAATGATCTCAAGTATTATTGGTGATAAATCTGGCTGGTTGGGAGTGATCCTTGCGGCTGTTATTGGATCAATTACATTGATTCCCGGCTTTGTAGCCTTTCCAATGACGGCATTGCTTTTGGACGGTGGGGCTGGTTACATGCAAATTGGCGCCTTTATTTCTACGTTAATGATGGTCGGGATTGTGACCATGCCGGTTGAAATAAAATATTTCGGCAAGAAATTGACGATCTATCGTAATCTCCTGGCATTTTTATTTTCCTTTGTGGTCGCATTGGTGATTGGGGTGGTGATGAGTCGATGAAAAAAATAGTAAAGCGCTATCGGGTATTTCTAATTGTGTTGGCAATTATGCTGGTCATTACGCTTTTCAATTACGACCTGGGGATCAACGCATTTGGCGTTACCGGATATTCTTTAAAAGAGATGATTCTAGTGATTCCGCCGGTTTTTGTATTATTGGGCTTGCTGGATATTTGGGTTCCCCGCGAAACGATGATTAAATATATGGGCGAAGGCTCTGGCTTAAAGGGGATTATCCTGGCTTTCTTTATTGGTTCGGCGGCGGCCGGACCGCTTTATGGGGCGTTTCCGATTGCCGCTGTTTTTATGAAAAAAGGGGTGAAGTTCAGTAATATCATGATTTTTATCGGAGCCTGGTCAACAACCAAAATACCGATGTTTCTGTTTGAAATGGCATCAATGGGAGCTAAGTTTGCCATTACCCGATTACTGATTGATATTCCGGGAATTATTATTATTGCTTTCATCCTGTCAGCGGTGATGAAAGAGGATGAAATTAAGAAGATCTATGAAAGTGCAGAACATTTCGATGATTAATAACGAGGGGGAAAGTGATGACAAATGTGAGTAAAAGTAAGTGGCTAAAAATTCTAATACCGATTGTCATTGTTTGTGTCATTGGTGGGTTATGGTTTTTAAAAAACGCTCCAAATTCTGAACTTGAACAAGGGGTATCAGTCAGCAATAACAATCCGGATTTTGTACTCGAGGTAACGGATCAGCTGGATATTGATCAACTTAAATCCTATGGCTTGCCGATTATTATCGATTTTGGAGCTGACTCTTGTGTACCCTGCAAACAAATGGCACCAGTTCTAAAAGCCTTGAATGAAGAATATCAGGGAAAGGTGATTATCAAATTTGTGGATGTCTGGAAATACCAGGATTTGGCCGAGGGTTTTCCGATTAGTCTGATTCCAACGCAAATTTTTATTGGGGCCGATGGAAAACCGTTTAATCCGGAAAATCTCACGGCGTTTCAGTTGAATCAGTATGTCACGAAGGATACTGGTGAATTGGTCTTTACGACCCATGAAGGTGGGCTAACCAAAGACGATTTCATGAAAATCTTTGAAGCGATGGGGGTTCAGTAGTGGAAACCGTAATTAATCAGGGTTTAAGTGCACTTTCAGAAATGATCGCTGGCAATATCTGGCTGGCACCGCTGTTTGCCTTGATTGCCGGAGTCATGACGGCGTTTACGCCCTGTTCATTATCCAGCGTACCGCTGGTGATTGGCTATGTGGGTGGCACGGCCCAAAGAGAAACCAAAAAAGCCTTTAAACTCTCACTGGTATTTTCGCTGGGAATGGCCGTCACCTTCACGACGTTGGGGGTGCTGGCTTCGCTGCTTGGTCAGTTAATGCAGGGAACTGGAACCTGGTGGTATATTCTGCTGGGGATTCTGATGGTGCTGATGGCACTGCAAACCTGGGAGATTTTTAATTTTATTCCGGCAACAAATGCCTTAAGCAAAAGTACCAGGCGTGGTTATATTGGTGCCTTTCTGGCTGGTATCCTGGGCGGGCTCTTTTCATCACCCTGTGCAACGCCCGTGCTGGTTGTGTTATTGGCGATGGTTGCCAATGAAGGCAATCTGATCTGGGGCATCCTGCTGTTGCTGCTTTACTCGCTTGGTCACAGTATTCTGGTTTTAGCAGCGGGAACATCGATTGGTTTTGTACAAAAACTTTCAGCCAGCGATCAATATGGAAAGGCCAGTAATGTTTTGAAGATCGTGATGGGTGCCGCAATTCTTTTACTGGCATTTTATATGTTTTATCTTGGCTTTTAGCAGCAGTGTTGCTTTATTGTGCGGTACACGGTTATAATTCCCAGCGATCGGGTAATTAAAGAGTAACGTTTGGCAAATTTACAAAGGAGGTACCATTATGTTCAGTCGAATTGTCATCGCATCAGAGATGTCGCCGGCAGCTTTTAATATGCTTCATTGTCTGGAAAAAATGAAAGGGTTGGGGGTAAAAGAGTGTCTGTTGGTACAATGCCTCAGCCCCTACGACCTGGACTCAAAGATTTCATCGTTTTATACGGCTGTTGTTGAAGAAAATCTCAGTAAGCAGAAAGCATTACTGGAAGAACAGGGTTATAAGGTCAGTACCCGTGTGGCGATCGGTTATATTAAAAACGAAATCAACCGTATTGCTGTGGAAGAAGATTATTCCATGATGGTTGTTGGAGCGCCGGAACATTCCATGGTGGGAGAGGTGTTCTTTGGCGGTACTGCTCATGATGTGATCCTCCATGCCCGGAAGCCGGTGCTTTTGATCCGCATCGTCAATGAACCGGCCGCGCGCTTGAAATTGACAAAAGACTGTAATCTGATTGAACACATCCTGTTTTCTACTGATTTTTCTGAAAACGCCCAAAAAGCATTTGAGGTTGTCAAAAAAATGGTAACAGATGGAATAAAAAAGGTTACCCTGATCCATGTCATTGACAAAGCGGTGGTAGATCCCTATCTCAAAGAGCGTATCGAGGATTTTATTCGTTTGGATAACACCAGACTTCAGGCAATGAAAGTGGAACTGCAATCAATGGGAGCGGTGGAAGTTGATGTGCAACTACCAATCGGCTCGCCCGCAGGAGAGATCATCAGAACGGTCAAGGATAAAAATATTTCGTTGGTGGTTATGGGCTCGCAAGGGCGGGGCTTTTTAAATGAAGTTTTTTTAGGGAGTGTCAGCCATCAGGTGGCCAGACATTCGTCAGCATCGATATTATTGATTCCCGCTAATCGGGAATAGACTAAAAATTTATTTGAAGGAGTTAATGAAATGATTGTTAAAGTATTGGGATCGGGTTGTAAAAATTGTAAAAAATTGGAAGCAAACACCAGAGAAGCGTTAAAAGAGCTGGGGATCGAAGCGACGATTGAAAAAGTCGAAAGCATGGAGGAAATCATGAGCTATGGGATTATGTCAACACCGGCATTGGTGGTCGATGAACAGGTCAAGTTTTCTGGCAAGACCCCTTCCGTTAAGGAGCTTAAAAAATATCTTCAATCCTAATTTAGAAAAAGATCAGTTGAAAAGAAAAAAAAAGCCGGAAAACGGAAAGTTTCCCGGCTTTTTTTCAGGTCAGAGCAAGTTCGTTATTCTTGATGGCAGTGGTTAATTTTTTTATGTTGGTCTCAATCTTGTCGATAATAGCCACAAATTCTTTATCGCTTTTTCCTGACGGGTCTTCCAATCCCCAGTCTTCGGTATAACGGCTGGGTAGATAGGGACAGACGACGTTGCATCCCATTTTGATGATAATGTCAATGGCGGGGAGATCAGTCAGCAGTTTGGAATGTTGAGTGGTTTCCATATCAATATTGTAACGTTCTTTGATTAATCGGACGGCATCCTGATTAATTTGCGGTTTGATTTCAGTGCCGGCTGAATAGCTTTCAAAAACATCGCTGGCAAATTTTTTACTCAGGGCTTCAGCCATCTGGCTGCGGCAGGAATTATGGACACAGATAAAGGCAACTTTAGGTTTGTTCATGGGATTCTCCTTGTTATATAAGCTAAATGGATGTCTTGTAGGTGTTAATCAGATCAAGGACATTTTCCCGGATTTTGTAGCGCAGATGTCGGGCTTTCTCAAGCTGCTCTTCTTCGGTGCCGGTAAAAGCAGCTGGATCTTCAAAGGGCCAGTCAAGCACGTTCATAGCTAGCGGAAAAATGGGACAACGCTGGCCATTTTCCATATCACAGACCTTGACAATAATAGAATACAGGCGGCCTTCCTTAAAATAATCAAACACCGAATTGGTCTCGTTTTGACTGAGATCATAGCCGATTTCAGCCATAACCTTGACAACCAGGGGGTTGATGGTACCCGGTTCCAGACCGGCACTTTCAGCAATGAAGTAGTCTTTTCCCAAATCATTTAAAAAAGCCTCAGCCATCTGACTTCGGGCTGAATTATGGACACAGACAAATAGTACTTTAATCATTAGATCACTCCTAAAAAAGATTTCTTTAAATCATATCATCAACGAATAATATGAACTATCATGATTATGTTAATTTTTCAAGATGAAGAGGATGAATTCTGGTATGATTCAGCTGTTTTGGTTTAGAGTGCGCTGAAACTAAGCGTTCATAATTTCGTTTATTTTTTCCTGAACAAAATTGATTTCTTCATCAACATCATCTAAATTTGCGTATTTTTCATTGTGTTTCAGGTCATAATCTGGAGTCATAACAATTTCAGCATAAAGCTCATAGCCCATATCTTCATAGGCAAAGGAGGCACAGGTGGAGGGGCAGCCGTTGAGGGCGATATATTTTTCGGGGGCTTCAGCGGTTTCAATTTCAGCCAGAATATTCATACTGACATACGGAAGGATGATAGTATCCTCTTCGTCGATGATTCCAAAGTACTGCGCAACTGTTTTGGTCATCATGCTCACGTTGCAATGGCCGGGGCAGGGATAGATTTTTAATTTCATCACAGGAACCTCTTTTCTGGATAGCAAAATTGGTTAAAAATCATTCATAATGATTTGATTATAGTTTATCATTATCGTCAGGATCATTCAATTGATTTGACGATAAAAATCTGATCGACTAAAATTTATTTAGGTATCTGATCGGTGATTTATTGATTTCGAACTTGAAATTCATAAAGAAATAATTAAAAAGTTATTGACGTATATTTTATAGAACAGTAACATAGATATAGGTTTAGTTGCAATATTCATAATTTTTGCAAAAATTATAAATGATGATCAAAATTGACGTGATCGAGGAAAAGAAAAAATGAGTTAGTAGCTGAACCTTAAAAAAATCGAAAGAGGTAATCGTAATGTCAAAAAAATGGTATCCGGTGATTAATTATGAAAATTGTGTAGAATGCGGGGCCTGCATTGAAAAATGCAAAAATGGCGTTTATGATAAGGCGCTGGCAACTCCGAAGGTGATTTATCCTGAAGGTTGTATCGACGGATGCAGAGGTTGTCAGAAACTTTGTTCAGCCGATGCGATTGATTATGTTGGCGATAATGGCGGACAGCAAACCGTTGCCTGTCAGTGTTCATAAACGATTGCGAAGATATTAATGGATGAAAAAAATATTAATTATGGAGGGAAAAATGGTTATTAAAATTTTAGGCACAGGTTGTGCAAAATGTAAAAAATTAGCGGAGAATGCACAACAGGCGGTAACAGAAATGGGAATTGAAGCCGTTATTGAAAAAGTCGAAAAACTGGAAGATATTATGAACTATGGCGTGATGAAGACACCAGCGCTGGTGATCGATGAACAGGTAAAAGTAATGGGACGGGTTCCGTCACCGGCCGATATTAAAAAATATTTAGCTTAATCGTTTCTTTATCAAAGAGGAGGAAAAGATATGAAATTTGAAGCGCCGATGCTGGTGGTGGATGATATCACTCGTTCACGAGCTTTTTATTGTGACGTTTTTGGTTTGGAAGTGGTGATGGATTTTGGTGAGAATATTACATTTGATGCCGGATTTTCGCTGCAGGATAAGGCTCTTTGGGCAAAATTTATCAATGCCGACGAAACGGCAATCGTCTATCGGGGCAACGATATGGAAATGTACTTTGAAGAAGAAAATCTTGATGATTTTTTAGAACATCTGAAAAGTTTTGAGGGGATTGAATATCTACACGATGTGGAGGAAGCCGCCTGGGGGCAGCGGGCCATCCGCTTCTATGATCCGGATTACCATATCATCGAAGTGGGCGAAAGTATGGCCATGGTTTGTCGACGTTTTCATGACCAGGGCATGACCGTAGAAGCAATTGCTGAGCGAACCATGATGCCGGCAGAAGTGGTTATCAGTTTTCTATAACTAATGCTGAATTTATTCGGTGCATTTTATCTGTACGAGTTGAATTAAATATTTGATGTAGTAGCGATTCGTGAGGACCAAGGGGTCAAAGCCTCGCCCGTACACTAGCCCAATGGCCAGTTCAATTTATAAATGTTTAATTGAGCGTATCTACGTAAAAATGTTATAATAAAATAGTTAAAATTGAGAAAAGAAGGATATAAATATGAGCACAGACATTTCCATCCGCTGGGCAAAGACCCCGGATGCAGAAGCATTACTGGGTATTTATGCCCCCTATGTCAGAGAAACCGCCATCACCTTTGAATATACCGTACCGACCCTTGAAGAATTTTGTGAACGAATAGGAAAAACAGTGGCAAAATACCCCTATCTGGTGGCCGTATATGAAGAAGAAATTCTGGGCTATGCCTATGCTTCGGAGTTTAAAAACCGGGCTGCCTATGACTGGGCCGTGGAAACCACCATCTATGTCAAACAGGACAGCCGCAAAAGCGGGGTTGGGAAAAAACTCTACCAGACGCTGGAAGCGGTTCTTAAAAAACAAAATATCAAAAATCTTTATGCCTGCATTGCCTATCCCAATCCGGGGAGTATCGGTTTTCATGAACATCTGGGCTATCAGACTATTGGTCATTTTTCCAAATGTGGCTATAAATTTGAAACCTGGTATGACATGATCTGGATGGAAAAAATGATTGGCGAGCATCAAGTCAATCCAAAGCAGGTTATTCCCATCACCGAAGTAGATGACTGAACAACTTAACTGGATTTCGATACCCCCTTGAAGGTATCGTTATCAAGCGCAGAATTAAATAGATATTATTAGATAAGCGCAACAGCAAAAAAAGTGCAGTCGATTTAACAAAAAAGCAATAGACAAAACACAAAAAAAAGAACACACTGATGATAAAAAATTACGAAAATATATCTAAGGATGCATAAAAATTAAACTTGGAGGCACATAGTGAAAACGATCAACTTGAAACTGATGCTTATTCATCGCGGAACCCGAACCCATTCGATCACCCAAATTGAGCCGATCGGTCATATGTCATTGGCGGAAATGATGGCCAGCAAAGGGATTGACGTAGCTGTTTTTTCAGGCGAGCTGTTAAGAGGGCTGGAATTTCTGGAAGCGACCAGATCGGACAAAAATACAGTGGTGGGTTTATATTGTGATTATGAGAATCAGTCAGCAGTTGAGAGTTTTTCCAGAGAAATAAAAAAGCGCTACGGTGCCACCGTTTTTGTCGGCGGCCCCCAGACCGTGGGCTTGGGTGAAGACTTTTTGCGCGCCAGCCAGGCAGATGCGATGATGCGAGGAGAAGGGGAATATTCTCTGTATGAAGCCATCGATGCCATCCAAAATGAAAAGACAGAAAAATGGAAAATGATTCCGGGCATGTGTTCGTTCCGGAAAGATGGCAGGTATTATGATAATGGTATCTATCCGGCCATTGAGAATTTAGATGAACTGCCGATTATTACGGGCACAATTAAATCTGCCCAACATCAGGGCATTAATCATATGGCAGTCATGTCAGGACGAGGGTGTCCTTTCCACTGCTCGTTTTGTTATGAGGGGGGAAACAGTAAAAATGTTCGGCGCCGTAGTGTCGAAAATGTGATGAAAGAAATCCGCTGTCGGCTGAAACAAAACCCCAATGTGAAGTACATCTTTTTCGGCGATGACACTTTCACCCTGGATAAAGAACGGGTGCGGACCTTTTGCGAACAACTCAAAGAGCTGCGCAAAGAACACGATTTTGTCTGGTTCGCCGATGCCCATGTCAATATTGTCATCAAGTATCCAGAAATTGTAAAAATGATGGTGGACGCCGGCTTGGTGCGGATGCAGATCGGCATCGAAAGTTGCAACCAACATATCATTGATATTTATAACAAGAAGATCAAACGGGAAGGACTCTTTGAAGTCATTGAGATCTGTCACGCCGCCGGACTACCTCAGTTGGTCGGTAACATCATCATTGGCGGGGCACTGGAAACCCGGGAAACCCTGGATTTTACCTTTGATACGGTCAATGAAATGATCAAAGCCGGCCGCGGGATGGTAGAGGTGGTCAGCACCTTCTATATGCCGTTCCCGGAAACGGCGATGTCAAAAGATCCCGAAGCCTTCGGTATTTTTGTGAAGGATGAACAAGCCATTACATCGGTCGGGGATTTTCCCGTGATTGAAACCGCAACCCTGAGTATCGAAGAAATCTGTGCGGCTCGAAATGAATTTTTTGAAATGAATATCAGACTGATGCGAAAAATGCTCAGCGATGGCGAAATTCCCGACGAGGTGATTCTGGAAAGCTATGCTCTCAGTGAAAAATATGGCCTCAGCGGGATGTGGCAGGGGCTGGCCTATTCCCGGTATCCCTATTTCGATGCCCAATACAAGGCCCGGATCCGGGGGGATAAGCTCATTAAAGATTATCAAGGGGAAACGGTGTTCGAGACTCACCCGCAGCGGATTGCCCTGCTTTCCCTGACTCCCGAATTGGCGGCAGAAATTCCCGTGTTAAACGGGTTTGTTTATTCCCCCTTTGAATTTGAGGTATTAAAATACATGTCTGGAAAATTGACCATGAACGAGATGGCAGAAATACTTTTTCCGGAATATCAGAACAGTTTTGAGAGTTTTTACACATTTAAGCTGCATCTGCTGGAGACCATCAAAAAACTCGAAGCAGTCGGTATGTGTGTGTTGTCGGGATCGCTGGCGGCGAAAGCAGCCGATAAAGAATGGGAGAATCGGGGCAAAGCAGTGGGAAAAGAAGTTGAGAGTGCAGTGAAGAACAAGTTCATTCTTTTTAAATTATCAACCATCGGGATGGAAATTGCTGGTTTCAGCAGAAATGGCGCTTTTCTGGGCATCTATGGCCTGGCCAGCTATCTGGACTCCAAAGGTTATGACGCCATTGTCTGTGAATGCCGGCCAGATCAGGCGATGGATTATCTGAAACGATACCCCTTCAATGAAATATGCGGGATTGGTTTCTCGGTGGATTTCGAAAATAAGCATGTGGTTAAAAAAGTTAGTGCGGCAATTACCGAAATGCATGGGATTCCGGTACTGATTGGTGGACCCGAAGCTATTTCTCTGGATGAAGATTATCTGCGTCAGTCCCAAGCCTGTGCGATTGTTAGAGGCGAAGGCGAACTGGCGATGGTAGCAGTTCTTAATGCCTTAAAAGACAAGAAAAGCCTGGATGAGATTCCTGGAATCTTTTATCTTAATGAAAACGGCGAGGGCATCGATCGGGGCGAAGGTCCAGTGGTGGAAAATCTGGATGATCTGCCCTTTCCGGCCTATGATAAAAGTATTACCGCGATTGATTACTCCAGCTTGTATCTGATGAGCAGTCGGGGTTGTCCCTTCCATTGTGTTTTCTGCCATGAAGGAGCCATGAAGCGGCCGATGCGGCAGCGAAGTGTAGCCAGCGTTATCGCCGAAATGAAACATTTTCTGCTAAAATATCCGGAACTCAGTTATTTTAAATTCTGTGACGATACCCTAGTCACCGATCCCAAATGGCTGGATGCGTTTTGTCGGGAAGCCAAAGCACTTCAGGCGGTCAAACCTTTTCAGTTCTATTGTGAGGCCGATGTGGCGTCTTTAAGCCGCCGACCAGAAGCGTTGAAAGCGATGGTAGATGCCGGACTTAACCGGCTTCAGATCGGCATTGAAACTGTGGATCAGGAGATGCTCAAAATTTACCGCAAAAATATTTCCCCGGAAATGGTGGAAACCGTCGTTAAAGCGGCTTATGATGCCGGAGTTCAGCAAGTCTTCGGTGCCCTGCTGGTCGGCGGTCCCTTTGAAAACCGGGAACATATAGAAAAAAACAAGGCCTTCGGTGCTAAGCTGCTGCGGCTGGGTCCGGGGATGATGGAAATCGCCCCCAGCATTGTGATGCCTTATCCGATGACTGATATTGGCTTGCACCCCGAAAAATATGGACTGACAATTTACGACAGGCAGGGTCTGGGCAGTATTTCCGATTACCCGATTATGGATAGTGAAACGATGGATCGCCGCGAGATCATGGGTGCCTATCAGGAATATCTCCAGAGTTTTGTCGATGAGGTGAAAATTATGCTTAACGATGGGGAATTGGGTCACGAAGATATTTTAAGATGCTACAAAACATCGATGGCTTCCAATGGGCCAAAATACTGGATTAATATTATTTCTCACCATCGCCCGACTTTGACCGCTTATTACACCATGCTGGCTAGGGAATCGGCCAGTCGGATTATCGATGTGGATCCGGCCGAACTGCCCAACTGGCGACCCCAGCGGATGATTGAAATGTGGCGGGATGTCGATTTTTCCCAGGGCTATCCGCTGTT
>JAQUWM010000113.1 GCA_028692885.1 Acetobacterium sp. | reverse complement strand
GTCTTATTGGCATAATTCTGACGGTGGACGAAAGCGAAAATACTATAAACTTAAAGAGGAAGGACTGATTGAACTGGAAACGCAAAAGAAGCAATGGGATATTATCCATACTGCACTTTCAAAAACCTGGTTTAAAATAATGAATAAGGAGGACTGCTGGCCATGTTTGATTTAGAAAAAAACGTCCGTGCCTGGAGCGATTGCCTGCGCAGTCAGGGGCATTTTAAGGAAACGGATATTATTGAATTGGAAAGTCATCTACACGATGAAATTGAAGATCTGATCCACACCGGATTATCAGCGGAAGAAGCTTTTTTAATCAGTGTGAAACGTTTTGGCGATACCCATTCGGTTTCCCGGGAATATTCAAAAGTCAATACCGAAAACCTCTGGAAGCAATTGCTGTTAGAACCCGAACCCACCGGAATTTCGAGCCAAAATCAGCGCTATATCGGGCTGGTTATTCTCTTTTCGTTTCTGGCTGGCACCTTTTTCAAAATTCCGGAACTTTTAGGTTATAGTTTTAATGACCCCCAAGACCAACTGTTTTATTTTAAAAATTTGAGTTTTTTCATCCTGCCGTTGATTGCTCTGTTTTTTCTGTATAAAAACAAATCCAATCTAAAAACGATCACCGTAGTTTTAGGCATTTTCGCCGGTGCCGCCATCCTGATCAACATTTATCCTTCATCTCCGCCGAACAATACCGAATTACTGACCGCCCTGCATCTGCCATTATTCTTATGGCTGATCACCGGGGTTGCCTATCTGGGTGCGGATTGGCGCAGCAGCCAGGGGCGGATGAATTTTATTCGTTTTACCGGTGAATCCGTAATTTACGGTACCCTTATTTTCTGTGGACTCATCGTTTTGGCGATGTTTACCCAGGCCATCTTTTTTGCCATTCAAATTGATGCCAGTTGGTTTATTCAAAATTACTTAATTGTTTATGGCGCCGCTGCGGTGGCCATGATCACGGTCTATCTGGTCGAGACCAAAAAAAGTGTCGTCGAGAATTTTGCCCCGATTCTGGCAAAAATATTCAGTCCGCTTTTCCTGGTTATCATGATTGCCTTTTTGCTGGTCCTGGTCTTTTCCGGGAACAGTCCTTTTATGGAAAGGGATTATCTGATCGCCTTTGATTTTATGCTGGCATTGGTCCTCGGCCTGGTTCTTTACACCATTTCAGCCCGAAATCGCTACGCTAAAAACAGGTTTTTTGACTATCTGAATATGGCTCTGATTGTTGTGGCGATGATTATCGATGCGGTCGCCTTATCGGCCATCCTGTTACGATTATCCGCATTTGGGATCACCCCGAATAAGCTGGCCGCACTGGGCGAAAATTTGATTCTGCTGATTAATCTGGGCGGATTGGCCTGGCTATATGGCCGCTTTTTCCTTAAAAAAATAGATTTTATCAAAATCGAAAGCTGGCAGACGACCTATCTCTATGTTTATGCCATCTGGTTAGCCATTGTCGCCTTTGTTTTCCCGCTTGTTTTTGGTTTTAATTAAACTACTTAACCGTGTGGAACATCAGAACCATCACCATCTTCTTGCTTTCCTAAAAGAGCCGATCAAATTTGTGAAATTTGATCGGCTCTTTTAAAATGATTCAATTTTTATTTCCAACCTGTACGTTGAATTAAAATATTTTACAAATTGCACTGGCAATTGTGGAGTGTGCGGACGAGGGTCTGACCCCTTGGTCATCACAGATCGCCATTAAATATTTAATTCAACTTATGCAGCACCACTTTCGGGCATCCTTCAAACGCTTTATCACTGATTTCTTCAATAGTAGTGGGTAAATAGACGTCTGTTAAACTAACACAATCCTTAAATGCCCAAGCTAATATCTTCTTGGTTCCTTCATTGATTTTCACCGTTTTCAACTGCGTACATTCGTTGAATGTAAACGCCGCAATCCGTTCCACCGTTCCCGGTATATCAATTTCTTCGATACCGCATCGGGTCATGGCGTATTGCCAGAAATCTTTGAGATTAGCAGGAAACTTGACCTGTTTCAAATTTTCGCAACCATCAAAAACGAAACCACCAATCTCAATGATGGTATCCGGAAATTCTACCCGCACCAATTCTTTGTGCCCCTTAAATATGTCATCCCCAACAATTAGAATATCTCGATCAGCAGGAATGACGGCTTCTTCTCCAGACCCTTTGCTTTCCATCAGGCAGATACCAAAATCTTGTGTTTTATAATAATATTCGTACATTATCTTTTTCCCTTCTTCATTTGCGATAAATTTTTCACTTGTCACCCAAATCAAAATAAAACCATTATCAGCAGGCAACGCACATTCGCTTTCTTTTGTGAGTATAGCATAAAAAGGTTTTAAAAAAACACCCATATCCAGATTTACCGCTCATCGATATGTTCAATCGATGGGTATTACCGCCCACAACTCCTTTGTCGGAATATTCTCATTATAATAATCTTCAGTGTCATCGTAACTCGATTAATACTCGGTACGGATCAGAAAAACCGGGGTAAAGAATTCGTCATCGAAAATAAATAGCCATAATTGTCCAAAATAAGCTGGACAATTATAGCTATTACTGTGTTATTGTATAAGTACGGATATGATAGAGAAACATTTGCAACAATAAATTTGATTAATCAAGATATGGAAACTAAAACGATGAGCCATTTAGAAAAAAAACTAAACCAGATACCGTCGCTTCCAGGCATCTATAAGATGCTGGATTCCACCGGTCAAATTATCTATGTCGGAAAAAGCATCTGTCTGAAAAAAAGGGTGAAATCCTATTTCACTAAATCCCCTAAGCAACCAAAGATCGAAAGAATGATTTTTTTCATCGACGATATCGATTATATTATCACCGATACCCATTTAGAAGCCCGACTGCTGGAATGTCAGCTGATCAAGGAGCTCAAGCCTTATTTCAATTCGCAAATGAAAAATGACAGACGGTATTTCTATCTAAAAGTTACTCATTCAAGCCACTCTAAGGGATTATCGATTGTTCCGGAACGAGAAGATCATACTTTTGGACCATTTCGAAGAAAACATATTATTCAATCATTGATCGATATGCTCACCCACCTCTTTCCAATTGTTCAAGATAACAACCGTTTCAATTTTCAATATCATACGCTACCTGAGATGATGAGCCCGGAAGATTTTCTAAAAAACAGACAAACCTTGATTCAGATTTTTTCAGAAGACACCAAACTTAACTGTTTAAGCAATCAATTGGAAATCTGCATGAATAAAGAGTCGGCCCTATACAATTATGAACGAGCCACCACATATCGGGATCTGATCAGAAGTCTGGCTTATATCAGCCATATTCTTCATGATTATAAGGATCTTACAACCAGAGATATCCTTTTAAAAATACCGGTTGGGGATGGCGAAAAGCTCTTCTTTATCTCAAAAGGCCGAATCGTGTTAAAAAAGTATTTTCCAGTTTTGACCCCAGCAGCGATTGATGCTTTTTTAGCTGAAGGCTGCCGAAAGAAAGCTGCCGTTGGCCCAGTCCCGGATGAAAAAGCAGCGGTCGATTTTCAGAACATCCTCTTTTCTGAAATCCAAGCTCTACCGGATGAGTGGATTTTGAAATAAATCAATTTGCAATAATTCAATTAGCAAAAAAACTTTGGATCTACTTTTTTCATGAACAAACTCGTTTATCTTCAACCTCAGTTCAGCGTGAACTAGCCATCCGATTGCTTCTTTCGGCCCAAAACTCGCCGAATGCTGCTCCCCCTAGAATTAACACCGCTCCTACAACCTGAATGGATGTTAATCGTTCCTGGAGAAAAACCGCTGAAAAAAACAAGGCCGAAAGCGGTTCCAAATATCCCAAAATGGCTACAGATTGAGCCGGAAGCTGCTGAATTGATGAAAAATAAAGATAACATCCGATTCCTGTATTGACGATTCCCAATAACAAAATAGGAACAACGTCCACAAGCGTAACAGGAATCACCAGCCCCTGTTTGATCACCGTAAATATACCAACGGTGATCAAACTTGCCAAGATCTGCCATACCGCATTTTCAAGCCCGTTTATACTGACTGCTTTTTTATTGAAGATCACCATGACAGTGTACATAAATGCCGCCATTATTCCACAAAATAATCCCCAGGTCAATCCGCTTTGTATCAGCGTATCGCGATTGATCAGAAACATCCCCAGCAACACACTCAAAAAACCGATTATTCTGGCGGAGACCATTTTTTCACTAAAAATCAACGGCGCCAGGGCCATCACAATTACCGGCCCGCAATAATAGGCCAGGGTTGCCATACTAACCCCGATTTGCGCATAGCCTTCATATAAAAACATCCAGCTTGCACCCATCGCTACGCCGGAGATCAATAGCCAGACCAGATGCTTTTTATTTTCCAGTCCTTGAAACTTCCCTCTAGTGATTAAAAACACCACACCCAGAAATAAACTGGCGACCAAGGTTCTCAAAAAAACTATTTCATAACTGTTCAGTAAAATCGCACTGGCCACAATTCCATTTGTGCCAAAAAGCAATAACGCCGATATGTATTTAGTATAATCTCTTTTCATTTTGATCAATAATAATCGCCTCCTGCCCTTCCTCTGTTGTTTCAAACTTCATTCTTTTTAATACTTGAAACTCTGTGTATAATAGTATATCATTATCACAAGCATTACATAAACGAATATTTATCATGTTACTTATAACAAAACCAGATGATTGAAGGTGAACCTGATTATGAATATTCAAAAATACCTGGCCTTCGTTAAAACCGTTGAATGTGGCAGCTTCACAAAGGCTGCCACATTATTAGACTATTCCCAATCCGGCATTAGCCGAATGATTAACGATTTAGAAAGAGAATGGCAGATTTCACTCCTTGAACGCAGTCATACCGGTCTGCGACTCACTTCCGATGGACTCCAACTTCTTCCGTACGCCAAAAGTATATGTTTGGCGTACGAAAAATTACAAACACAGATTAACGAGCTACACGATCTTGAATCTGGCTTGATTCGGATTGGAACCTTTTCCAGTGTAGCTACCCATTGGCTTCCAAATATTATTAAAGCTTTTCAGAAAAAATATCCCAACATCGCTTACGAGTTATTACTCGGTGACTATACCGAAATTGAAAGCTGGATATTGGAAGGACGCGTCGATTGCGGCTTTCTTCGACTTCCCGCAAACCCGAACCTGGAAACTATTTTTTTGGAACAGGATCGTCTCCTCGTTATTTTACCAGAAGACCATCCTCTGGCAGATTGCGACCGATTTCCTGTTGAAGCCTTATGTAATGACCCATTTATGCTTCTGGAAAAGGGAGCAAAAGCCGAAATTTCAGAAATATTTGAGCTTCACCATTTGGAGCCAATGACTCATTTTACCACCTGGGACGACTATGCCATTATGTCAATGGTGGAAAGCGGACTGGGAATCAGCATTCTGCCAGAACTTATTTTACAGCGTTTGCCTTACCGGATCATTATCAAAGAACTGGAAGTTCCTGCCTATCGCAGAATCGGACTAGCTATGAAAAATCAGAAAACCGCATCACTGGCGGTTAAGCGATTTCTAGATTACCTTCCGGATCGAAATAAACTGTAAAAAAAAGAAGCCCCGGAAATGAAATTCTCAAATCTGGCTGCTTCTTTTTAATTTGTTTAGTAATCTTCGCTTTCTTTTTCGTCAATAATCCCCAGCGCTTTTCTCAAGACATCCTTGATCCGTTCCTCTTTGTGGTTAGGAATGGTGATCACCTCATCCAGGGCATCAATAATGATTCGAATTTTATCATCTTTGCTCATTTTCATTTTTTTCCTCCTTATTTTTTATTGATTCAATACCTATTATAAACATTTAGTCATTGTCAGCACAAATAAAATTGCTGAATTTTGTTTCTTAAGATTATTTCTGTCTGGCTACACCAGAATCTTTTGCGGCCTGATGAACAGCTTCAGCCACGGCCTTTCCAACCCGGGGATCAAAGGCTGGTACAATAATATAGTCGGCACTCAGTTCATCTTCTCCAATCAATTCAGCAATGGCTTTTGCTGCGGCAACCTTCATCGCTTCGTTGATGTCACTCGCTCGGGCATCCAGCGCCCCTCTGAAAATGCCCGGGAAAGCCAGCACATTATTAATCTGATTGGGATAGTCTGACCGCCCTGTTCCGACAACCCTTGCGCCGGCTTGGATGGCCAACTCCGGATCAATTTCCGGGTCCGGATTGGCCATCGGCAGGACAATGGCGTTTTCAGTCATGGTCTCGATCATTTCCGCAGTGACGATATCTGGCGCTGAAACACCGATAAAAATATCAGCTCC